>JBELAI010000191.1:0-11634 GCA_049508975.1 Occallatibacter sp. | reverse complement strand
TCGCATACACAGGTGAAGGACATTCAACTGCTGCAACCGCTGTTTGAATTCTCTGGCGCTTGCGCGGGCTGCGGCGAGACGGCTTACATCAAACTGTTGACGCAGTTGTTCGGCGATCGTTTATACATCGCCAACGCAACGGGATGCTCTTCGATCTACGGGGGCAACCTGCCGACTACGCCGTACACGAGCAACAAGGAAGGACGCGGACCGACGTGGGCCAACTCGCTGTTCGAGGACAATGCGGAGTTTGGGTTCGGCATGAGAACGGCTTTGGATCAACAGAAGATCTTCGCGGAGACGCTGGTCACGCGGCTTGCGGCGGAGATTGGTGTTGAACTGGTTGCTGAGATCCTTCATGCGCCGCAGAAGACCGAGACGGAAATCAACAAGCAACGGGAGCGGGTGCTGGCGCTGCGTGTGCGGCTTGGGGGCAATGAGAGCTCCGACGCAAAAAACCTGCTGGCGATTGCGGATTCACTGGTGCGCAAGAGTGTGTGGATTCTGGGCGGCGACGGATGGGCGTTCGACATCGGGTTCGGCGGGCTGGACCATGTGCTGGGCTCGGGCAAGAACGTCAACGTGCTGGTGCTGGACACGGAGGTCTACTCGAATACGGGCGGGCAGATGTCGAAGGCTACGCCTCGCGGAGCAGTTGCAAAATTTGCGGCAAGCGGCAAGTCGAATAGCAGAAAAGACCTGGCCATGGAGGCCGTGAGTTACGGTTCCGTTTATGTAGCGCAGGTAGCTCTGGGCGGCAACGACACTCACGTGGTGAAGGCCTTCCAGGAGGCCGAAGCGCACGAAGGGCCGTCGATCATCATTGCCTATTCGAGCTGCATCGCACACGGCTACGACCTGGTTCATGGGCTTGAGCAACAAAAACTTGCCGTGCAATCGGGCTATTGGCCGCTGATGCGCTATAACCCGGCACTGCGCGAGACGGGGAAGAACCCGTTCCAGCTTGACTCCAAGGCGCCGTCGATCCGGCTCAAGGAATATAGCTATCGAGAGGCGCGGTACACGATGCTGGCGCGGAGCAATCCGGAGCTGGCGGCGGAATTGCTGAAGGAAGCGCAGGACGATGTGGAACGGCAGTGGCGCGTGTATTCAGCGCGCGCGTCGATGCCGGGCCGCGGTGAGACGCCGAATATTGCGCCGGAAGAAAAGACAGAAGAGAAGCTGGCGGCGAGTGCTGCCGGAGGTGCGGAGTGATTGATTTTTCAACGAAGTATCTTGGGTTGAAACTGAAGGGTCCGATTGTCGTGTCGTCGACGCCGCTGTCGGAGTCGATCGACAACGTTCGGCGCATGGAAGATGCGGGCGCTGCGGCGATTGTGCTGACTTCGCTGTTTGAAGAACAGCTGGCGCTTGAGTCGCGGGCGCTCGATGAGGACCTTTCGCGAGGCACTGAATCCTTTGCCGAGTCGCTTGGCTATCTGCCGGAGATGGACGACTATCGCATGACGCAGGAGGTCTACCTTGAGTATCTGCGCCGGGCCAAGTCTGCGGTAGGGATTCCCATCATGGCCAGCTTGAATGGGGCCACGACGGGCGGCTGGATACGATACGCGAAAGATATGGAGCAGGCCGGCGCGGATGCGATCGAGTTGAACACATACGCACTGGCAACGGACCGAAAGCAGAGTTCATCTGACCTCGAAACGCAGCTGCTGGAACTGGTGTCGGCTGTGATCGGAGCGGTGAATGTGCCGGTGGCGGTGAAGCTGTCGTCCTCGTTCACCAGCCTGCCGCACCTGGTTGCACGGCTTGAGGATGCCGGGGCAAAAGGCGTGGTGCTCTTCAATCGCTTCTATCAGCCGGACTTCGACATTGAGGCGCTGGAAGTGCGGCCCACGCTGCACTTTTCAACACCGTCGGAGCTGCTGCCGCGGCTGCATTGGGCGGCGATTCTGTTCGGGCAAATGAAGATCGACCTGGCGATTACAGGCGGGGTTCACTCGGCTGAAGATGTGTTGAAGGGGATCATGGCCGGCGCAGGCGTAACTATGATGTGTTCTGCGCTGCACATTCATGGCATCGAGCACATTGGAAGAGTCCTTGCGGATCTGGAGTATTGGCTGCAGAAACGGGAGTACTCGTCGTTGTGGGAGACGCGCGGATGTTTGAGCCGGACATCGGTGCCGGATACTTCGCCGTTCGATCGGGGAAACTACATCAAGACACTCAGCTCCTATAGTCTGAGACAGACGGTGGCGGCGTTCTAGCTGCTGAGTACAGAACTCATATGCAAGACAACGGCGGTCGCGAGGATGCGGCCGCCGTTGTTGTTTGGTGCGGAACTCGGATTTCTTCGGTGCCGAAGCGCGTTGCTCAGCTTGGTCAAGAACCACGCTCGTTGACGAGGCGCGTAACGGTCTGTTCAAGAAGCGCGCAGGCTTGCGGAATAGAGTCGAGGACCGAATCGCTGAATGTTTCGCCTAGCTCGGTTGAGCCGGCGCCGATGGTCAGGAGTTCGGCTTTCGTTGGTTGGAAATCGTAGAGTTCGCTGGCCAGGGCCAGGAGTTCGGCGGCGCCCAGGTGATGGGTGGCAAGGCCTTGGGCTGGGGCGGATGGATGGACTTCGCGGAACTGGACGGAGCCGGGTGCTGCCTCTATCGAGCAGTCGATGAAGAGGACGGACTCGGAGTGGGCGAGGTCTTCGGCTAGCTCAGGGGTCCATTGCTGGCGGGCGAGGACGCGGATCGCGGCGTCTTCCCGAAACCTCTCTTCGGCCCATGCCGCGAGCCAGGGGCCTATGCCGTCGTCGCTGCGCAGGGTGTTGCCGCAGGCGATGATGAGGCATTGTGCCTTTTTCAGCATTGTGGAACCCTCAAACCAATCCAGATGGGCGAGGAAAGCTAAGAGGAAAAGCAGGTCCTTCGACTCCCTTCGCTTCGCTGCGGTCGCTCAGGATGACAGGTTTTAGTTCAGTAAGAAATGCCCCAGGTGTCGAAATGAGACCTGGGGCATGACGACATCAGGGTGAATGGGTTAGCGGATTAGCTGGTCGATCTGCTCGCCGTCGGCATTCAACAGGGAGAGAACCAGAGGCATCTGGCCGAAGGCGTGGGTGGAGCAACTGAGGCACGGGTCGAAGGTGCGGATTACGGCTTCGACGCGGTTGAGGACTCCAGGCGTAAACTTGCCGTCCCTGACGTAGTAGCGGGCGGCTTGCAGTACGCCTTTGTTCATGGCGTTGTTGTTCTGGCCGGTGGCGATGACGAGATTCGCCCAGGTAATGAGGCCGTTTTCGTCGACTTTGTAGTTGTGCATGAGCGTGCCCCGCGGGGCTTCGGCCTGCCCTGCGCCCTCGAGGCGATTGACTCCAGCCATGGCGCGCACATGCTTGTCGAGGATGAGCGGGTCGTTGAGAATCTGTTCGATCTTCTCGATGCCGTAGAGAACCTCGATGAGACGGGCATGATGGTAATGGAAGGAACTCTGCACCGGGCCGTTGGCGATCTGCTTAAATTCGGCCAGCTCCTGATTGGCTAACGGTGTGCCCATGGTTTTTACGATGTTGAGGCGCGCGAGCGGTCCTACGCGGTAGCTACCCGCTGGATAACCGAGCGATTTCAGGTAGGCGAACTTGGTGTAGCTGTACGGTTCGACTGCCTCACCGATGAGGTTGGCGAATCCGTCGGCAAGGATGCCGTCTTCGAGAATGTTGCCGGATGAATCGATGACGCGGAGAGCGCCGACCGTAAACTCGATCGATTCGTCTTCGTTGATGAGACTCATGTAATTGGATTGGAAGTTGGCGAAGACCTCAATCTCCTGCTTGAAGGTATCGGCGATCTGCTTGTATGCAGCAAGGGCGAGGGCAATATTGGCGTAGGCCTCGGGAATCATGGCCAGGATTTCATCGCGCTTGGGTGCGTCGAGAGGCTCGGTCACGCCGCCGGGAACCACCCAGCCGGGATGAATGCGCTTCTTGCCGAGCAGTTCGATGATGTGCTGGCCAAAGCGGCGCAAAGCGATGCCCGCGCGGCCCAGTTCAGGCTTGGCGGCGACAACGCCGAAGATGTTGCGCGCGGCGACGTCCGACTCCATGCCGAGGAGCAGGTCCGGCGAGGAAAGATAGAAGAAGCTCAGGGCGTGAGATTGGACCATCTGGGCGAGATTGAGCATGCAGCGCAGTTGGTCGGCGGTGTAGGGAATACGGACGGCCATGATCTCTTCGCAGGCCTTGGCAGAGGCGATGAGGTGGGACACGGGGCAGATGCCGCAGATGCGGGCCATCAGGCTGGGCATCTCGTAAAAGGGACGGCCTTCGGAGAATTTTTCAAAGCCGCGCACCTGGGTTACGTGGAAATGCGCGTCTTCGACTTCACCCTGTCCGTTGAGCTGGATGGTGATTTTGCCGTGGCCTTCGAGGCGAGTGACGGGATCGATGGTAATGGTCTGACTCATAGGTGAATCTCCAGACGAGGTTGGGAAGTCTTGAACATCTCTCAGGCTCGAAGTTCGCATTCCCTCAGGGGCTAAAGCCCCGGTTGTTCCGTGCTGTTTATGTACGGGCTAAAGCCCGTACCCTTCAAAGCATCAACTCGGCATTCGCGTACGGGCTAAAGCCCCGGTTGTTCCGTGCTGTTTATGTACGGGCTAAAGCCCGTACCCTTCAAGGTATCAACCTCTTCAGGCTCCAAAACGGGTGAGGGCTGGGACGTCCAGCGGCGCACCGGTAACCAGCGCGGTCAGCGCGGTGTAGAAAGTATCGGCCGAGGGCGGGCAGCCGGGGAGGAATACGTCCACTTTGACAAATTCGTGAATGGGACGTACGACGCGCAGCAACTGCGGCACAACGACGCAGGGAATCTGCTGTTGAGCACTGGCGTTCTCGATGTAAGCGCGGTTCAGGATTGCTTCCGGCCCGATGGGATTACGCATGGACGGCACATTGCCGGCTACCGCGCAATCGCCCATGGCGACGAGGAGTTTGGAGTGGGCGCGAATCTTCTTGATCTTCTTCTCGTCGTCGACCGAGGCGACCGCCCCCTCGACAAGGGCGATGTCGACCTGGTCGGGAAACTCCTTGGTATCGACGATGGGGCTGTAGACGATATCGACGAATTCGGTGATGGTGAGAAGCCGTTCGTCCATGTCGAGGATCGACATGTGACAGCCGGAACACCCGTCCAGCCAGACCGTTGCCAGTTTCAGTTTGCTCATTGCGCTTCCCTCATCAAATTCAGGTAGGGCAGGAAATCGGGATACTTGGGGTGGTCGACGCCGACTTTGCTCTTGTCGAATAAGGCACCGGTGGGGCAGACCTGGACGCATTTCCCGCAGCGGGTGCAGGCGGATTCGCCCCAGGGCTGGTGGAGATCGGTGATGACCAGAGAATCAATGCCGCGGCCCATGACGTCCCAGATATGGGCTCCTTCAATTTCAGCGCAGACGCGGACGCAGCGGGTGCAGAGGATGCAGCGATTCTGGTCGAGTGTAAAACGCTCGTGTGAAGCATCGACCGGCAATTCGGGGTTGCGATAGGGCAGGCGCACATGCGTCAGGCCTTGCTGCTGGCCGAGGGTCTGCAATTCGCAGTGCCCGTTGGACACGCAAACAGAGCAGATGTGGTTGCGCTCGGTGAAGAGGAGTTCAAGAATAGTTTTGCGATGTTTCTGAAGCCGCTCAGTGACAGTTGTGACCTCCATGCCTTCAAACACGGTGGTTACGCAGGCGGGAAAGAGCTTGTTGTTGCCTTTGATTTCCACCACGCACAGACGGCAGGCGCCCACGTCGCTGAGGCCCTCGAGATGGCAGAGGGTGGGAATTTCGATGTTGTGTTCGCGTGCGACTTCGAGGATGGTTTGACCGGCGCGGGCGCTGACTTCGTTGCCATCGATGATGAGTGTTTTGACGTCGACTGCGGGACTCATGCCAACACCTCCAATTGGGATTGAGGCGCGGGAGCCTGTATGTTGCAGACGCCTGCCTGACAGCGTTTGTGAACGATGTGGTCGATGTATTCGTTCTTGAAATACTTGAGCGTACTGAGCACCGGGTTGGGTGCGGTCATGCCCAGGCCGCAGAGACTTGTTTCCTTAACCGTGGTGCAGAGATCGACGAGCAGGTCGAGGTCGTCCATGGTTCCCTGGCCGGCGCAGATGCGGGTGAGGATGGTGTGCATCTGGAAGGTGCCGGCGCGGCAGGGGATGCACTTTCCGCAGGACTCGGTCATGCAGAACTCCATGAAGAAGCGAGCGACGTTGACCATGCAGGAGGTGTCGTCCATGACGATCATGCCACCGGAGCCCATCATTGCGCCGACTTTTACGAGGGCGTCGTAGCTGACGCCGATGTCGAGCAACTCCGCGGGAAGACAGCCGCCGGAAGGACCGCCAGTCTGAACGGCTTTGAATTTGTGGCCATCGGGAACGCCGCCGCCAATGCCTTCAATGATGTCGCGCAACTTGATGCCCATGGGCACTTCGACCAGGCCGGTGTTGGTGATCTTGCCGGTCAAGGCGAAGACCTTGGTGCCCTTGCTGCGTTCCGAACCCATGCTTGCGAACCACGCGCCGCCTTTGCGGATAATCGGCGCGATATTGGCGAAGGTCTCAACGTTGTTGATGAGGGTAGGCTTGCCCCACAGTCCGCTTACCGCGGGGTAAGGAGGCCGGGGCTTGGGCTGGCCGCGCTTGCCCTCAATGGAGGCGATGAGGGCCGTTTCTTCACCGCAGACGAAAGCGCCGGCGCCGAGACGAATTTCCACATCGAAGTTGAAGGGCGTGTTGCAGATGTTGTTGCCGAGCAGACCGCGACGGCGGGCATCGCGCAGACAGTTGGTGAGGCGCGTTACTGCGAGCGGATACTCCGCGCGGACATAGACGAAGCCTTTGCTTGCGCCAACCGCGTAGGCGGCGATGGCCATGCCTTCCACCACGCGCTGCGGATCGCTCTCGAGAACGCTGCGGTCCATGAATGCGCCGGGGTCGCCTTCGTCTCCGTTGCAGATGACGTATTTCAAGTCGCCGCCGGCTTTTGCTACCGTGCCCCATTTGAGGCCGGTGGGATAGCCACCGCCGCCGCGACCGCGCAGGCCGCTGGCGGTGATCTGCTGGATCACATCGTTGGGCGTCATCTCAGTGAGCGCTGTGACGAGAGCCCGGTAACCGTCGCGGGCGATATAGTCGTCGATCTTTTCCGGATCGATGTGTCCGGAGTTTTCGAGCACAACATGGACCTGCTGGTCGAAGTGCTCGCGCAAGTCGCATTGCAAGGCCGCAACCGGTTCGCCGCCGAGGCTGGAGGCGATGGCCTCCGCGTGACTGGCGTTGCAATGCTGGTAGAGAATTTCTTCGGGATCGACTAGGACCAGCGGACCAGCCGCGCACAGACCCATGCAACCGGTGCGACGTACGAAAGTGTTTTTGCCATGCGCGGTGACTGCCTTGGTCAGCGCATCCTTCAATTGATCGGAGTGCTGGCTGAGGCAGCCGGTGCCCATACAGACATTGATCTCGTTGTCGTATTTGGCATATTCGGCTTTTGTCGCTTCGGCTATTTGTTCAAGCTCTTCGATGGTCATTCAACAGCCCACCTTTCCAGTTGTTCAAGCATCTGCTCCTCGGGCATCTGGCCATGGAGTTCGCCGTCGGTAAGGACCACTGGGGCGCGGCCGCATGCGCCAACGCAGCGAGCGGTCATGAGGCTGATCTTGCCGTCTTTGGTGGTCTCTCCCTGGGGGATGCTCAAGAGTTTTTCAGCCGCGGCGACCAGTTTGTCAGTGCCCTTGATGTAGCAGGCCGTGCCGGTGCAGATGGTCATGGTGTGCTTGCCCGGCGGTTTGAGGCTGAAGTGGTGATAGAAGGTGACCACTCCATAGGCCTGGCTGAGCGGGACGCGCAGGGAGCGGGCGACGAAACGAATGGAATCGTCGTCTAGGTAGCCGAATGCGGATTGCACGGTGTGGAGCGTTTCAATGAGCGCGTGGCGGGCAAACCCATTCTTGCGCATGGTGCCGTTCACGATCTTCCAACGTTTGTCGTCGCTTGGCAGCGGCGGAGGTGTGAAGGCTGGCACGATTTCCCTCCCGAATGCGGACAATAAGGGTGCAAGGCGATTGTGCGTTTGCGTCCTGCTCCTTGTCTATCTTTGTTGTACTTGGCGTGGCTTGAAGCAGCCGTGACAGTGATCACGCGTCGGTATGGCGTACCGCATTGCGGAAGTCAGTTTCAAAGCAGGAAGGTCCTCCAGTTGTGGATGTACTTTTAAATGTTTGATCTGGGTTGAAGAGTCGGGGCTAGCCGAGCGCCGGCAAACGATCGGAGATTCCGAAAAGAAAAATAAATCCGATGATGCAGCTGTAAGCCGCGCCGGCCCAGGCTATGGCGTGATAAAAGCGGGGATGGTGCCCGGTAGCGCTGAAGGCTCCGCCCATGGAGGCGGTCATGAGTGCGTTCATGGCGACCAAGCCGACGGAGAAGGCTAGCAGGCCCAGCATGCCGCGGGAAGTTCCGCCGAGATTTGCGGTCAGAAAGAAAAGTGCCAACTGGCTGGGGGTTTCCGCGCCGACGCCATGCAGAATGCCGATGAGGAAAACGGATTTCCCGTTGTACATCCACTGAAAGCGATCGGGTTTGGGGGCTTGGCGATTCCAGATGCGGCGCACCTTCCAGGCAAGCCACAGGACTCCGTTGATGGCAATGGCGAGGCGGCTTTCAATCCGGCTGTGAGAGTGGCCGTGGGCATCTTTGCGGAGGATTCCGGCAACCACGCCGATGCCGAGGATGATGAGCGTAAGGCCAATCAGGCGCTCGGTCCAGTGGTCGAGGCCCTGGGGCAGGCCCAGGTGCAGTTCGAGGACGGCTATACCGAGTGCGGCCACAGTGAATGCGTGGCCGAGGGCGTACGTCATGCCTAAGCGGAGGCCGCTGCGCCAGTTACGCTGGACGGCCGTGATGTCGGAGATGGCCGCCAGGTGATCGTAGTCGAAGCCATGGCGCAGGCCCAGCAGCAGGCACGAGCCAAGCGCGGCATCGAGTTTCCAGTCACTGAAAATGGCAACCACGAAAGCCAGTATAGTCCAGAATCGTTGCGATTGGGGTGATGCGGGTCCTGCTTTTTCTTATACAAAGGTTTAGGGTGTAGCACGAATTTTAATTTCGTAGCCTTGATATTCGATGGTCACGACGGTCTTTCCGAACAAGGTGCTTTCAGACTCGGCGCGGGCGTGAGTGGCCTCCGCGAAGCCGTCCAGGTTCTCATACTGGCGCATGACCTGGGTGGGACCGGTGAAAACGGAGATGCTTTTGGAGGCGGTTCCCTGAAGCTGCACGAGCGACTGATCTTTCGCGTCGACCCAAATTGATCCAACTATCAGGTTGGGTGCTTTTTGTTTGGGATTGATGGACAAGACATAACAGTCGCGGCCGTTGATGCGCTCGATGCCGCCGGACTTCAACTTCATCCCATAATTTGCGGAAGTGATCCAGGAACCCTCTCTGACTCCAGGCTGGTTGATGCGTTTTTCGTTATCGAGGATCGATTGGAGGACGAATTTTCGCAGCAATTCTGAACCATTTTCGGAGAGGACTGCATAATTCTTGCCCGTCTCTTTTTCATAGGTGGTCTTGACGGTCATTTCGGCGGCGGGATGGGTCTCATCGTTGTTGCGATAGACGGAGTAATGCTCGGTGACGGTGTAGGAAGCGATGCCGTCAAGCCTGGCTTTGACGGCAGCGTCAACGCCGCGAATGATGGAGGCTTCATCGGGCTGTTGCGCACGGACGCACGAGACCGAAAGGATCGCAAGAACAAGGGTGACAAGGTTGCCAAACCGCAGATGCCGAGGTTGGGAATTGTCGAGAGACTTCACTCGATCAAGTTTAAACCGCGAATCCATTCCCTGTTTGATGCTCAGATTTCCAGGAACGAGTCTCCCCCCGGTTCAGGTTTCAGTTGGGCCGCGGACTGGCGCAAGGCCCAGGGACGGGGCGGTGAGCGCGGCCATAAGGGCGGCTACATCGCCGATACGTTTCCCTAAAACAGATGGAAGAAGTTCGCAGGCGGCGGCTGCTTGCGGCAAGGCTTCCGCGGCGATTACCTTGCGAGCGGGACCAAAGATGCGTTCGCCGAGAACGACACCGAGCGATCCGAAGACAATAACCTGCGGATTGAGTGCGTCGATGAGGAGTGCAAGGCCGCGGCCCATCCATGTGCCGGCGACTGCGGCGACTTGCAGGGCTTCGTCTTGATTCTCGACCATGGCGCTGACTAGTTCGGATATGGGACTTTGTGCGTTCCAACGCGAGGGGAACATTTGTGCAGCTAGTTCGATTAGCCCTGCGCCGGAAGCGAAGGACTCCCAGGATCCGCGTTTCCCGAAGCCGAGCGGACCGTCTTCAGCAAGGCGCCAGTGGCCCACTTCTCCGGCGGTATCGGTGGCGCCGCGGAGGATTTTCCCATTGACGATGAATCCCGCGCCGATGCCGGTGCCGAAGGTGAGAAAGACGAGGTGCTGCAGGTTTGTGCGAGCTTTGCCGACGCCGAAGTGAAACTCAGCCAATGCTCCGGCGTTGCCATCGTGCTCAATGAAGACGGGGATGTTGGGGAATTTTTTGCTTAGGTGTGATTTGAGGGGAAGATTGTGCCAGCCGGGAAGATGTGGCGGGTTGATGAGGAAGCCTTCCTGAATCTTCAGCGGTCCGCCGATGGAAACACTGATGGCGGCGATCGATCGAGCTTCATGGGATGCCGCCGTGATGAGGGATTGAAGGTTGCGGAGGATTTCAGGGAAGACATCGGCGAAGGGACGGTCTGCTCGCGTGGGCATCTCGATTCGTTGAAGAATCTGGCCGCCGGGCGTGCCTTCTACGCAAGCGGTTTTAGTACCGCCGACATCGAGGCCGAGGATGGTGTGTGTGAACTGCTGGTCCTTGCCCATGGAATCGCCCGCGAATGTCCACAATACAGGAGAGCGGGGTTTGCACGTCAATGATATCGGTCAGAGTCGCCGTATGGGGATGAGGCATGGATGCGCTATGCTTGTCTGCGGTGTGAGGCGCTTTCTTGACGAATGAATCCCGTTCAAAAAGAAGACGGCACGAAGTACTGCTGCGGTATGGCGTAGCGGTTCGCGGAGTTGTGCAGGGAGTGGGGTTTCGTCCGTTTGTTTATAGGCTGGCGAAAGAAGAAGGGCTGGCCGGTTCGATCGGGAATGATACGGATGGCGTGACAATTGAGATTGAGGGGTCCGGGGAGCGGATAGACGCGTTTTTGAAGCGGCTGCGCGACGAGATGCCTCCGCTGGCGCGGATCGATTCAATTGCTGTGAGGGAATTGCCGGCGACTGGAGGGATTGATTTCCGGATTGCGCAAAGCGAGGTCAGGGGCCAAGTTAGCACGGGGATTCCGGCGGATGCTGCGACGTGTGCGGACTGTTTGCGCGAGTTGCTGGACCCGGCGGATCGACGATACCGCTATCCGTTCTTGAACTGCACCAATTGCGGACCGCGATACACGATCACGCGACGGATTCCGTATGACAGGCCGCAGACTTCGATGGCGCAATTCACGATGTGCGCGGCGTGCCAGGCGGAGTACGACGATCCGGGGAATCGGCGATTCCATGCGCAGCCGAATGCTTGCTGGGAGTGTGGGCCGCGGGTAACGCTGGTGGGCCGC
>JBELAI010000190.1:0-11645 GCA_049508975.1 Occallatibacter sp. | reverse complement strand
TTCTGTGCCTTCCATGGAGCGCCGAGCCGGTCGTAGAGGTAGGGAATTGCAAGACTAGGTTCATTGCCCATTGAGAACTGCCCAACCATCGATGTGGAATCGGGAAACTTCGCCTGAAACTCGTACTTCGAGTGGTCGAGAGGCTCTCGAAAAAGCTGGTCCAGATTCGCAGTTGCCTTTGCAGTCCCACCCATCAGCTGGACTAGTCCGTTGAAGTCCTGCGGTACATCCCAGGTGTAGGTATAGCCGTTGTTCTCGTCGTAGTAATCGCGTCCGCCCATGCCACCGCCGAACTTCGGATCCATCGGCTCAATCCACTTACCATCCGCGTCTTTAGGCCACATCAGCGCTTTGTCCACGCGAAAAACGTTCTTGTAGTTTGCCGCGCGCTGAAGAAAGTGCGTCTCGTCCTCCGGCTTGTTGAGAACGCGTGCGAGATGCGCAATCGACCAGTCATCGAAGCTGTTCTCCAGAGTTACAGGCACAGGTTGCCGCTTCTCGAATGGATGCACCTGCGGATCGGTCTCGTTCTCGCCGGGGCGCAGCGCAGGCATGTAGCCGTGGGCGGCATAGAATTCATCGAGCGGCCCTCTTGCACCGAGACGCCAGGGAAGCATCGTGACTTCGAGAGACCGCTTGCGGACTCCTTCGTATGCAACCGGCAAATCGAAGTTCCTCACGCCTTTGAACCACGCATCCGCAAACCACGGTGCGGGATGATTGCCATTCATGCACGCATAGGGCCCAGTCACAATGGCAAACGTCGGCATGATGCCGGCCTGCTGATACATGCGCACATAGGACTGAATCTTGTCCGCTTCCATCTCCGGATTAAGCAGTGTCTGCAGAGGCTCCAGCGCGCGGTAAGTATCCCAGAGCCAGTTATCCACATAGAACGGGCGCGCGTCCTCATGCACCTTGTGATCGAAGCCGCTATAGTACCGTCCGTCCTCCGTAATGTTGATCATGCGTTCATAGCAGCGGTAAAGCGCGGTGTAAAAGACCTTCTTCTGCGTTTCGGTTCCACCTTCCACAGCGACCTGTCCCAGCACTTGATTCCAGCGCGTCTTTGCCCCAGCCTTTACGGTGTCAAAGCCCCATTCGGGAATTTCTCGGCGAAGATTTCGCTTTGCCTGCTCGACGCTGATAAATGAAATCCCATACCGGAATTCGAGAGTCTTCGCGTTTTCTCTCAAGACAGTAACTCGGTTTCTATCGCCAACATTCTCCAGTTTCACAGTAACCGGCGCACTGAATTCCCCGTAGACAAACGCCTTCATGTTGCTGAATCGCTCTTCGCCGCTGATCGCATCGCCGCCCTGTGTCTCCAGGTCGCCAGTCATGCGATTGGCCACTGTTACCAAGGGCTTCCCCTCTGGAAAGCTAAAACGGAAATAGCCGCAGCGCTCGGTCGGGGTAAACTCCGTCTGAATCAGCGACTCGTCGAAGCGGGTGGAATAGTAATACGGCGTCGTCTTTTCCTGATCGTATGCGGCTGGCCCTCCCTCTCCTGGCATGATGCTGAAAAGCTCATCCATGCGATGGGAGTTGATCGTCAGCGGAAAGGACTTGATCCGGTCATCCATTGCGTCCGCGCGCATGGGATACATTCGCACCATGCTGTTGGGCAGGTACACAGACGGGCGAGTGGGCTCAAGCAGAATGCCAACGTTGCCGATGGTGGGATCGACATACTCCACCTGCGCGGCCGCTTGCAACGCAATCAGGACTACTGCTCCCAGGAGCGCCGCCTTCAACCCATACCCGTGAAGAATTCGATTCGCAATTACCCGTATAACTTCCATTGTGAACCCCATCTCGTTTTTCTTGTGCGGAAAGAGCTAAGCCGGTAACGAATGTCCAGAAAATTGGTTCTTTGCGCGGTCTGGACGATGGACAAGATCATTCTACGGCCTGCCAACAAGGGTGGTACTTTGGGATGAAAACGTGCTGACTTGGCGGAGGTCTCCGTGGTCCAGACGATTTTGAAGGTTCAGCATTCTGCGAGGCCGGCCCCGCCCGGAGCTCCGGACTAACTCGACTCCGAATGGATGAAGAAATGAATCGCAAGCCGTGCCTGTGGCGAGTTATATTAGATCGTTGCCAAAACAGAATGTAAGTCTCCGTCTAAACATAGATTGAGTTCCGCGTGAGCCGGCGCAAGCCACCGACCGGGCGCGGATGGAGCCGCCTTGACTACCCATTGCGTTTCTGGAGTGTATGGATGCCGCAATTGAATCCGCGCAGGAAGATTTACGACGTCTGCATCATAGGATCCGGTGCAGGTGGAGGGACAGCCGCCAAGGTGCTCACCGAAGGCGGGCTGAACGTGGTGATGCTCGAAGCCGGCCCGCGACTTAATCCCGACAAAGACTTCAAAGAGCATGTTTGGCCGTATGAACTGGACCATCGCGGAGTGGGTGTTGCCGGCAAAGGAAAAGGCCAGTTTAACGATGAATTCCTTGCGCCCAACGGTTTTTGGGACATTGAAGGTGAGCCCTATACCACGGCGCCCGGCACAACATTTCGCTGGTTCAGATCCCGGATTGAAGGCGGCCGCACAAACCATTGGGGCCGCATCGCGCTCCGTTTCGGCGAAGCGGATTTCAGGGCGCGCTCTACGGACGGCATGGGAGATGACTGGCCAATCACCTACGAGGAACTCGCGCCTTACTACGACAAAGTCGAGTCCTACATCGGCGTATTCGGGTCGAAGGAAAATGTCCCTAATTCTCCCGACGGAGTTTTTCAACCGCCTCCACCACCGCGCTGTACCGAGACAATCATCAAGAAGGCCTGCGACCATTTGAACATCACTTGCATCCCATCGCGGCTGGCCATTTTGACCAAGCCGCTGAATGGACGCGCCGCGTGCCATTATTGTGCGCAATGCGGCCGTGGGTGTATGACCGCCTCCAACTTCAGTTCCAGCCAGGTCATGATTCCGCCGGCCCAGGCTACCGGCCGCTTTACCATGATTGCCAACGCCATGGCTCGTGAGCTCGTCTTCGGCAAGAGCGGAAAAGTGGAAGCGGCCACTTACATTGACAAGCCAACAAGAAACGAAAATCGAGTCTATGCCAGAGCCTTTGTGGTCGCAGCCAGTGCGTGCGAGTCGGCGCGCTTACTGCTGAATTCGCGCTCTTCGGACTCTCCAAACGGATTGGCAAATTCGTCTGGAGTCGTTGGACGCAATCTCACCGATTCCGTCGGCAGCAGCCTGGCCGGGTACTTTCCGCAACTGGAAAAAATGCCCGCGCACAATCACGACGGTGTTGGCGGCATGCACATGTACATGCCGTGGTGGCGCTTCGGAAAGAAGAACGAATTCCTCCGCGGCTATCACATCGAATTCGGCGGTGGGCGCGGCATGCCAGGTGTCGGTGAATTCGATGGAGTCTGCAAAGAGTATGAAGGTTATGGAATTGGCCTGAAACAGAAATGCCGCAGCTCTTACGGAACGGTCATCGGATTCGCTGGGCGCGGTGAGATGATTCCCAATGAAAAGAGTTATTGCGAACTTGACCCCGACGTGGTTGATCGTTGGGGTATTCCCGTCCTGCGTTTCCACTGGCAATGGGGCGAGAACGAGACAAAGATGGCTGAGGATATGCAGCAGACTTTTCGCTCCATCATTGAAACCGGTGGAGGAACCGTGCTCGATTTCGGCCGCCACGGAAGACTCACTTCGACCATCTCGACGGGTGGCGAAATCATTCATGAATTGGGCACGGTGCGTATGGGCAACAACCCCAAAACGTCAGCCTTGAACAGCAATTGCCAGGCTCACGATGTGAAGAATTTATTTGTGGCCGATGCATCTCCGTTTGTAACCAATCCCGACAAGAATCCAACGCTGAGTATTATGGCGCTATCGTGGAGGACCTCGGAGTACTTGCTGGAGCAGGCCAAAAAAGGAGAGCTTTAAAGCAAACGTATGGCTGCAGACCAAGTTACTCGACGTAACGTTTTGAAGTCGCTGACTATGGGCGCCATGGCAGGCTCGGTGCTGCGCGCCATCCCGCTTGAGGCCGCGGAGTATGCCCAACACGTCATCGAGACAGAAAGAGCCACGCCAACCGGCTACGCGACAAAGTACTTTCCGCCGCATCAATATAAGATGCTGCGCATGTTGTGCGAGATCATGATCCCGTCGGACGCCGATTCAGGCGGCGCCATCGAGGCCGGCGTTCCGGAATTCATCGATCTGCTCACCAGCGAGAATCCAGATTATCAATTGAAATTGGGCGGCGGCTTGATGTGGCTTGACTCCACCTGTCAAGATCGCTATGACAAAGTGTTCCTGGACTGCACGACCCAACAACAGAGGGAGATTCTCGATCTCATCGCCTATCGCAAGAATGCAGTCACAGATGAGAGCCTGAGCCAGGGCGTGGAGTTTTTTGCGTTCCTGCGCAGCTTTACCTCGGACGGTTTCTTCACCAGCAAGATTGGCATCGAATATCTTGGTTATGTCGGGAATACATTTTTGCTTGAGTTCCCCGGATGCCCGCCGGTGCCTGGGCTATAACTCACCTGCGCGGCCTGTGACCTATAAGATATTTGCAGAAATGTTCACATACGACAAGAGAGGTTCAACAGGAATGATTGCGCGTCTTTGCAAGAGGCGGCTTCACGGATACCTGAAGACCGCACACATAGTTTTTCTCGGCATTGTCGCAACCGCTTCGCTCAAAGCTGCGCAAGAGCCTCCAACGCCGGGAACAACGGCGAGCATTTTCAAAGAAAAATGCGCACCTTGCCATGGAGACGATGGCGCCGGAACAACGTTGGGCATTCGTCTCCACGTCAAGGATTTGCGCAGCAAAGAAGTCCAGGCGCAATCAGCAAAGGTGCTGGCAGACACCGTCAGTGCTGGGAAGGGCGTGATGCCCGCCTTTGGAACTCGCCTTGATAGCGATCAGATTCAGAAGCTTATCGAGTACGTACGGCACATGCCGCAAAAGTGATCTTAGCAAGGTCGGCGCAAGGTCGCTTTGTGACAGGGTACGACTTTAGTCGAAACGTCAGAATCAGAAAATGTGGTACCGGACGCCTGCGCTCACCCCGTAAGAGCTCATAGAGCCAAAGGTGAACTGGGGCCAGAATTGATATTCAACGTCCGCCAGCCTAAACGAGACCCGCCGTGTCCATCGATAGTCCACACCGCCGCCCGGCGCTACGACCAGGTAATTTCCCTGTGCGTAGTTATAGGGAAAATAGAACTGCCCAACGCCGACCAGGCCTTTTCCATAGAACTGGAATTTCCCCCTCGTGAAGTGGTAGCGCGGCCCGGCCATCCATGTGGTTGCATGCAGTTGGTTGGTTTCGTGAAACATCAGCCAGCGCCCCTCGGCTTCAAGTCCGAAGCGGCGCCTGGTGTCAACATCCACAACCGCGGCGACGCCCAGCAGTTTCTGCTCGCCATATTGGACCTCGTACCCTGAGGCCGTAGCGCCCGCCGTGAGCGTGAAACCGCCCTCGTCTCCCGAGAACACAACCTGGGCCGACGCGTTCCTCGCAAGCCCCAGGCAAGCAGACAAAAGAACGGCCATGAAAACGGCGCGGCGGGCGAGCCGGAACTCCGGCTTCCTGCCGGCCGCTCCTGTGAACTGATCGGTGCTTTTCATTCCTCTGCGGTGCCTCGTCGATGCGTTTTACTTCGTGATGGTGAGCGTAACGGCCTGATATTCAGTCACGTCGCTATTGGCTCCAATGCCGACTACCTGAATGGTATAGGTTCCAGGTGCTGCGCTGTTCTGCGTGAATCCACCGCAACCGGTGGCCAGCATCGCGGCCCCGGAAAGAACCAGAATCAGCACCACGCTCCAAACGCTCGCATGACGCTTGCGGAAGCGCCACAGAATCCAACCCAGGAAGAAGCTAAGAGGAAGGAACAAGCCGGCCAGAACAACCTTCCGGTCGCCCGACTGCCTGTTCATAGCCGTCGCGCCGCCGCCCAGGGGGTTGTTGGTGTCAATGGTCAAAGTCGCCGTCGCCGTTGCATTCGCGGCAAGCGGCACCGAGACGTTGGAGAAATGGCAGTTGACTCCCGCCGTCAGGGACGCGCAGCCCAGCCCGATCGTATCCGTGAACCCGCTGATCGAAGTCAGGCTCACCGTCACGTTGGTGTTCTGCGTCGTGGGGATGGTCACCGAATTCGGTGTGACCGTTATGGTGAAGGACGAACCCGTGCTGGTCACAGTAACTGGGAGCGATTGGGACGGCCCATGTGTCGCGTCGCCCTGATAGTACGCGATGATGGTGAATGTCCCCGCGCCCAGATTCGGAGTCATCGTGGCAACCCCGTCCGCGTTCAAGGTGGCCGATCCAACCACCGTCGCGCCATTCTGGAAGATAACAGTGCCTGTCGGGATCGGTCCGGTTACGCCGGCATTCTGAACCGTGGATACCAGGATGGTTTGCGAGGTGGCGCCCGTAGTAGCGGTCGCTGTACTAAGAGTTGTGTCGGTTGGAATCAATCCGACCACCTCAGTGATTGCCGCCGATGTGCTGCCGGCGTCGTCTGCGTCTCCGGCATACACCGCCGTGATTTGATAGCTCCCCGCAGCCAGAGTCGCGTTGGTAACGCTGGCTTTACCAGTGGCGTCAACGCTGGCAGTGCCGAGCGCGATGGTTCCGTTGGCAAGGAAGTTCACCGCGCCGGTCGGCGCTCCGCCTGCGGGGGTCGTTGTTACCGTCGCAGTGAAGGTGATGGTTCCGCCTACAGTAGCCGGACTCGGCGCGGCGGTGACGACTGTCGTGGTGGTTGCCTGGTTGATTACCAGGGAAAGCGTAGCAGTGCTGCCCGCATCGTTCGCGTCTCCCATATAGGTGGCGACAATGGAGTGCGTGCCCGGCGCAAGCGTGCTTGTCTTGATGGTCGCTGTTCCGGTGCCTGTCAAAGCTGGATTTCCCAGCGTGACAGTCGCGCCGTTGAATGTGTCGGTAAAGGTCACCGTGCCCGTCGGCATCCCGGTTCCCGAACTGGGCTTGACCGTTGCGGAAATGGCCACCGGTTGGCCCGCGATACCGGGGTTCGGCTTGGCGGCTAGCGTAGTTGTAGTCTGCACCTGGCTAACCACCTGCGGGGTAGCCAGCGTGGCTGTGGACGGAGAGTAGTTTGCATCGCCAGCATAGGTAGCTGTCGCGTTATATGTGCCCACGGGAAGGGTGGAGATAGTGGCCGTGCCTGCGGCAGGATTCCCCGCCAGCGTGACGGTCAGCGGATATGTTGGGGTAGTTTGACCGGCCGCTACGATAACAATGTTCACTTTTCCGGTGGCGGCGGAGGAGCCGGAATTCGGCACATTGACCGTGAAGGTCACCTGCGATCCATACGTGGACGGATTTGGATTTGAAGTTACGGTGAAGGTCGAGACCCCCTGTACGTCCTGGTTGAGCGTCCCGGTGCTGGGGTAGACCAGCGTGGGGTTTGAGGGGGTATATGTCGCGGTGATGACGTTAACCCCTTGCGGTAGCCCGGCGGCCGTAAAAGTCGCTGTCCCGGTGACGCCGTTGGTTGTTACGGGAATCGTGTTGTTCGTGAAAGGTGCCAAATTGTCCTGGAAGGTAATGGTGCCGGCGACCGTTTGGCCGCCCCCGTTGGCTCCGGAAACGGTTGCCGTGAAGACCACAGTTGCGCCAAGTTGCGACGGGCTGACGGGACTGGCAGTCAGCGTCGTATCAGTCTTCTCATAGATGGTGTAAGGAACGGATGCCGTGGTGGAGTTTGTGCCATAGGTTGCGGTGATCGTGTGGTTGCCGACCAGAAGCGCGATGGTCGAGAGAGTGGCATCGCCGCTCGAATTGAGCGCCACGGTTCCCAGTGTCGTGGGAGCTGCGCCGTTGAGGGAGTCGGTAAAGGTGACATTTCCGGTCGCCGTGCCGGTTCCCGCGGTGACCACCGCCTGGAACGAAACGTTGGTTCCAAAAGCGGATGGGCTGGGAGGTGCGGCGGTCAACTTAATGCTGAATGCGGTTGCGTCTCCCGCCAGAACGATGTCCAGTGGCGTTTTGGTGTCATTCACTGTATTCCCGGCGACATAGACATTACCGAGCAGCGGATTGAGAACCTCAGAGGGCGCGAAAAATGCCCCGACAACGCAGTCGTCGTCCTGTGTGAAGACCAACGGAAATGTGGGGCCGCAGGTTGTCGTCGTTGTATCGAGGGCGGCATTGGCGTCGGGCTTGACGGAGATCAGATTCGAAGTAGCGTTGCCGTCGTTTTCCACTGTCTGAGGCTGGGAGGTTAGAGATTGTTCCCCTTCGAGCACCGGCGTCGTGATGAAGTTGAGAAGCGCGCGGTTGCTCTGGATTTCTTCGATGACCATCCAGTAGTAGTCGGCGTAGTAAACATTGCCTAGACCATCCAAAACGATCCCGATGGGCTCATAAACTTGAGCAGCGGCCAAATTATTTTCCGGGGCGGGGCTGATGGACTGGAAACCGCTCTGCACCAATGTAACAATCTGTTTGCTGGTGAGATTGGCTTTGCGAATGCATTGGTCGCTGGTATCGCTGATGTAGACATTGGAGGCTGCATCGACGGCAACGCCTTTGGGCGAGTACAGTGCCGCGGCGCTGGTGAGCCCATTTGCGCATCCATCGCCCTCGATCGCCTGTTGCCCAATGTAGTTGCTCAAAGTGCTGGTTGCCGTGAGCACGCCCCCGGTTGATTTGGGGTCGACAATGGCGATGCGGTTGTTGCCGGAGTCGGGAATGTACATGGCGCCATAAATGTCAAAGGCCACCGCGTACGGCAGACTAAGGCCGACGCTGTTGGCTGGCCCGGGGTTCGGCGAGTAGGTTCCCTTGCCGTCTCCGAGACCGCTCTGCTTTCCGTCGCCCGCCACCGTGGTGATGACACCACCTTCCACTTTGCGGATGACCTGGTTGGAAGTGTCGGCGATATAAAGGTTGCCGGCGGGATCCACGGCGACACCCAAAGGCTGATTCAGTTCGGCCACAGTTGCTGCGGAGCCGTCCCCGGTGTACCCAAGGGTTCCATTTCCAGCCACCGTGGAGATCCAGCCGGTGGCTGCCGTAACCTTGCGGACCACGTTGTCGCCCGTATCCGCGATGTAGAGGTTGCCGGCCCCATCCAGCGCCAAGCCTGAAGGAGCGTTCAAGATCGCTGCCGATGCGGGGCCGTTGTCGCCCTTCGGATATCCCGTGGCTTCGCCAGTCCCCGCCAGGTCGACTAAAATGCCTGCGCCGGGGCAAGTGACGAGGGCGATGGTGGCGCTGTTGACGCCGGCGCAGACCATGCGGACTTCGTTGTTGGCACTATCCGCGATATATATATTCCCGGCGCCGTCCAGAGCCACGCTGGCAGGCTGTCTGAGGAGTGAGCCGATTGCCGGTCCTCCATTTACCGGGCCGCCTGCATTTTTCAACATGCCGGCAATCTGAATCTGATTGCCCGGACTGAGAACGTCCAGGCCGCCTTGTCCAACTCCGGAAAGATATGCCGTGCCGAGCACATTGCCGTTGCCGTCCAAAAGCTCGATCGCGCCCGTGCGCAGGCCGGGATAAGCTGGAGTGAACGAAACCGATTCGGTGCAGGTCTGACCGGTCGCCGTAAAAACAGCCGTTCCGCAGTTCGATCCGCTGGCAGCGGCGGCGAAATCGAGGCTGGGCATACCAAGAGTCAGCACTTGGACTTTGCTCACGGCGCCCGCGGCGGTCGCAGTCACGGTAACGCTCTGAGCGGGTGCCGCGGCGCCAACGTTTTGCCAGGTGGGCCAAGTTGCAAAAGGGGATTGCCCCTGCACGCCGGCAACAACCAGCCCCAGAGCGACAAACGCCAGCAGTTGACTTCGCATTCGACCGCGCATCGCTGACTGCAACCTCATGGCAAAATTGGGAAATACCGAATCCTGGTTTTTCTGACTCGCTGATTGCGGTCGAACCTGGCCTGCTCGCACATTCGCTTTAATTTTCAAACTCATAGTCCTCGCCTTTTCCTTATCGACCAAGACAATCCTTCACTTAAGGCACATTTACCCAAGAACCACAATTGCCCGGCGTTTTACTCACACCTTAGTTGCCAAGAGTATATCCGTTACCTTAGTTTTCGCAGATGGCACTTTATGGTTACTTTGGTACGCACAAGCGGCTATATCCAAGAAAGAGCAACGCGGTTGGAAATCCTATGTTCGGACTGTGATGGTTGGACCTTGAATGGTTTGGCCCATTCCGGGTCTGCTGGTCCTCGATGTGCACCCGGGAGTAATCTGGTGACACCATGACCACATCCGCACAACATCCCCATTTGAATCTTGCCCAGACTCCCGACTACCGCGAGTCTTATGCCAACAGCGTTCAGGTCCGCGTAAGCGTCTGGGACTTCCAGCTGGTCTTCGGCCTGGCTTCCAGCGAGAGCCCCGAGCAGGTCACAATCCGCAACCATCAGGGGATCTTTTTGAGCCCGCAGCAGGCCAAGGCGCTGTTCAATGTGTTGGGCCAGAACCTCGCCCAGTACGAACAGGCCTTCGGAACACTGAACCTGGAACCCCATGGACACAGCTTCCCGCAAGGACCGGTCAACTAAAAGCAGGGACCAGGAGCCTATGCCTGAGGTCCCGACCCACAACACAGTTGTCATCCTGAGCGCAGCGTACTTCAGCGGAGTCGAAGAACCTGCTTTTCTGACGGAGCCATCTATTGCGCGTGAAAAGACCGATGCAGCCGCGGTTGGATGCGCCCCTGCCCCTCTGGATGATCTTTCCGGTGGTGTTCGCCGCGCTCTATGCGACTCACTTCACGCTGCTTCGCCTGCCATACTACTGGGACGAGGCGGGCTACTACATCCCTGCCGCCTGGGACTTCTTCCGTACCGGTTCGCTGATTCCCATCACCACCCTGACCAACGCCCATCCACCGCTGCCCAGCATTTACCTGGCCTTGTGGTGGAAGATCTCAGGTTTTTACCCCGAAGTGACTCGGGAAGCCGTACTGATCGTCGCTGCATTGGGTCTGCTTGCTGTTTGGCGGCTGGCCATGCGGCTGGTGGGTGTGGCATCCGTAGCCTTTTGGACCGTAGTCCTCACGGGCATCTATCCCATCTGGTTTGCGCAAAGCACCTTGGCCCACGCAGATATATTTGCCGCCACCTGCACTCTGTGGGGGCTGGTCTTTGCGCTTCCTGACAGAGACCGCAAGCCATGGGCCGCAGCGCTCTGGTTTGCCGCGGCGGCATTGTGCAAAGAGACGGCGATTGCCGTCCCGCTCACCTTGGCCGCTGTGAGTTTGTTTGAGGCCTTTCAGGCCAGTGGGCCCATGCGTTACCGGCTCCTGCGCGAATCGGCGTGGTTCTCAGCCTGTGTGTTGCCGTTGGCGGGATGGTACGGCTATCACTATGCAAAAACAGGGTTTCTCTTCGGCAATCCGGCTTTTCTCCGCTACAACGCGCAAGCCAACCTCGCCCCCCTGCGGATTCTGGCAGCTTTTGGCCATCGCATCCTTCACCTCACCGCGCACATGAACCTGTTTGTACCCGTGCTGATGACCTTTGCCGCACTGCTGCTGAACCCGCGACCGGATGCGGAAGGCCACGATCGAGCCAACATCGGCGATGCGGCTATGCGGAAGATTTTCCTCCTTCTGCTGGCCAACGCTCTTCTATTCAGCGTGCTCGGCGG
>JBELAI010000019.1:0-48291 GCA_049508975.1 Occallatibacter sp. | reverse complement strand
GGATAGATCATCTGCGCCAACGTCGCCGTCATCGCGGTGTAGGTTGAGTCGTTGTATTGCGTGTACCCATCGACAATCGTATAGAGCCGCGCGTAGATCGTGCCGCCGTTGATGGGAAGATCGTTCGCGGTCGTCGAAGTGCCGGTAATGTGATCCGATGTATAGAGGTCGTAGCCTCCGGGCGCTACGGCGCTGAGGTGGAGATCGTACGCCGAGGCGCCGCTCACAGCCGGCCACGTAAACTCCACGCTGGTGGACGTCAGTTTGCTCCCCGGGGTCGGAGTGGTGAGCGTCGCCGGCGACGGGAGCCCTGCGAAGACATACGCCCAACCTATCCCATTCCTCTTTTCTGAAGCTCCAATCACCGCCGTTGCCCCGCTCAAGGCAACGGAAACTCCGAAATAATCGCCCAAAACACCGTCGGAAGGGGTCAATTCCTGTTGCTGGCTCCAAATGCCATCGCTTTCGGTAAAAATGTAAGTCTCGCCTGCGGTTCCTCCATCTGGGGCTCCAATCACCGCCGTTGTCCCGCTCAGGGCGACGGAGAAGCCAAAACTTTGGCCAATGTACCCGAGAGAACCGGTCAGCTTCTGCTGCTGGCTCCATACGGTGCCGCTTTGCACAAATGTGTAAGCCGCGCCCCGAAAGGAATTCTTACCGTAGGCTCCAATCAGCGCTGTCGTTCCGCTCAAAGCGACGGAAATGCCGAAATAATCGCCAGCGGCTCCATCGGATGCGGTCAGTTCTTGCTGCTGGCTCCAGGTACCATTGCTTTCTACAAACACATATGCAGCGCCCTGGTTCGAATTGCCGCCTACCTCGTGCCCTGGGGCTGAAATCACCGCCGTTGCCCCGCTCAAGGCAATGGACGCTCCAAATTCATCGCCTGCGACCTCGTCGGACGAGGTCAGTTCCTGCCTCTGGACCCAGGTGCCATTGCTTTGCACAAACACGTAAGCCACGCTCTGATTGGTGGGATTATTGTCAACGAGGTGACCGCCAGAAATCACCACCGTTGTCCCGCTGAGGGCGATAGATTCCCCGAAATAGTCGTCGCCAGCTCCGTCGGAAGCGGTCAGTTCCTGTTGCAGGGTCCAAGTGGCGCCGCTTTGCACGAATACATACGCCGCGCCCTGACGGCCATTGTGTAATTGGGCTCCAATCACCACTGTCGTCCCGCTCAAGACAACGGAACTTCCAAAATCATCGCCGACAGCACCGTCGGGAGCTGTCAGTTTCTGTTTCAGGACCCAATCGCTGCTGCCTTGCCGCCGTCGGGACCTCCAACTCCAATTACCGCTGTCGTCCCGTCCACGGAAACGGAATACCCAAAGCCACCACCCTCCCCGTGGGAAGGGATCAGTTCCTGCCACTGAGTCCAAGTCGGATCCACCGTAAGTGGGTACTGAGCCTTCTGGTCTTCCACCACGAGCCGGATCTCATTGTTGCGCGCTTCCATGTGGGCGGGGATGGCGCGATCCAGAGCATCGCGCGCCGAAAGCCCTCCATAGCGCAACACGGTTGATTTGCCGGATTTGAGCGACACTGCGCCGTCTTGCTGGCTCAGCGTCAGCGTGCCGGTCACTCCCAGTGCAATCGTCAGCGGTTGTCCCTTATGCCCACCTGTAGGCTTCTTCGCCAACGTGAAGCCCTGTTCCAGGCCATGCGGTCCGTTTACATACCACTCGGTGAAATCGCCGCGACGGTATTCCAGGCGCGTGCCGTCGGCGGCCAGCTTTGGGGCTGCGGGCGTGTTGAGTTTGTCTCCGTATCCGTAGCCGGACAGATGGAAGCCAACGCTGCCATCCGGATGCGTCAAACGCGCTTCGCGCACGTCGAATTGCATCGACAGCCTCTGCGTGTCGTTCGTGCCGCTCCAAGTTTCGGTTCCGGTTCCGTGGCCGGACTCCTTCAGCGAATAGATCGCCTTCTCGAAGGCCATCCGCAGGCTGTCGTCCGCCCCCGCCTGTTTCCATGGGTCCGGCTTCTGGCTTTTCTGCGCCAGCATGCTCATGGTGCAGAGCGCGGTGAACATCGCGACTAGAGCGAGCGACTTCTTCATAGCAGGCTACCTATCCATTCTGGGGCGAGCGGGGGATCGCTGCCGCATCATCCCACCCATTTCGCTGAAATGTCAACACTTCGACGACAACGACCCAGTGTCCAGTCTCTAATATTCGTTAGAAAACGCACGAAAGACAAAAGGCAGATTCTTCGGCTCACCACCCCCAAACTGAAAAGCGTTCGGGGCCCCGTTCGCTCAGAATGACAGCCTCTGTTTTGCTATGGACTTTAGAAAAAGGACATTATCAGGATTGATTGCCACTCTTGAGTGCGTTCTCTACAGAGGACTTCAAAGGTGGAAGATCGTCGTGGATTGCGTTCCAGATTGTCTCCAAATCTATGCTGTCGTATTGATGCCGCAGCCAATGGCCGCTTCAAAGAACTGCTAGTTTTCGATGGACGGGGTTCAATAGCTCTCTTTCATCCTTCGACGGCGGTTGGGGTCAGCTTGTGTTTCAGGATGGAATTCAGGGGTTTTCAATCACCGAAGTAATTGGAAATCTGGCAGAAAACAGCATTCGACG
Source organism: Occallatibacter sp. (assembly GCA_049508975.1). GTDB lineage: Bacteria > Acidobacteriota > Terriglobia > Terriglobales > Acidobacteriaceae > Telmatobacter. The sequence continues at coordinate 45,703 of JBELAI010000019.1, read as the reverse complement.
GCTGACTCATGCCCACTCTTTCTTTGCCGATGAACGAAGCGAGTCCAGTGAGAGAGGTTTTCTGTATGCATTGGTTGCGCTGTCTACCCGTTGCACGAAAGTTCTTCTTCGCCTTCGGCACCGTTTGCTGTCTTTGTGTCGCTCTTGGAGCGTACACCTTCGTCACCTTGCGGAGCATCGCGGCGAAGAGCGCCGATGTAAGCGGCGACGCCCTGCCCTCGGTAATCGCGCTCGGGAACCTCCGAGACGCGGAGAATACCACTCGGCGTGAAGACCTCCATTTGCTGCTGTGCACAACGCCCGGATGCTTCACCGAAGAGGGAGTAAAGCGCCAGCACGCCATAGCCGCCTTTCATACGACCTCCAAGGCCTACGAGCCCTTCATCGGGTATCCGGGCGAGAACGAACTTTACCAGAAGTTCTCAGCCTCATTCGAGCAGTATGTTGAGGGCAGCGACAAGGTCTCCGTACTGTTGTCCCAGAACAAGACCGGCGATGCGTTGGATCTGCTTCTGTCCGACTCCATGCGAGTTCCCTTGGAGACCGCGCTATTGGCAACCCAGGCAGACTTCGACCTCAATTCGAGGGAGGGCGTAAGAGAGTCCAACGACACCACCAACGCCAGCGTCCGGGCTACCTGGATCGTCACCGGAGCTACCCTGCTGATCGTGCTACTTTGCGCGGTCATCGGCATCGTTCTTACCCAGGTGATTGCTCCGCGTCTGACGCGCGTACTCACCGCCCTGGAAGGTCTGGCTAGCAAGGACCTGACCGCGTTTGTGCAGGCGACTGGAACCGACGAGATTGGGCGGGTTGCCGATGCATTCGATACCGGCGTTGCCGCGATCCGGAGTGTTCTGCAGGCTGTAGCGCAGGCAGCGGACACACTTTCGGCGGCGGCGACAGAGATCAGCACGTCGGCTGTGCAGAGCGCGGGGAATGCGCGCACGCAGTCGAGCAAGACAAACCAGATTGCGGCGGCGGCGCAGGAAATGACGGCGACGATCGGAGAGATCAGCCACAATGCGGAGAGCGCGGCGGGGGCAAGCCGCGAGTCGGCAGAGACGGCGGATCAGGGCGGAACGGTGATGCAGGCAGCGGCGGCAACGATGGAGAAGATTGCGGCAGCCACCAGTTCCGTATCGGAAAAGATGGCGTCGCTGGCGCATCGCTCCGAGGAGATTGGCAAGGTGGTGAATGTGATTCAGGAGATCAGCGAACAGACTAACCTGTTGGCTCTGAATGCGGCCATTGAGGCGGCGCGCGCGGGCGAGCACGGACGCGGATTTGCCGTGGTTGCGGGCGAGGTGCGCAGGCTGGCGGAGCGGACCAAGGGAGCGACGGAGGAGATTGCGGGGACGATCCGCAACATTCAGGATGAAACGCGCGACACATTGCAGGTGATGCAGGAGAGCCGAGCCGCCGTGAATACCGGCATTAGTGAGACGGCGGATGCGCGGCGCAGCCTGGAGAAGATTATTGAGTCGTCAAGACAAGTGGAGCACCAGATTCACCTGATTGCCACCGCGGCTACGGAGCAGACCTCTGCATCGGGGGAGATCTCAGAGTCCGCGGGGCAGATTTCACAACTATCCACAGAGAATACGCAGGGCGCCGAGCAAGCGGTGGAAGCGCTGAAGAACCTTTCTTCACTGGCCAGCGAATTGGACGGGATGATCCGGCAATTCCGGCTTGACGGGGGAGAGCAGCCAGGCAGGAAGTTCTCTGCAAAGAGCCAACCCGCCGTCCAGAACACCTTTCGTACCGCGCACAACTAGACACCTCACAGCTCTTTCAAGGAGAACCGCGATGAACCCGAAATTTCGATCAGGCCTGGTAATGGCCGTAGTTGCTTTGCTGGCCGGCGCGGCCGGTTTCGCCCAGTCCCCGGGAGAAGCTATATACAAAGAGAAGTGTGCGAATTGCCACGGCTCCAACGGTCTGGCCAACTCCAGCGTCAGCAGGCTGATGAAAGTGAAGCCCATCACCGATCCGGAAATCAAGAAGCTCACCGCGGCTGGAATGATTCAATTGACCCGCGACGGTGTGGGGAAGATGCAGTCTTACAAGGGCGAGTTGACCGATGCACAGATCAAGGATTCGGTGGACTATTTCCGCACGTTTCTTAAGTAAGCGTTCCCGTTCCCATTGCGCTCCATCGCGGGCCACCCATCCACTCCACAGCGTCGTCGTGAAATGGGTGGAAAGCCACTGCGCGATCCACTTGACCGCCTCGAGGCGCACAATTCACACAACTTGCCTTTCCGCACCCGCCCCGCGCTATGGTAGCCTCCGGTTGTAGACCTTCGCCGCATCCCGTTTGATACTCCGCGGCCTGTGGTGCATCGAACTTGTGGGGGGCACACTCGCATGAGCGCCGTCAAGTATGACCTGATCGTCGTTGGTTCCGGGCCATCAGGCCAGCGGGCCGCCGTGGCCGCCTCAAAGATGAAGAAGAGAGTGGCGGTGGTGGAGGCGCGCTCGGTTGTGGGCGGCGTCTGCATCAACACGGGAACGATCCCCTCGAAGACCATGCGTGAAGCAGTGATGCACCTCTCCGGGTATAACTACCGATCGCTTTACGGGATGAACTACAGGGTGAAGGAAAAGATTTCGATGGCCGACCTGGCGTTTCGAGTTCAGGCGGTGATCAAGACCGAGGTCGATGTGACCGAGGCGCAGCTTTCGCGCAACAACATCGAAATTGTTCACGGAATTGCTCGTTTTGTCGACCCACACCAGATTCGCGTGGAGGGCCCTGGAACCGATTCCATTCTCGAAGCCGACCGCATTATTCTGGCGGTTGGCACCAAGCCGGCCGACTCACCCAAGGTGCCGATCAACGGACGCACGATCGTCAACAGCGACCAGATTCTGGCATTGCCGGAGTTGCCGCGTTCGCTCTTGGTGGTGGGCGGCGGCGTGATCGGCGTGGAGTACACTTGCATGTTCGCGGTGCTGGGCGTGCGCGTAACGCTGATCGAAAAACGCGATAGGCTGCTCGAGTTTGCGGACCGGGAGATTATTGAAGCGCTCAGCTACCATTTGCGCGATAGCCGCGTGACCATGCGGCTTGGCGAGGGCGTGCAGAGCGTGGAGGAGTTACCGGACGGAACCGTGGTTGCGAATCTGGAGAGCAAGAAAAAGGTCTCCGGCGACGCGCTGCTGTATGCGGTCGGACGCCAGGGCGCAGTGGACGAACTGAACTTGCCCGCGGCCGGCCTTGAGGCGGACAATCGCGGCCGCATTCCGGTGGATGAGCATTTCCAGACCAGCGTTCCGCACATCTTCGCGGTCGGCGATGTGGTTGGGTTTCCGTCGCTGGCTTCGGTTTCGATGGAGCAAGGGCGAATTGCGGCGGCGCGGGCGTTCAGCGACCAGTTGGCAACGTCGAATCCCAGTTTTTATCCATACGGGATTTACACGATTCCGGAAATCAGCTTTATCGGCAAGACAGAGGAACAGTTGACCGACGAAGACGTGCCGTATGAAGTGGGCATGGCCTACTATCGCGAGACGGCGCGGGGGCAGATACGCGGCGACACTACGGGACGATTGAAGCTGGTGTTCCATCGCGACACGCGGAAGGTGCTGGGCGTTCATATCATTGGCGAGGGTGCGGCGGAGCTGGTTCACATTGGGCAGGCGGTGATGATTCTGGGCGGGACGGTGGACTATTTCATCGAAACCGTGTTCAACTACCCAACGCTGGCGGAGTGTTACAAGGCGGCGGCGTTTAACGGCATTGGACGGCTGAATCGCTACCAGACGGGGTAGGCGATATAAAGCAGGTCCTTCGACTCCGCTGAAGAACGCTTCGCTCAGGATGACAGGGGCTGGTTGAGAGTTGAGGTTTCCCGCCTTTGCGATAGAAAAAATCGCAAGAATGGGGCACGGAGCTCGATTGGCCCAGCCGGCTTGGGTTCATCCGAAGGGCTTAACTTGCAAGCGGCCAGTTCTGCTGCTCAGGGTGACAGGTTTGTTGAGGTACGAACATTAAGAACCCGGGTCGCTTGACTATGCATCCGAAATGCATGGGCTGGTGGATGCGACAGGATTGCCCAGGGAGGGCTTGAATGACAACCGCCATCGGCGTTGTAATTACGGAACACATTGTTGCCGGCAGGCTTGAGGACCAGCGCCTCACGGGCACCACGATTCGCTACCCTGTCGATCCAGACGAACTGGATGCGCTCGCTGCCCTTCCCGGCGGTGAACTGGTGGAGTTGCTGGCCTCTGAGATTGCAACGCTAGCCGGCCGCGAGACTGCACCTGTGGATGCGATTGGCGTCGCCGTGCCGGGCATCATTCGCCATGGCGTAGTGGAAGACTCACCGAACCTGACCCAGATCAAAGGCATGCGGCTGGCCGAGGAACTTACGCGTGCACTCATTGCCCGCGACATTACCGCGCCGGTGCATATTGCCAACGACGCTGACGCGATTGCCGCGGGAGTGGCAGCTACACGGGGACAACTGAACAAGCTGACGCGCGTGTGGACGATCGGCAATGGCATCGGGTACGGGCGATGGCCTTATGTTGAAGGGGTATGGGAAGGCGGGCACGTTGTGGTCACGCTCGATCCCAAGGAGAGGTTCTGCGGGTGCGGGGGAGTGGGGCACCTGGAAGGCATCATGGGGTACCGGGCGATGCGGATGCGGTTCCTGGACCTGGAGCCGGAAGAGGTGTTCGCGCAGGCCAAACAGGGCGATCAGCGGTGCCGCGAATTTGTGGATCTGTGGCATCGGGCGCTGGCCGCGGCTACGGCTTCGTTCATACACCTGGCCGGGCCGGGGCGCTTTTACTTCACCGGCCACAATGTTCAATTCCTTGAGCTGACTGTCTTGCGGCCGCTGATCGAATCGATGGTGAAGATGAGCACGCTGCAGAGCTTCTCGCTGGAGATTTTGCCGCCCGATGACGGGACCGCGCTGCTGGGGGCTGGGGTTTCGGCGGTGCGGGCTTTGGCGTCGTAGAGAGAAGGTGCGCGTTAAAGCGCGCACCCTGTTTTCATGCCCAGTTTTCCAGCTTGAGGCCAGGAACACGGCTGAACTCTCGCAGGTTGTTGGTGACGAGCGTTAACCCCAGGCTGCGAGCGTGGGCGGCGATCAGTGTGTGATTGGGTCCGATGAGCGCCCCACGTGCTTTGAGCTCGGCGCGAATCTTGCCATAGTCGGCCGCAGCTTCGGCCGGGTAATCGAGTACCTCGATATGCCGCAGAAGAAACTCGAATGCCGCACGGTCTTTTTGCTGCCGCGGAGAAATCTCCACGCCATACAGGATCTCGGATTTCGTAATCGCGGAGATGCATACCGCGCTGGTGGGCGCGGTCTGCAACTTCTTTAAGAGATTGCGGCTTTTGTTGCCCATGATGTAGGAAACTATATCGGTGTCGAGCATGTACTCGGGCATCAAAACGAACGGTCCTCGAAGGGAAGCTCTTCAACCCCTTCCATGAACTCCTCAGACGCGATGGGATGCTCGGCCAGATAGGCCGACCAGTCCTTTGGACGCGCGGAGAGGATCACCTCGTCGCCCTGGCGCCGGATGAAGACCTCAGGCGTCGAAAACCGAAACTCCTTGGGCAGGCGGACGGCCTGGCTACGGTTGTTCATGAATATCTTTGCTGTACGCTGCATGGGCTGCCTCCGAATCTGGCATATACATGAGTATATGCCAGATTCGGCGAACTGGGAATCTGGGAGCTTGGCAGGCTCCGAGGTCTCAAGAGCGCGATCCTTCGACAAGCTCAGCACAGGCTCTGGTGCACCCAGGACTTCGTGCGGGGATATCGTCTACGCTCTGCGGACGTAGGTGCCGGAGAGGCGGTCGTGCCAGCAGAGGTGCTGCTGGTCGAAAATGGCCCAGGCTGCGCCCATGCCTATGGGCGCCACGGACAGCACCAGGGCTGCCATGCGTTGGAGTCTTTGGGCGCGCGTGGGCTTTTCACCGGCAAAGGTGCAAATCTCCAAATTGGCGTACTTCATACCGGGGGTAGCCTTGCCGAGGGTGAGGAACAAGGCCAGGTAGAGCATTCCAATGAGCGGGAGGGTGACGGCCGTGCCCAATTCGGCCACCTTGAGGGAGTGAACCGCCATCCCATCGAGCGAGGCGACCATCGCGGCGGCCAGGAACGTGCCTGTGATCAGGGAAAAGTCCACGATTGCGGCGAGGAGGCGACGATTCAGCGGAGCCGTCTGCAGGGGTAAAGCAGCCGAGGCAGGCTGCGCGATTTCAACCTTGGCCGCGGCAGGAGCTGGGCTTACGGTTTCTTCCGGCGGCTCTTCGTCGAGCTCCATACCGGACCACTTGGGGCCGGACCAGTCGGGTCCGGGCCAAGTTGCTGTGCCGGCTTCGGCGGCTGCGCCGGCAGCTGCCGGTTCGAAAGAGACAGTGCCGGGGTCGACCTCAAAGATGCTCAGCTGGGCGAGGGACGCGACCGATTCCGCAAAGGGGCCCTCGGCGCGGCGGGGGCGAATTTTGCGCGTGGCCACAAGCTCACGAGGAAACTCGATCAGGTTGGCGTGGATGGGCAGATCGGGTTCGACGAGCTCGAAGCCTTCGGTTTCAAGAGGGCTACCGAGAGCGGGCTCGGGTTGCCAGGAGGTTTCCGAAGACGGCTCAAAGACGTTTGTGCCATGAGAGGCACGGGAGGCTGCAGGGAGAGAATCGCGCACGGGCAAGTCCTCGTCGTAACGGATCTCGAAGGATTGTTTCGCCGACGATTGCCGTGAGGGACGCGCGGCAACCGGCGCGGCAGGATGTGGGACAGGACGGACAGGTTCGGACCGAACGGGCTCAACTGGAGCGGGCAGGGCGTGCTCCGGTGAGGCGGGAGTAAAGAACTCCAGATCCCAGGATGGCGCGGCCTGGGTGGCGTGGGGGACCGAAGAGGCAGCCTCAAGGCCGGCGAGAACGGATTCCGCGGCGGCCTGCGCTTGAATGGCGGCCATGGACGCGGCTTCAGCGGCGCGCACGGCGGCACGGGCTTCAGCGGCCAGCATTTCACTATAACTGGGGGCCTTGGCGTAGCGCGCGGCTACGCGAGCGGCAGCCTTGGCAGCGACACTGCCGGCTGCGTGGTTCTCCGCAGGCGCAGTGCGGCGGGTCTCGGACTGGCCTTTGCGTCCATTATGTTCAGCGACGCGGCGGTTTACTTCCTGTTTCCACGTTAGTGTGTTGTCGACCTGCTGTGCGGATTGTCTCAAAGCTCCTGTATCCCTTCCAACGCGGCGAGAGGTTCTCTCGGCCAGGCCCAATGCCGCTCTGTTCGATCCGCGAAACCCACTGCTTCCTTAACTGCTCAACCGCACAGGGGGCATCACGTACGTTGCTCTCAAGAGCGGTGGAGGGTACGCGGGGAATTGCAGGCGTAGGCCGGATTAGCCTCTCCTTGACCGGCAAAATGACCGGCAAAATCAATCCGATAATCACCTGCTGCCAGAGCTACGTGGCATACGTCCCATTCAAGGTGGCTCATGTTTGCTATCCTGAGCCTTGGAACCGGTCTTGAATTAGGAATGCATCCTCGTAACTTAGTGTTTATCACGCTGCTGGGCCTCTGTCACCTGCAAGTTACGGGACAGGCGTTAACCAATGCGTTACCCCCTATGCAGCAGCAAACGGCAAGCTCCAGCGCAGGGGATGCGTCGAACCACCATGCAAGCGCGAACGATGCGAATGCCCAGGCACCATCATCTTCTCTGCCGGACGATCCTGCACAGGAGATTCTGCCAGTTGCCCAGGCCGAGCCGGCGCCTGTGACTGGGATACCGGTGCAGGCGGCTGCAGATACCCAGATGTGGGTGGGCAACAAATGGACCGGGAACGGCAGAGTTGAGTTTCACTATCGCGACTATGTGCTTCATGCGGACAGGGTGACCTACGATCGCTCAACGTCGGAGGTGGTGGCGGAAGGACATGTGCAGGTTACGGGAGGGCCGAACGATGTGATGATCAATGCCGACCATGGGGACATGTGGCTGAACCTGCATACCGGAAGGTTCTACCAGGTGAGCGGATCGCAAGGGGTCAAGACAGCCGGTCGCACCGTGGTCTACTCGACGGCGAATCCGTTCCTGTTTTCCGGAAGGGTGCTGATCCAGATGGGCGAAGGCAGCTACCGAATCATCGACGGGACGATGACCAACTGCCGGCTGCCGAAGCCGGATTGGCAATTGCTCTCGCGGTCCATTGAGCTGACCAACGGGCAGGCCTCGACGCGGAATTCGATCTTTGAGTTTTTGGGCATACCGCTGTTTTATTTTCCCTACTTGCGGCATCCGTCGGACGAAACGGGACGCGAGAGCGGACTGCTGATCCCGGTGCTCAGCAACTCGTCGATTAAGGGGTTTATTGTCGGCGAGCAAGTTTACTGGGCCATCAATCGCAGCATGGATATGGTGGTGGGAACAGAGTACTACTCTAAGCGCGGGTGGGCTCCCAATGGCGACTTCCGCTACAAGGGACCTGGGCTGGACCATCTGACTGCGCGCTGGAATGCGTTGTTCGATCGCGGCGTGGAAGAGCCGGTGACCGCGACTACTGGTACCGGTGGCGCGCAACCTGCGCCAGCTCCGGCTCCTGCCATGCAGCTGGTGAACCAGGGCGGTGTGGATGTGGTGGCGCAGGGACGCAAGGATCTTTCTCCCGAAACACGGGTTGCCGGGGTGGTTGAGTTTCTCTCGAGCTACGTTTACCGGCTGGTATTCAACGACAACTATTCGCAGGCGGTCAGTTCCGAAGTTTCCAGCGATGTTTCGCTCACCAATGCACACAACGGGTTCATTCCCTCGATTTCACTTGACCGCTTTCAGACTTTTGCGAGTTCCACGAATGGCGACGAGGCAAGAATTATTCACCTGCCCAACCTGCGCTACGACGTTGTTGAGCGGCCGCTCGGGACCTCGCCGTTGTATTGGGGAGTTGGCTCGTCTCTCGATTACCTGAGCCGCTCGGAGCCTGACTTCCACGCACGGAATGTGGGGCGGTTCGATTTTTATCCGCATCTCTCTCTGCCATTGTCGGCCGGTGGATGGAGCGTGACTCCCGAGTTTGCTATACGCGATACGTTCTATACCGGCAGCCAGCTGCCGGACTTGACGGGGGCCCAAGGCGGCACGCCGACCATCAGCCACGATTCGCTGAATCGCGCGGATGTTGAGGCGCGGGTGGACATTCGGCCGCCGGCAATCGAGAGGGACTTCTCAGTGGGTGGAGGAAGATGGGATCTGCGCCACGTGATAGAGCCGGAGTTGACCTACCGCTATGTGACCGGCATTGGAGCGCGGGAACAAAAGGTGCTGCTGGTGGATACCGACGACATTGCCACCGACACCAACGAAGCGAGCTTATCGGTGACGCAACGCTTCTATGTGCGGCCAAAGACGGCTCGGCCTTGTGGGCCAGAGGAACTCGATCCTGCCGGCGAGTGCCCCGCGAAACCGCGCGAATGGGCAAGCTGGCAGATTGCGCAAAAGTTCTACATCGACCCCAGCTTTGGCGGCGCCATCATTCCCAACCGGCGCAATGTTTTCGACTCGACATTGGACCTGACGGGCATCGCGTTCCTCACGGGCCCACGGAACTTTGCGCCTCTTATTTCCCGGGTGCGCTTTGAGGCCATCGACAATCTTCGCATCGAGTGGGACATGGACTGGGATCCGAAGACCGGACGGCTGGATTCAGATAATATCTTTGCCGGTTATAGCTGGGGCAACACGACAATCGGCATTGGGCATGCAATGTTGAATGCCGTGGATGAAAACAATGGCGCGGCTTCTTCCATCCAGAGTCAACAGGTACAGCCGTTCGTTTCCATCGGCAAGCAGAGCCGTGTAGGCTTCAACCTTGCCGCCAACGCGGGGTACGACTTCGTGCAGAACTCGCTGCAATACGGGGGCGTGCAGATAGTTTACAACTGGAATTGCTGCGGACTGACATTTGGCTACCGGCGCTTTGAGCTGGGCAGCATTCGCGACGAAACGCAATATCTCTATAGCTTTACGCTGGCCAACTTCGGGTCGGTAGGAGATATTCGCAGGTCGAACTCGGTATTCCGCGACCCTACTCTGCCGCCGGCTTATTGATTGAGAGGGCTAGGTGGCCATCAGAGTTTGCATTCCGTCAGCGGCTAAAGCCGACAACTGGGCGTGCCCCGGATGTACGGGATAAATCCCGTACCCTTCAATGCGCTGTCTTTTAGACAGTCCCTACAATATATGCGGCCACCATTCGTCTTCAGGAATGGATGGATGAGCCGTGAGCGCAGCATCAATGATCGAGCAGGACCGACAGATCTCCGCGGTGATGGCGAAAGAGCGGCCACGGCTGCGCAATTTCATCCGCAAACGGGTGCCGAACGAATCGGACGTGGAAGATCTGGTGCAGGAGGTCTTTACCGAACTGGTGGAAGCCACTCGCCTGCTGAAACCGATTGACTACGTGACGGGCTGGCTTTTCAGCGTTGCACGCAATCGCATTACGGACATGTTTCGCAAGAAAAAGCCGGAGAACTTTACGGATGCAGCGACAGAAGACGAAGAAGGCGTGTTGCTGCACATTGAAGATCTGCTGCCCGCACCCGAGGACGGCCCGGAGGCGCTCTATCTGCGCAGCGTGCTGCTCGATGAGATGGAATTAGCGATTGCCGAGCTTCCGGACGAGCAGAGGGAAGTCTTCGTCGCCCACGAACTGGACGGGCGCAGCTTCAAAGAGCTGTCGGTGGAAAGCGGCACAAACATCAATACACTGCTCTCACGCAAGCGCTACGCGGTGCTTCATCTGCGCGAGCGGCTGCAGGGCATTCACGACGAGTTTTTGACGAAATGAGGGACCCAAAATGAGAAAGAAATGGTGGATTTTTCTAGTGGCGCCGCCGGCGCTGGTGCTGTTTGTCGCGATCTTCGGCGAGATCGTGATGCATCTTTGGAACTGGCTCGCGCCGACGCTTTTCGGATGGCATGCGATTACGTTCTGGCAGGCTCTTGGACTGCTGCTGCTGTGCAGGATTCTGTTTGGCGGATTTGGCGGCCATGGGCGCGATCGCGGCAAATGGGGCGGCCCATCGCGGTGGCGCTGGGAGCGCATGACGCCGGAAGAGCGCGAGAAATTCCAGCAGAGAATGCAGGCGCGCTGCGGCGGCTGGGGCGCACCGCCGAAGGAAACGAACGAGCCAGCGTGAGGTCTCTATATGACTGCGTGCTCATCCTTGAATCGACTTCGATGCAGGGATGGGCTTAGCGGTTACGCGACCGGAGTTTTCAATTCCTCAATTCTTCTATTCTCGGGTCCGCAAGATAGACCAGGTCACAGAGCGCGAAAATAACGTCTGCGAGTGGAGTACCAATCACGGCGCTTCGATCTAAGGCTACTGAGATGAGGGCACTTGACCCAATTGGCCGAGCGAAAGCGTTTTGAACCATAAAGGCCGGGCCGGTCTCCAGGACACGGAAGGCAACCGATGCCCCTTGACGGTCAGCAGCCTGCGCATCTTTGCCCCACCTGCCTACGATCAAATCGAAAGTTGCGTCCTTCTCAGGATGTGTGGTGTCCATTCCAGATAATAGGTCGCAAGCGCTGCGTCGGATTGATAGATGTAGCCCCAAACGCGAGAAGTCTTTTGTCCGCAATGCGGGCAAGGACCTAGCTCAATCTGGTTTTCGGCATCGAACTCTAGAGATAATTCCGGTCGTCCCGGCAGGGAGAAGCGCTGCATTACTAAATGCTATCAGCGTACATATCCTGTTGCTTTTCGCTCTGCTGCGCGTCAACTTAGTATCAGCTGGTGAGCAAATGGGACAAATGGCCCGAATCAGCGGCTACTGGGGTATTCTTTTCTGAGAGGACTTTAAAATGTCGCGCATTCAAATAGTGGCTGGCTTGCTTGCATTTTGTCTGACTGCGGGCTGCAAAGCCCAAACCGCCCCGTCCGGATCTGCTGCCCAGAATTCGCCCGACGCGGCGTTGATGAACCGCCGCATCGAGGTCATGGTCCGCTCCCAGTTCAACGTACCGATGGACTACACCGTCTCCATCGGCGCCCGCTCACCAAGCAAGATTGGCGGCTACGATTCGCTGCCGGTGACCCTTTCGCGCGGTGAAAAGACCACTACGGTCGACTTTTTACTCTCCACCGACGGCAAGACGCTGGCACGCCTGGAGACATTTGACCTGGCGAAAGATCCGGTCTTCACGATCGATGTTGCAGGACGGCCCATACGCGGCAACCCGGCGGCAAAGGTAACTGTGATTAACTTCGACGACCTGGAATGCCCCTACTGCGCCCGGCTGCATGCGTCGCTGTTTCCGGACACGCTGGCGCGCTACAAGGATAAGGTTCGTTTTATCTACAAGGACAACCCACTGCCGGCGGAGATGCACCCGTGGGCCATGCATGCCGCTGTGGATGCCAACTGCCTGGCATCGCAGAGTGGTGACGTCTATTGGTCGTTCGTGGACTATCTGCACGGTCACGGCTCGGAGGTAACGGGCCCCGACCGCAGCCTGCCCAAGAGCTTTGCTGCGCTGGATCGGATCACACGCCAGGAGGCCGCACTGGGCAAGCTGGACGCTGCCAGGCTGGATGCCTGCATCGCCAAACAGGATGAGAGCGAGGTGCACACGTCGCTAAAGGAAGCCGAGTCGCTGAGGATTGAGTCTGCGCCGGCGGTGTTCATCGATGGTGAGCGGGTGGATGGTGCACAGCCGGAGGAGCAACTGTGGCTGGTAATCGACCGGGCGCTGCGAGCGGCCGGAGAAGTGCCGCCGCCGAGCCCGCAAACGGCTCCTGCTGCCGCGCCAGTTCCGCCGACCCAACCCTCTGGAGGCGGAAAATAGGGTGGCCTTCGGCTATCGTTTAGCCGGTTGGGGGATTTATGCTTGAGTGCTGGGGCGCGCTTTGACCCCGCAGGAGACTTCAGGTTGCAAGTTGGATCTTTTCTTCAGGATCATGCACATTTCGCCGCTCTTATTCTGGTAAGTGGGGCCATGCTGAGCCCTTTCGCCGGTTGCCACCGGACCCCCTCGGCGGACGTCGTGGCCACTGTGAACAACAAGGATATTCTTCGCTCGGAGCTGGATCGGCAATATCAGATCGTCAAAATGAGCCAGGGGCAAGCGCCGCAGGATCCTTCGCCCGAGCAGGCCGATCTTGCCCGGCTCTCGATTCTCCGGCAGATGATCGACGAAGAGATCATGCAGCAGCGCGCCGCCCAGCTGAATGTGACTGCCTCCGACGAAGACGTGCAAGCAAGACTCACGGAGATGAAGCTGCCATTCACTCAAGAGGAGTTTGACAAACAGTTGCAGCAGCGCAAAGAGACTCTGGACGACCTGAAACGCGAAATTCGCCGCAGCCTTACATACACCAAGCTGACGAACAAAGAAATCGACGCCAAGATCAATATCACGGACGCCGAAATTAAAGACTTTTATGCAGCGCACATGGCGGACTTCAATCCGATTGAGCCACGCTTTCAAATTGCCAGAATCGTGGTTTCCAGCAATTCCTCGTCGCAGACGGGCAACCTGCAGAATAACAAGGCCACGGGGGATGCCGCCGCAAAGAACAAGATCCAGGACTTGCACACGAGGCTTGAGAACGGCGAGGACTTTGGCGGGTTGGCGATGAACTCTTCAGAGGACAAGGACACAGCTTCGAGTGGCGGAGATATGGGTTTTATACCCGAGTCGCAGTTGCACGAAGCCGACATTGAAATCTACAACGCCATCAGCAAGCTCAAGCCGGGCCAGTTCACCGACGTGTTTCCGGTTGTCAATCCCGCCTCGCGCAAGGTTGAGGGCTACGCCATTTATAAGCTGATCTCGAAGGAAGCAGCGGGGCAACGGCCGTTGAGCAATGTCCAGGTGCAGGCGACCATTCGCCAGAGCCTCAGGGAAGGCCATGCGCAACTGTTGAGGTCCGCTTATATCGAGAAGTTGCGCGACGAGGCCAAGGTGCATAACTACCTGGCCGACCAGATCCTCAATCAAGGGTCGAAGTAGAGAGCTATCTCCGAAGGGCTTTCAATCTAGAACCGACTGGGTGAGTATCGAGGTTTCCCGCCCTTGCGCCAGAAGAAAGTCGCAAGAACGGGGCACGGAACTGAATTGGCGCAACCCGCTTGGGCTCATCCGCGCGACTTGATTTGCACACCGTAAATCCGGCTGCCCGGAATGACCGCTTGGCTTTGCGATAAAGAGTGGGATCTGGACGACGTAAAGGGAACTCATAAACCAACGGCCTCCGCGGAGAGCGGAGGCCGTTGGTGAACGCCGTTGAGGTAGCTGCTGTTTACTTCATGTTGCCGTTCGCATCCATGGTGATGCCGCCGGGGCCAGCGTTCTTCTTCTCTTCGTTGGCCTTGCGGGTTCCCATCGCCTTGGTGCGCCATTCTTCCGCCTTGGCAACGTCATCTTTACGCGCTGCGTCATTCCCGAAATCGATGTCCGCCTTGCGCCTGTAAATCAGGTTCAAGTAGGCCATGGCATCGTCGTAATTGGCGCGGTTGGCGACAGCCTGGGTAAGGTACTGCAGGCCCTCTTCCACCAGCTGAGAGTTATCCTGCTTGATCACTTCCATCACCTTCTTGGGTGCCTTGGCGTTGCCTTCGCCGTCATCGGTCACACCGGCTGGCACCAACTCTTTCAAGGTGTTTTCGTGAGCCAGGGTCCAATCGATCACGCCGACTGTATAGGCAGCCTCAGGGTCCTTGGGATCAACAGCGAGGACTTTTTTCTGCCACGCTTTGGCATCGTCGAATTTCTTGATACTGTAGTAAATGCCCGCGATCTGCTTAAGGCTGTTGACATCGTTGGGGTCCTTGCCGAGGACTTCCTGAAAGATGCTGATCGCCTGTTGGGCGGTCTTCAGGTTGTCCGGGGTATCCAGCCCGGGAACGACGTTCTGAGCCAGCGCAGTGGCCAGATAGGTTTTTGCCATGGGCAGGCTTGGATCAAGCTGCGTGGCTTTCTGGAAGTGGCCGATCGCCTCTTCATACCGGGCGCTCTTATAAGCTTCCACACCCTTGTTCAACTGGTCACGGGCGGCGAGGCGGTTGCACCCGCTGATGGAAAGCACCATGCCAGCCAAGGCAATTGCCAACGCCCAAGTACGTGCGGGTCCATTCATGTTCTTATCCTTCTCCTTCAGGCTGCGCCTTCTACTGCGCCCCTGGAATCTCTTACAAACTGGCATCGGACGGAGGTTCCGAAACCAGGATTGAAAAATTGTACTCCTGTTGCCGCCCGCAACAACTTCCCCCAACAAGGCAGGCAACGTCAAACTCGTCGGAGCTGCTCATCCGCTCCTAATTCCGATTGGCCCCTTACTGGCCTGCCAAAACCCTCGGCGTCATCAATCCTACGCGATCGATGCCGGCCGCATGGCTGATGTCGATCACATCTGCAACTTCGTTAAAGCTCAGCCGATCGTCGCCTTTCAGAAACAGGACCCGCTGGGCTCGATTGGCGTAGACAGACGCCAGACGAGTGGGCAAATCCTTCCGTGCGACGGACTGCTGGTTGATCGTGAATGCTAAATCCCCGCCGCTGCCTTTCAACATTTCAAGAACAACGGTCTCAGGATTGTCGTTCATAGGGCGGGATTGCGGCTGGGGCGCTCGCACAGTTTCCCCTTTAGGAATGGCGGGAACGATTACCATGAAAATGATCAGCAAAACCAGCAAAACGTCGATCATCGGTGTCACGTTGATCTCCGACGTCATGTCTTTGGTGTTGCTGCTGGTCATGGCAGGGTTCCCCCTTTCTTTTCGCGCAGGAGACAAGTGCAGCCGGCTACTTACCGGCCTGAATTGCGGGCGTCATTAGTCCGATGTGATCCACGTTGGCAGCCTTGCCGATGTCAATGACTTCGGCAATCGCCGAGAAGTTGACATCGTCGTCGCCGCGGACGAACATGACGCGCTCTGCACGGTTGGCATAGATTTCCGTCAGCTTGGGCAGCAGATCCGCCTTGTTGATGTCGGTCTCGTTGATCTTGTAAGTCGGCGCCGCGCCGGCACGATAGCCGACCTGCACAACAATGGTGCGATCAGTCGGAGGAGGCGTCTTGGTGGGATCCTTGGGCGGCTGCGGAACGAGGGCATCCAGACCCTTGGGGGTAACCGGCACAATGACCATGAAGATGATCAGCAGCACCAGAAGAATGTCGATCATCGGGGTTACATTGATTTCGGACGAGTAACCTCCGCCGCCGCCGCCAGTTGTCATTGACATGGCTTCAAACTCCTTGTTTCCTTGAAATCGTTAAGAACAGCATGCATTAAAGACTGCTGGCTATTCGCCGCCTGCCGCGCCGCCTGGTTCACGCTTTTGCGTGAGCAAACCGACGTCATCCACACCAGCGGTGCGTACGGCGTCAATGGCGTCTTCGACCGCCTTGAATTGCGCGCGCGCATCGGCGCGGACATAGATGGTCTTGCCAGGCTTGTCGGCCAGCTTTTCGCGCACCTGCCCGCCCAATTCGGCGACTGCGACTTTGTTCTGCCCCAGGAATACGCCGCCATCTCGTGTAATTGCAACAACAATGGCGTCATCCTTGTCGGCGTCCGGCATGTTCTCGGGGTTAGTCACCTGAGCCATATCGATCTGCACTTTGTTCTGCAGCATCGGGGTAATGACCATGAAAATGATCAACAAAACCAGCATCACGTCCACCATGGGCGTGACATTGATATTCGAGTTGACCTTGCTGCCTTCGTTGCGAACCGCGATTCCCATTGCTTGGGCTCCGTCCTGTGATTTTTTGTGCCGCATAATCTACGGCGTCGTGCAGAAACCTAACGGCAGCAGCGAGGTTGAAACCGGCGGGCAGAAGGAGTTCATTGCCTGCTGCCCCCGAAGATTCCCGCTGGAGCCATTCAACGCTACGCTGAACGCCTGTGGCTCTGCTTGATGAAGTAATCCACCAATTCGCTCGATGAGTTATCCATCTCAACGTCAAAGGACTCCACACGTCCTGTGAAGTAGTTGAACGTCATAACCGCTGGGATTGCGACCAACAGGCCGAACGCGGTGGTTACCAGAGCTTCTGAAATACCACCGGCAACCGCGCCGATGCCTGATGTTTTCTGCGTCGCGATCTGTTGAAAAGCGTGCAGAATGCCGATGACCGTGCCCAGCAATCCAACGAATGGAGCCGTTGCCCCGATAGTGGCCAGAACAGAAAGACCCCTCTTCAGCTTGGCGTGAACTATTGCCTCTGCGCGCTCGAGGGCGCGGCCGGAGCTCTCAATAGTTTCCTCGGTGGCGGTCCCGCCTGAGGAGCGGAATTCCTGCAGGCCAGCCTGGACAACCTCGGCCAGATGAGATTTCTTGTTCCGGTCGGCGATCTTGATGGCTTCTTCGAGCTTGCTGTCCTTCAACGCACCGGCAACCTTGGGCGCAAATTCGCGTGACTGCTTGCGGGCTGCCGAGAAATAGAGGTAACGGTCGATCATCACGGCCAGCGACCAGATCGACTCAATGAAAAGGACGATGGCGATGGCGCGAACCGCCCATCCCATATGTTCCCATAGTTCCATGGGGCTGAAACCAGCCGTCTGCTCGTCCTGGAAGAGGGCAAGGCTGCTGACCGTGTGCGAAGCGAAATGTGCGAGCTGAGCGAGAATCACTGAATCGTTCCTCCTAAGGAGTTTCTTGTGAACTGCGACTTTGTTGCGGTTGCTGAGGAATGCGGCTCTTTCAGGATTCGCATTCAGGTCAAAAGCAAGGCCCCTTTTCGAAATGCCGGGAAGGGGCCGGAGTGAGAGTTATCCGCCGAGGGTGAAGACCACATTGACAGTGGTTTCCACTTCGACAGGATCACCGTTGAGCAGGTAAGGCCTGTAGCGCCAGGACTTCACAGCGTCCATGGCCGACTGCTGCAACATGGCGGGCCCGCTGATGACGTGAAGATTTTCAATGGTGCCGGCCTTGGAGATGGTGGCCTGCAGCACCACAGTGCCGGAGACGCGAGCGGCCTTGGCAATGGGGGGATAGAGGGGAACGGTCTTCTGCAGCAGCATGCCCTGTGCAACGCCGCCGGAGATATTGACCTTCTTGGGCGCTTCTGCTTTTACCTTGGGCGCGTTGTTACCGCTGCCAAAGACGCTGCCGATGACGCCGCCGGTGCTGCCGCCGAGACCTTCCATGCCGGCCACGCCAAAGCCGGAGCTAGGCGGAGCTTCTTTCTCAGCAACAATCTTGATGTCATGCGGAATCTTGGTCGGGGCTGTGAGCTGATTGTTCATCATCTCCGACTGCACGTGGACCACGTGAACGACCTCTGGCGGTGGTGGCGGCGGAGGCGGTGGTGGCGGTGGCGGCGGAGCAGTCAAGACGGTGAGCATCATTGTCTTGGGCAGCGCCTCAGGGTAGATCAGAGGAATCAGGATCAGCAGAAGGAGAATGGAACCGTTGATGATGAAGGTCACCATCATCCAATACTTGCTTTTGCTCTTGATCCTGTTGCTTGATTCAAATGTGGAGTCTTCAAACATGGCCAGCCTCGAATCGGGTGTTGGTTACTTCTAATTAGACACCGCGGGAACTTCGAATGTTCCCGGTTTCAAAACGGTACCACAGAACTGTGCTCCCCTTGTATCAGAACAGATCATTGGATGCCAAGCCTGTTTCAAAAACTGTGCAATTACGACCATCGAAACCTTACGCTCTGGGGCGCCTTGCAGCCGGCAAAGCCGCTGCCTTGCCCTGCTCGGTCCGCCAATCCTGATAGGCCACCAGCATCGGAGCGGCTACAGCGATGGAGGAGTATGTGCCGATAAGAATGCCCACCACCAGCGCAAATGAAAAGCCATTCAGAACCTGGCCGCCGAAAATATACAGCGAGAGCACTGTAAGAAAGGTGAGTCCCGATGTCAACACGGTTCTGCTCAATGTCTGATTGATGCTGCGATTTACTACGTCGTGCAAAGTCTCACGGCGGCTTAGGCGCAGGTTTTCGCGAATACGGTCGAAGACGACGATAGTGTCGTTCATCGAATAGCCGACCAGGGTCAGAATGGCCGCAATGACGGTCAGGCTGATTTCTTTGTTGAGCAGGGCAAAAGCGCCGACGGTGATGAGCGTGTCGTGAAAGCAGGCTACGACGGCCGCGATGCCGTAGATCAACTGGAAACGGAACCAGAGGTAGACGAGCATGCCGGCCATGGAATAAAGCGTTGCCAACAGGGCCTTTGTCTCAAGCTGATGTCCCACTGTAGGGCCGACAACGTCCACTTTGATGCCGGAATCCGCAAAGGTGTTGGCGTAGTGCGCATGCAGGGCATCGACGATTTGCTGGCGCCCAGTGTCCAGTTGCGACTCATCGTGTTGTTCAGGCAGGCTTATCAGAACCTGGTTGAGTTTGGGATCGTCGTAGTTTACGACCTGCGCATCCTTGATGCCCGCTGCGTCGGCTGCCTGGCGAATGGAATTGATGTCCGGCGTGTGGTCAAAGCGGATCTGCACTTCCGTGCCGCCGCGGAAATCAACGCCTAGCGGAACCGGGCTGTGTACGCCACCAACGGGGTGCGACCAGTGCACGCCCATCGCAATGAGGCCGGCAACGCTGAAGATCATAGAAAAGCCGAGGAAGTACCACTTTAACTTCAGCCAATCAACATTTACACCGCGAAACAATTCCACTGATTCTCTCCGCTTCCTGGAGGCTGGTTCCGTTTGGGTTCCAGCGTTCAATTTTCCGCTGCCGGTCCGACTTCGATCTGGCAGCCTTGCTAGGTGACTTTAGATCGATACCGGTTCACCGGGCTTCAACCTGCCCAGGTGCCAATCGAAGATGACCCGCGAAACAAACACGGCCGTAAACAGGTTGGCAAGAAGGCCAAAGATCAGCGTTACGGCAAATCCTTTGACCGGACCGGTTCCGAACAGAATCAGGATTGCCGCCGAGACGATGGTGGTGACGTGGGTATCGACGATTGTCACCCATGCGTGGGCGAAGCCCTGATCGACAGCCGCAGCCGGGGCTTTGCCGGAACGCACCTCTTCTCGGATGCGCTCGAAGATCAGCACGTTGGAATCGACGCCCATACCGATGGTCAAGATGACTCCGGCGATGCCCGGCAAGGTAAGCGTGGCCGTTGAGAAGCCCATGAAGCCGAGCAGGATGACAAGGTTGAGGAACAGCGCGAGATCGGCGTTGATGCCGGAGCCGCGATAGTAGAAGAGCATGAAGGCCATGACAACGAGAACGCCGACGACGGCCGCTCGCACACCTTCGCGAATGGAGTCCGCGCCCAAGGAAGCGCCCACGGTGCGGGTCTCGATTTCATTCAGAGAGGCGGGAAGAGCGCCAGTGCGCAGCAGCTTGGAGAGGGCGGTCACTTCGTCCTCAGAGAAGGTGCCGACGATTTCGCCGGAGTCGCGGATGGCGCTCTGGATGTTGGCCACTTCCTTGACGCGGCCGCCCATGACTACCGCCATGCTGGTGTTGACGTTCTTGCTGGTGTAGTCGTAAAACTTGTCGCCGGCTTCGTTGGTGAGCGTGAAGCGAACGTTGCGGCGTCCGTTCTGGTCTGTGCCGGGATCGGCGGAACGGAAGTCGCTGCCGCCCACAACATATTGGCGACGTAGAACATAGACCGCGTCCGCATCGGAACCGGTGGCCAGCGTGCCGGAGCCGTGCACCATCATCTCGTCGGGCGGGATAGAGCCATTGTTCGCCGCAGTTGCTTCCTGCTCGTCTTTGTACGGACCGCCGACGACCGCATGAATCTCAAGACGCGCCGTAGTCTTGATGATGTTCTTGACCTGATCCAGATCGGAGATGCCGGGCAGTTCGACCAGTATCTGGTCCTTGCCCAATCCATACTCCTGGATGACGGGTTCGCTCACGCCCAAAGAATCGACGCGGTCGCGAATGGTCTCGATGGCCTGCTGGACAGTCTTCTCTTCCAGAGCCGAGACAGCTGTCGGCTTCATTGTGAGGGTCAAGGTATTATCCGCGCCGCCGCCGGTCAGGTCGTATTCATTGGAATACTTTGTATCGAGCAGCGACCGCACAGCGCTCGACTGGGCCGGGGTGATTCCGTCCACCTCGATCGCGGTAGGCTTCTTCGGATCGGGTTTATACACCTGCGTGAAGCCCAGGTTGGCCGTCTTCAGCTGCTGCTGGATGCTGCCTGCGACGTTGTCGGTTTCCGCGCTGACGGCTTCAGAAACAACCACTTCCAAAATCAGGTGAGCACCACCGCGCAGATCGAGCCCCAGGTGGATGTTCTGCTGAATGGCTTCAAGGAGCGCTTTGCTGCTGAGCCCCGACGGTATCCTGAAGATGCCGTAGATGAAGATCAGAAGCACCGCGATGATCAGGGCAATCTTTTTGTTGAGATTCTTATTCATCGTCCCGTTTCTCTATTCAAAAAAAGGTGAAACCAGTTTTCATTTGTCGGCAGCCGGATTTCAGATTCGACTGCCGGCAGCTCGTTGCGGGCAACTTTCCATCGACCGCTAAGAGCTTGAAGCACTGTCCTGCGTGGTGACGGAGGCAATGGCGCTCTTGGCCACTTCCAGCTTGATATTATCCGGCGCAACGCGAATGATAATGACGTCGTCCTTGATAGAAAGGATAATGCCGCGGATGCCGCCCGCGGTGGTTACCCGATCGCCTGCTTTGATGCTGGTGAGCATCTCCTGCCATTGTTTCTGGCGCTTCTGTTGCGGGCGAATCATCACCAGGTAAAGCACCGGGATTAGCAAGAGCGGCAGGAGCATGGGAAGACTTCCAGCCGCCCCGGCCGGGTTACCCGCGAAAATTGCGAAACACGTTGCCAAACTCAAAACCACTTAGTCATCCTTTACCCGCCCCCCGGCCGCAAAGATCCGCGACGGTTCAGGGCACAGGCAGACCCGGCTCTGAACCGGCTGCCATTATAAGATTTGTCTCCGGGAATGGACTTACTTCTTGTCCGGGCTGCTCCGAGTTCGCTCAGCCCAGGCTCTGTCCAAACTTTGAGATGGGTGACCCGGTTGCCGCAGGTCCGCCGACTGGAGACCAGTTCCGCGCCCGCCCACCGGCCAGTGACCCAACTGCCGTCTGCTTCCTGTTCGACACGGCGTTCCGGTGGAACCTGAACCCGGTAACCTGAACCGGGACACCTGATTTCAGAAGTCGCACCATGCAGCCAGTGCTTCCACCGTCAGGATTCCAAAAGAAGGCCTAGGAAGATAAGAAACGCGCAGCCTGTTGCGTGTCAAGGCGCGGCATCACCGGCGAGGCGGCCTGGAGCAGTAAAACAGGGTGAGGCAGGCTGTCGACATTCTGGGTGAAAGGCGGATCCGGCGTTCGCTGCAAGTCTGGGAACCGGAGTCTCAGGCTGTGAAGTGCTTCAAAAGCAGTACCCTCTGGCCAGGCTCAGGGCAGGCTTTAAAATCCGCTGCAGTCCGTTTCGATCCTTATAGACGTGAGACTGGGGGGTGCATTGAGATTTCGAACCGTTAGCAAGTCAGCCGCCACTTTGCGGAAAATGGCGAGTTAGCAAGTCAGACTGGACTTCTTGAAGGGTCCGATCTCTGCACATGTCCATTGCAGATGTAACTCGCAGCCCAAGCCACTAGAAATACGAATTCAGCGGGATGGTTTTCTAAGGCTTTGTTTGAAGAGGTTCCAGAAAACCCAGAGCATGAAGGTAACTGCCAGCGAGGTGGGAATTAGAAAAATCAGGCCGATAACAAGGTTGTGCATAGAGACGTTCCTGCTTCACTTTCCGAATTGCACGGCGCGGATTGCGAGTGCGACCGAGCGAAAAGCCCTGCACATCAAGAAGAGCCCCTGAACGCTAAGGAAGGCATAGACCTTCTATAAGGTTTCGATAAGCGAGGTGGCCGCTGGATATCGGAGCAGGGAGGGACGGAAGCTTTTTACAGTCGGGATTCTGGCTGCCAATAACGGAGCGACGTGTCGGCGCAACTGAGGCAGAGCCGCTGGCCGTCCGATTCGACGAAGCGGCCAAAGTTTACGCCCTCGCCGCAACGGGAGCAAATTACGCGTTCCCCTTTGGTTCCGGGCAGTTCCGCTGCATCTACGTCGACGCGAACCCACTGCTCGCGGAATAGCTGGGCGTCGGATAATTCGCGGTAGGCGAGCATCTGCTGGCGGCTCTTGGGTTCTACGTCGGGATACAACTGGCGAGCCAGTTCGCGCGAGTCTTCGAGGGCAACGATGCGTACGCCGCGGGCCGAATTGAGATCGACAAAGGTAGCTGCCATCTTGCCCCAGTCGCGAAACTTGAGGGCGCGCTTGCCCAGCCTGCAACCGGTGACCATGCCTATGGCGTCGGTAGCACAGCGGTCGATCTCGATGTAAGTGACAAGGCGCTTGCGGTCGGCGCCGCGGGGGTCTGCGATGCCAAGACGCTGAAGGCCGAGGAGGGCCATGCGCACGCCGAGGATCTGGCCGGCGCAGAGATGGCCATGCGCTGCTTCAGCCTTCACGAGAAGATCGTCGAAAGATTCCATAGATTGTGCGCCAGCTTGCCTGGAACGCTAACTCGCCGGCTGTTGCTATGCTAACTCTGGTGGCTGGTTCCGTGATAAATCATTGCTTTGGTTTTGCTTCGGCTGGGGGTGTCTCCGCGTCGTCTCCCGCGTCTTCGACCAGGACGGCGGAACCGGGAACCAGGTCGAAGCTCACGGCATCTTTCCCGATGAGTTGGAAGGTGATGCGGAGCGGCTCGCGCTGCCATTCTGCCGGGGCGCAAACGGGTTCAGAATGGCTGGCTGCGTCAAGAGTCTCTAGCTTCTTTGCCAACACGGGTTTACGCGCGGCTACTTGCGCCACGACTGCGTAGAGGCTTTTGCCGGTGGCCGTCACGCCGCAGTAGGCTGCGTAGTCGCGGAACCAGCTTACTTGGCTTAATCCATTGTCGTAGTCGGGCAGTCTGAGCGCTACGGTATGGCCGGTCATACGGTCAACAAGCAGCCATGGACCTCGCTGCCAAACCCAGTGGCTTTGCTTTTCAGCGGGGCCTGGCTTATCGCTGGGCAAGGCGTCGTTGAGCCGAATTACGCGGCGGACGACGAAACTGCGGTCGGTTACATCGTGGGCGTCGCCGGTGGTCCACTCTTTCACTACGCTGTCGAGAAAAAGGGCGCGGATTTTGAGCGAATCCTCGACTGGGGTGGCTCCAGCAGGGTCGCCGATTTTGGAGTATGGCACTTTGCGGGCTGCGCCCAGAGCTACAATGTGGACTTTTCGTGGAGCGGCGGAGGCCGCTGGAGTCGGGGCGAAGAGCGCCGCGGCTGCGATTAAGATCAGGATTGTCTTTGGAATTTTCATTGCGCCATATCCTCTTGATTGGCGCAGATCGACGGGATCAGGAATACACGAGGATGGCCTCGCAAGAGAATCGCAAATCAAGGGAACTCGTTTTGGCGGATTCCCCGAGAGCTGGGTTTAACTGTCGCCCAGTTCCCTTTTCAAAGAACTAAAACTGCGCAGTCTCGACTGCGCGGGCTACGCGAAAAGCAGTTGATTCATTCAAATGGCGGGCGAGCACCTGCATGCCAACCGGCAGACCTGCTGAAGTTCGACCGCACGGAACCGTTACGCCGCAGATGCCGGCGAGGCTGGCCGTGACGGTGTAAATGTCGGCCAGGTACATTGCTAGTGGATCGCCGGTCTTTTCGCCGAGTTTGAAGGCAGGCGTGGGCGCTGTGGGGGTGACGATGGCGTCTACGTCGGCAAAGGCGCACAGGAACTCCTCGGCGAGAAGGCGGCGGACCTGCTGGGCTTTGAGGTAGTACGCATCGTAGTAGCCTGCGGAAAGCGCGTAGGTGCCGAGCAGAATGCGGCGCTTCACTTCGGCGCCAAAGCCCTCATCGCGGGAGTGGCTGTACATGCCGGAAAGGGTGTCGGAGTTGGGCGAGCGATAGCCGTAGCGCACGCCGTCAAAGCGGGCCAGGTTGGCGCTGGCTTCGGCGGTGGCAACCAGGTAATACGTTGGAATTGCGTACTTTGTATGCGGCAGCGAGATTGGCTTGAGGGTGCACCCGGCGGCCTGGAGTGCGTTGATGCCGGATTCAATGGCGGTGCGTACTTCAGGGTCGAGGCCCTCGGCGAAGTATTCGATAGGAATACCGATGCGCAGGCCTTCGACAGGCTTGTCGCTTTCGGCGGCGAAGTCCGGAACAGGCGCGGCTGAGCTGGTTGCGTCTTTGGGATCGTGGCCGGCGATTACACCGAGCATGGTGGCGGCGTCGCGAACATTGGCGGCAAAGGGTCCGACGCGGTCAAGCGACGAGGCGAAGGCGATGAGGCCGTAGCGGGAGACGCGGCCATAGGTGGGCAAGACGCCGACGACTCCGCAAAAACTGGCTGGCTGGCGAATGGAGCCACCGGTATCCGAGCCAAGCGTGGCCACGGCCATGTTGGCCGCAACCGCCGCTGCTGAGCCGCCGCTTGAACCGCCTGGAACCCGCTCTGGGTCGACGGGATTGCGTACCGGACCATAGGCGGAGTTTTCGTTGGACGAGCCCATGGCAAACTCGTCGCAATTGAGCTTGCCGAGCAGCACGGCGCCGGCGGCTTCGAGCTTGGAAACCACTGTCGCGTCATAAGGAGGCCGATAGCCTTCGAGGATCCTGGAACCGGCAGTGGCCGGCGCACCCTGCATGACCAGAACATCTTTGATTCCCACGGGAATGCCGGCCAATGGAGGCAGCGGATCGCCCTTGGCGGCGAGCGCGTCAACCCGCTCGGCTTGCTGAAGCGCGCGCCCTTTGGTGAGGCTGAGATAGATATTCAGGTGGGGATTGATTTCGGCGATGCGATCGTAATAGCGCGCGGCGAGGTCGGCAGCCTTGGCAGTTCCGGCGGTGATCTGCGCACGCAACTCCTGCATGGTCGCGGGGGTTTCCACATAGCTTTCCGATGATTTGGCTTCGCTGGACAATCGAACTTTCCCCTCTCTGGGTACTCTTGCAAGCCCCTTTTCCGCAGCCTGCTTCCAATTTCAAAGCGACCTGAAGGGCCGCAAATTGAGTGCAAACCGCTTCTACCGCTCAATCACCTTGGGCACCTTGAAGAAAACGCCATTGCTCTCCGGCGCCTCCGCCAGGACGCAGGCGCGATCAAGCGATGGGCGCAACGCATCTTTGCGCAATTCGACGGCAGCGGCGTCCAGCAGCTCTGTGACCTGTGCCAGGGGCGCAACGCCCGCCGTGTCCAGCTCGTTCAATTCGGCCACGTAATCCAGGATGGCGTTCAGATCGTGGAGCATGGTCCCGGTCTCTTGCGGCGTCAGCTCAAGGTGCGCCAGCTCGGCTACGCGCGCCACTTCTTCCTCGGTTACCCTTGCGGTCATTTTCTCTTCTTCCCTACCCGGCCTGTTTCAAGGACGCGCGCACGTTGAACGCGCCAAACCCCGAAGATAGAGTATACGGCGTTTCAGGGTTTGCTCCCCGTTCAAGGGAGGGCGGCAAGCCCTAGTCCACCGTCAGCGTCACTGTAATGCTGTGCTGCACGCCATTCGAGGTCGCATTTACTTGAATCGGATAGGTCCCCGAGGGCGTTGAGCCCGAGCCTCCGGAACCGCCACCCGAACCGCCACCGCCGCCAATGCCGCCGGAAACGGTGCCGCAACTGGAAAGGATAAAGCAGACACCCGACAGAAAGAACAGCGCAGTCACGCGCAGGAGCCTGCGCCGGCTCTTCCAACCGAGTGGAAGCAGAATGAACGCGCAGAGGAGCGGAAGCGCGTCCCATATGCGTGGTCCACGGGAGCGGGTGGACGTGGTGGCGCTGCCCGTTGATATGTTCACTTTCACGTCGCCGGTTGCGCCCGCGTTCACGGTTTCCGCGGTGGGATTGAACGAGCAAACGGCTTTTGAAGGGAGTGTGCCGCATCCAAAGGTAAACGATCCGGAAGAGCCGCTGAGCGGTGTCAGCTCGACGGTGTAGCTGGCACTCTGGCCGCTGGCCACGGATTGAGTGTTAGGGCCCGATATGGCCAGCGTAAAGTCGTAGCCCATCCCCTGCAGAGTCACGAATGGACTGGAGGCGACGGTGGGGCTGGTTACAGAGAGCTTTCCCGTCTGCGCTCCAGCGGTGGCGGGGGCAAATTCCACTCCGGTGGTACAAGTTGAACCTGGCGCGAGCGTGGCAGCACAGGTATTGTTCACAAGCTGGAAGCCCGAGGGAACCGTGAAAGCAAGACTGCTGAGGGCAGTCAGAGCCCCAGTGTTGGTGATGGTTATTGTGGCGGGGCTACTTGTCTGGCCGACCCCGGTGGTCGGGAAGTCAATCGCCGGTGGGGTGACCGCGATTCCAGCAGCAACTGCTCCGGTACCGCTCAGAGGGACGGTGGCGGAGGTGGCAATCGAGGGTGAAGCTGCGTTGAAGGCACCAGTTGCTGGGCCTGAGACGGTGGGAGAAAAGACGACTCCGACCGTGCAGGTTGAGCCAGCCGTCAGGGAGGAGGCGCAAGTGTTTTGCACGATAGAGAACCCGGGCGTGACGGAAAGCGCGAGTTGGCTGGCGGCAATGTTGCTGGTATTGCTGACAGTGACCGTTTGTGCCCGACTCGAAGAGCCAACAGTAATCGCGGCAAAAGCCAATTGCGCGGGGTTGACGTTGAGGCCGGAGGCGACCTGGCCGGTCCCGTTCAGCGGCACGGAGATTGAGCTCACACCGAAAGTAGCCGACGAAATTACCAATGTGGCCGCGCTTCCTCCTGCCGAAGTTGGTGAGAAGATTACCTGTACCGTGCAACTTGCCCCGCCGGTTAACACTGCGGTACAGGTTGTGGTTCCAGTCGCAAAATTGACGGCAGAGGGGCCAGTGATCTGGAAGCCGACATTGGCGGCTGAGGCACCGCCGCTGTTGGTAATGGTGAGAAGGTCGGGCGTGCCGGCGACACCAACATTTTGGACGGCGAAGGTGAGGCTGACAGGGCTGACGACCAGCGTGGCGGGCTGCACGCCTGTGCCGGACAGCGATACAGTCTGCGTACGCTGTGCATCGGAAATAGTGAGCAAACCGGGCTGGATGCCTATCTGGGTTGGTGCGAACACGACCTGGACCGTGCAGACCGAATGCCCTGGCAATTGCGTACCGCAGTCGCCGCCGGTTTGAAAGGCCGTGCTGACAGAGACCGCGATTGAGGTCAGCGGTAGGTCACCGGTATTGGTCAACAGAACCGGGAGCGGGGTCGAAAGCTGCCCCACCGCCGTACTGGGAAACGAAACCGAGAGAGGGTTGAGGATGTCGGTTGGAGGGGCTTGGCCGGTCCCCGTCAGGATCGCCGTTTGCGTCCCGGCCTGATCGGTAAAGGTCAGTGTTCCCGACGCCAGTCCGGAGGCTGCAGGCGTGAACTGCACTTCCACCTGGCAGGTGCCGGGAAGTGGCGGAGAGGGGACGCAGGCATTGGAGAGGATGGTGAAGGGCGGAGTGATGGCGACGCCCGTGATCGGAACCGGCGTGTTCACCCCGACTGGGAGGCCCAGGGGGGGGTAGGCCGTTCCCACCGGCACATCGCCGAAGGCCAAAGTGCTGGTGGACAAGGTTACAACTGAGGTCGAGGTCCCGGTTCCGGTCAAATTCACGGCAACTTGCCCGCCGCAGACGTTGGAATAGATGGCCATCTCACCCGCTAGGACACCAACGGCTTGAGGCTTGAACGTCACGTTGACCGTACAGGCCGATCCCGGCGCCACGCTCGCACTTGTGCAATCGTCGGTCTCGCTGAAATCCACAGAGTCGGTCATCGCAATGGAGGTGACCGTCAAGGCAACTGTGCCCGTGTTGGTCACGGCCACGATCCGCGGACTGCTCGCGGTTAAAACGGCCTGGCTTCCAAACGACAATTGGATGTCGCTGGTGGAAGCGGAAGTCTGCCCTGAGCCGCTTGCACTGCACAGCGCGGTCTGCCAG
This sequence comes from Occallatibacter sp., assembly GCA_049508975.1. Taxonomy (GTDB): domain Bacteria; phylum Acidobacteriota; class Terriglobia; order Terriglobales; family Acidobacteriaceae; genus Telmatobacter. The sequence continues at coordinate 16,812 of JBELAI010000019.1, read as the reverse complement.
ATGCCGCGCCCATAGGTACCTGCGGTGAGCACCTGGGCGGAAGCCGTTACCTGCGAGGCGCTGAGCTGCTCCACCGGAGCCTCGGGGAGCCCCGTTCCAAATTTCGTCCAGCAGTAGGAGGGCAGATTCGCGCAAGAGGCAACCTGGGTTGTGAAGTAGACACCAACGTCTGTAGCCAGGTAGACCGTGCCGGCGTTCTGTGGGTCCACTACGATGCTGCTGACAGGCACTCCCAAGAGGTTTGCGGTGAAGCCGCCCCAGTGCAGGCCGCCGTCGGTCGAGCCGTAAACCGTCTGCGCAGACACTTTGTTGTTGCCCGGCCCTTCTATGGTCACATAGACAGTTTCTCCAGTGGGGTCATGGGGATCGATAAAGATGCTTGAGATGTCCAGCCCATAGATATTGAAGGGCTTGTCGGAGTTTGTGACCGGGTTGAGAGTGAGATCGGTCCACACCGGCATCGCGGTGCTTTGGGGATCGATGGTAGCGCTGAAAATGTGACCGGGCAATGTTTCGCCGCCGCTCAAAGAGCCATACATTCCCACATAGATGACCTCAGTATCGCTGTTGGGAGGTTGGGCGGCCATGGAACGGATGAGGGCATCCCCGCTGCACGAAACGCCCAGGGCCCCGCTATCTAGAATGGGGCTGATGGCATTTGCGCCGCTCCATGCAGAGCCGTCTGCCGGACCGCGCCAGAGGCGGCAGGTTCCAATGAGCAATTGCGTTGTGTCGAGGGGGTCCACCAGAAACGGTGCGGACGAGGGCATGGTATTTCCGTCCCCTTCGACGTCCGCGTCATCGACGACCGGGCTGGTGCCGAAGGAGGCAGGGCTACAGGAGCCGAGAGCCGAACAGAGATAGATAGAGACTCCATTCTGGCTGTTCACATACCAGTTTTCGATGTTTCCGGGATCGATAGCCACCGGTCCGCCGTTTCCGCTGAGAATCTGCGGCCAGACTGCCGTTGCTGCGGTGGCAGATTTTAGCCCGGCGGTACCGTTGACACCGAGTCCGGCCATCATAATGTACTGCGAGTTGTTGTTGACGGCGAGGCTCTCAACTTCCGCCAGCGAACCCAGGCTGCCATTCATGTTCTGAAAGTGCGTGGCGTCGGTTGGCGCACAAACCGAGCCGGTCTCGCCGATCGCATCGAGGGAGCGCCATAGGCCGCTGTCGTTGCCTGCGAAAATCTCCAGGGGGTTGATCGGGCTCCAGGCCAGCGCGTGCTGAAAAGGGGCAACTTGAGCACTCATGCAGGTGGTGGCATTGGTCGTGTTGCGCCACACACAACCCATGGCGAGGCTGCACTTCCACAGGTCATTGTCGCCAGCCAGGAGCCAGGTATCCTCGCCTTGCCCCAGAGCCGCGGGAACGGCAGCCAGAGCCAGGTTATAGTCGCCGTTGACAATAGTAGCTGAGCCTTCGGGAGTGTTGGTCTCGAGCGCCTGGGTATTCCACTGTTGGGAAAAGGTGATGTTCTGGTTGGCGCAGGACCCGTTGGCGATGGCGCACTGGTCCTGCCACAAGCCCAGGTCCTGGTTGTATAGGTCCACCGTCCAGGCAAACGTGTCTCCTGTCTGAGGATTGACCGCAAGAGTGCCACGGAAGATGGGGCAATCGATAGAACCGGATTGGCGGGAGTTTGTTGGGCAGGAGAGGGGGTCGAGTGAGATGGCCGGTTGGTCCGGCATGCGTGTAAAGGTCATGCCATCAGTGGATTCATAGTAGCCGTGAAACCGCACAGCCGCGACAAAGAGTTGCCGCACCGGGTTCCAGACGACGGACGTAGCGGCATTGCCATCGGGAAGGGCGAAGGCGCTGCCGGGGCCTTGCACCACTTCATTCGGACCGTCAGTCATGGTGGCCAGGGTCCAGGTTACGCCGCCATCGGAGGAGTAGTAGAGGCCCTCGTAACTCCGGCCCACTACCAGGGCATTGACCAGCGTTCCCTCAAAAGCCTGCGAGACTGCAGCTACGACGATTTGGGGATTCAGGCTGCTCCAGGCGAAGCCGGCGAAACCTTCCCCCGTGAAACTAAACACGTTATCTGCGGTGCCGGAGATGAGGCTCCAGGAGTTTCCTCCATCGGCTGAGCGGAGGATGCCAGATCCATAGTAGGAGTCAAGGGCGTCGTTGGGGTCACCGGTTCCAGCGAGTATGACTCCTGTACCGCCGGGCTGGACGGCGAGGGCGCCGATGCTGATGGACACGTCCAGCACGCCGCCGAGAGCCTCCAGGGTGTCGGTGAGGGGCGTGAAGACGACTTGAGCCGGGTTGGAGACGGCTGAGTTCTGTGCCGTCCACACGCCTCCGCCGGTGGTTCCGAGATAGAGACGATTCCCTGTTGGGTCCGAGGGGTCCAGCGCGAGCGCGGAGACTCGGCCGGTGACCAGCCCGAAGGCTGGAGTAAGCACAGCTGTGGGTCCAACAGGCTGCCAGGTGGCCGTCGTCTGCGATGGGGGAGCGGAGGCTGGGATTGCTGTATGTCCGACGTGGGATCGGAGCAGCGACAGAGCGCTCGATGCGCCAGGCTTCAAGCCGCGGCGGGCTAGAAAGCGCTGCGCATCGAGGACGCGCGGAGGTTGATTGAGCGCTTGCGGGGTGAGATTCGGGCTGACCCGCGTCGCTTGCGCTGAAGCTTCCTGTTGTCCTGAAATCAGCAGAATCGAGAGGATGGGCAGGCATAAATGGGTGTGCAAAAGGCTCGGACGGTTTGGCCCTCGTCCGGGATTGCTGACTCGGTTGAAACTGGCACTGCCGCTGACCTGCCGGGCAGGCAAATTGGAGACCCAATTGAAAAACCGCATAGCCGCACGCGTCCAGATTCCGGCTCCGGCCTCCCCTCTGTCACAAGTCCCAGGGGGATTGGCGGAAAACCAATCGAATAGATCGTGCGAAACACGCGGTTTCCGGGTTTGGAATTTGGAAGCGATTATAGCTCGAAAATGGAAATACGGAATGTGCGCTGTGCACGGTCAGTTTTACGGCGGCCGGGTTGGCTTCAGAAGAGCCGATCGGCTTGGGGGGCATTCGCTACCGCACAATTCTGTCGGATGTACTCTTCGGCGTCGAATTTCTTTGCTGTCGAGGCTCCGGACATGGGGCGCACCAGACCAAAAATGGGGCGGTTGAACCAGGGACGGTCGTGGCGGCCGACAATGGCCCAGGCGATTCCGGCATAGCCGTTGGCGTCGCGGCCGTCGAGCTGATAACGGTCGTTGAGGGTTACGGCCCACCCAAATGCTCGGGCGGGGTCTGGCGACCATTCGAGAATCTTTTTTGCCCAATACATGCGCATGTAGTTGTGCATCCATCCCGTCGAAACCATCTCGCGCTGAGCGGCGTTCCATAGGTCGTCGGCTGTTTCGGCCTGCTCGAGTTGGGCGAAGGTGTAGCGATGAGGCCTAGGGTCGGCGGTGTGCTCGATAAGCGTTTTGCGAGCCCAGGGTGCGGCGCATTCCCAGTTGTCGTAGTTGGGCTCGTGACGGACGAAGAGGACCGCAAGTTCGCGCCAGCCGATGAGCTGCTCGAGATACTTGTCTGCAACGCCGGTCGTGGCTTTGCCTTCGGCTACAGCTTGTTTGACGGCGAGGGCGATGGTGATCGGACCAATGTTGCCGAAGTGGAGATAGGGCGACAGCCGGCTGGTTCCCTTCACTTCGGGATGGTTGCGCGTGGTCTCGTAGTATTTGAGTTCGTAGTTGACGAATTTGTTGAGGCGCTTGAGGGCGGAGTGCGTACCGCCGGTAAAGTTGTCCACGGGGCCGATGGTGCGATCAAGTTTTGTGAAGCCGGCGGTGATGTCGTTGGCAAGCGAATAGGAGTCGAGTTTTCGTTTTGGCTTCCACAGATGGATCGGCGCGATGTTCGTGGGGGCAACGAGATAGTTAGGGAGTTCGGCTTTAAGATGCGGGCGGAAGTGGTGCAGCAGGACATAGCTGCGATTGAAGACGCGCGAGGGCACGACTACATCTGCATCGACGGTCCAGTAAGGGATTCTGAGGCGCTTCGCGAGGACCTGACGCCAGCGTTCGGGCTCGCGGCAAGGGCTTTCATCGCCGATGAGGAGCGCGGCTTCGACCTCTCCGAGAAAGGCTTCGAGCGAGTTTTCGGGGGACCGCCGCAGTACGAAGCCAACGCCGCGACTTGATGCGTCTTCGGCCACATCGCGCAGTCCCTGCTGCAGAAAGTGGTAATGGCGCAGATTGGCGTTGGGGTAGTTGGGAATGATCTGGAAGTAGACGACGACCGGAAGTGCGAGCAGGTTTGCGGCTTCGATGGCTACGTCTAGGGCAGGATTGTCGACGATGCGCATGGCGCGCTGCATCCAGTAAACGACACAACGGGCTTCCTTTCGCGGTGCACCTTGACGGCGGACCTGTACGCGCGGCTGACTGGCCACGCGAGCCAGATCTCGGGGGAGTTCGGATTCATTGTGGGATTCATCGCGAAGGATCACAGGGTGTGGAGATGTTTCAGCTTGCGGGCTCGATTCTTATTCGGATTTGTGGAGGTTGAAGCGGATCGCGGTGAGTTTGTCGGAAACAGAAGCCACCTTGGTGTCCACCATTCCATTGGAGCGGAGCAGCGTGCGGATCGCGGATTCGTTGAGGGGATGGCCGGGGCCTTTGGGGTACACGAACCAGATCGGAATGCCTTGCAGCAGCTGCATCAATACCTTATTGAACGCCGCGTGAAGGGACTCGGGAGTATCGACACAGGCCACGATGAGATCGGCGTTCGTGGTCGCGAGTTGCGCAGCCTCTGCCAAGGCGGAGCTGAGGTTTTCGTCGTCGATGTTGCCAAGAGTGCGCAAGACTGTCTTGTTCGTGATGCCGAGTTTTTTCGAGAGGGGAGTTGGCGGGCTGGTAATGACCCCTGCCCATTTCTTGGCGACGAGCGGTCCGAGAATCAGCTCCACTTTTTCATCGCCGGCATTGAAGCAGAGACGGTCGGAGGTCACTCTTACTTGCTGAAGCTGGCTAAACGGGATGCGCTTGCGAATGCCGCCACGCAGCATGATTTCACTGGTTTCGAGCAGGGCCTTGACCTCAGTGACTTCTCCCGCCCAATCGCATGTACAGATCGCTTCACGGCCCATTGCAATGCCCTCCTCTGAGTTGCCGAGCGGGGCAAAAAGGGCTACCCGATTGGGCAGCCCCTCTGCGCTTCACTTCTTCACTCATTCACTTCTTCACTGCTTTCCTACCACCGTCCCCAGGCGCGACTGATGTAGTCGGCCAGCGTCATGCTGATGAGGGTGACGAAGGTGAAGATGCCTGCGATTACCGTGAGCTTGGTCAACTTGGAACTGTACTTCACGTGCATGAAGAACAGCACCACGATCACCGCCTTGATGCAGGCAATGGCCAGCGCCGCAATGGGATTGAACACGCCCCATTCCTGGAAAGACGCCCACACCGTGGCCCCGGTGAGCACCAGCAACGTGGAACCAACGACGATGTAGATCACCGGACTGACAACGTGATGCTGCGCTTCTTCCATTTCTTTTTGATCGGTCATGGCTAAGGCTCCCTATTGATGTCTGCTGATCAGGTAAAGCAGTGGGAAAAGGAAAATCCAGATGATGTCGACAAAGTGCCAGTACAGCCCGAAGTTTTCAACAAAGGTAACGTGCCCTGCGGTGTATGCGCCGGCTTGCGCTCGGAAGATCATGAATCCCAGGATCACGATACCGATGATCATGTGGAGTGCGTGCATACCAGTCATGGCGAAGTAGAGCGAAAAATAGACTTCCGTGTGCCGCGCCATATCCAGCGGCAGCGGCTCCTCGGTCGGGTATTCCGCGTGAATCTTCGCATCCGATTGTGGATCGAGGAACGAATTCAGGCTGTAATGGAAACCAGGTACGTGATGCTTCTCAATCTTCTCGCCGTACTCGATCGTCTTGATGCCCAAAAAGCCGAGGCCAAGAATGAAGGTGAGAACGAGGCACAGCACCAGTCCGCTCTTCTTGCGTGTCTCGGCGCACCACACGCCCATGGCCATGGTGAAGCTCGAGGTTATCAGCACCGCCGTATTCAACGTGCCCCAGAAAATATCCAACTGGTGCGATGCCGCCACAAACGCCGGGTAGTACCAGTTGCGATAGATCAGGTAGGCCGTAAACAGCCCGCCGAAGAACATGACTTCAGTGAGCAGGAAGAGCCACATGGCGAAGCCGGCTGCGTCGGCCTGCTGCTCCGCGTTCTCAAAGTGGTGGCGCAGATAGGCCGGGTGCTCTTCGTGCCCTCCCGCGTGCGTGTTTTCCGGCGCGTCGTGTGCGCCGCGAGCAATGGCTGTGCTATCCGACACTGGCTACCTCTTTTTCCTTTTGATTTTCCAGCCACTCATAGTCGTAGGCTTCGTGGTCCATGATGGGAGTCACAAGGAAGTTCTCAGTCAACGGCGGAGACTGTGTTTGCCACTCGAGGCCCGTAGCCTGCCAGGGATTGTTGCCGGCGATCTCACCGTACTTCAGCGACCAGGTCAGGTAGAGAATCGGGAGCAGATAGCCGACGCCCAGAATCGTTGCGCCGGCCGTCGAGAAGACGTTGAGCACCTGGAACTCTGGCGGGTACGATGCGTAGCGGCGCGGCATGCCGAGCGTGCCAAGAATAAATTGCGGGAAGAATGTGAAGTTGAAGCCGATGAAGGTAACTACGGCTGCCAACTGCGAGATCTTCTCCGGATACATGCGGCCGGTCATCTTGGGCCACCAGAAGTGAACGCCGGCAAGGAACGCCATCAGCATTCCACCCACCATGACGAAGTGAAAGTGAGCCACGATGAAGTAAGTTTCGGTCAGATGGATGTCTGTTCCTGAAGTACCAAGGAAGACGCCGGTGAGCCCTCCGATAGTGAACAAGCCCATGAAGCCGAAGGTGTAAAGCATCGGCGTTTCAAAGGTGATGGAGCCCTTGTAGAGGGTGAATGTCCAGTTGAAGATCTTGATGGCCGAGGGCACCGCAACCAGCATAGTGAGCAGCGAGAAGACCAGCACGGCATAATTCGAAATACCCATGATGAACATGTGATGGGCCCAGACGAAGAAGCCGAAGACCGCGATCGCCACAGAGGAGAACGCGACCGCCGTATAACCGAAAACTCGCTTACGGCTAAAGGTTGAAATCGTCTCGGAGATGACTCCCATGCCGGGCAAAATCATAATGTAGACGGCGGGATGCGAGTAGAACCAGAACAGATGCTGGAACAGGATAGGATCGCCGCCCTTGGTGGGATCGAAGACGCCGATGCCGATGGTGCGCTCAAGCGCGACGAGCACGATGGCTATAGCCACGACAGGAGTGCCGAGCACCATAAGGATGCTGGCGGCATAATGGGCCCATACGAAAAGAGGCATGCGGAACCATGTCATTCCCGGGCAGCGCATCTTGTGAATAGTCACAATGAAATTCAGGCCGGTAAATATGGAGCTGAATCCCGCGATGAAAACCGCGAGCCCTGTAGTGAGCACGTTAGTGTTCACATAATGCGTTGACAGCGGAGTGGTGAAGGTCCAGCCTGTATCCACGCCGCCAGTGGCCATGGTGTAGATAGCGAGCAGGCCGCCCGCGACATACAGGTACCAGCTGAGCAGATTGATCTTGGGCAGCGCGAGATCTTTGGCGCCGAGCATCAACGGGATAAGGAAATTGCCGAGGGTGGCCGGCACGGATGGCACCAGGAAGAAGAAGACCATGATGACGCCATGCATGGTGAACACCTTGTTATAGGTGTCGGTAGCCATCAAATCGGTCTGCGGCGTCAGCAATTCGAGACGGATCAGGCCCGCCAACGCTCCGCCAATAAAGAAGAAGAAGGTCAGCGAGATGAGATAGAGAACGGCAATCCGCTTGTGATCGCCTGTCAACAGCCAGCTGAGAAGTCCGTTCTCCTTGGTGAGAAAATTCACCTTGGGAATTCTGGCCGTGGATTGGTCGGGGAGGTTGACGATAGTGGCGCTCATGGCTTCACCATTCCTTGTGGGGCGGTTCCAGGCGGCGCGGTCTTTGGCCCGGCGGTTCCGGATGCCGCCGGCACAGCCTTGCCTTCGCCCTCCGGCAGCAGATCGGTCGAGTTCAATGTTTGATCGATGCGGTAGTTGGAGTTGAGATTCTTGATGTATTCAACCAGCGAGATGACGCCCTCTTCACTGACTTGTCCCTGGTACGTCGGCATGATGGGCGCATAGCCCTGCGTGATGTGTTGCGACGGATTCAGGATCGACTCGCGCAGGTAAGCATCGTCAGCAAGAACGGTACCGCCAGTCGACAAAGCCAATTTTGATCCGTACACATTTGCCAAGCTGGGGCCGCGTGAATCGGGTTTGGAATTGTGGCAGGCATTGCAGCTGAGACTGGCAAAAAGGCGTTCGCCGTTTTGCGCCAGCGACATGCCGCTGGTGGATTCGGCCAGCCACTTCTTGTAGTCGCCCGGCGTCAATACCACGATGTCGCCGATCATCTGCGAGTGATTGGTGCCGCAGTATTGCGTACAAAACAGATGATAGGTTCCCGGCGTCGTGGCCTCAAACCAGACGGAGGTGTAGCGGCCGGGAATGGCTTCGCGCTTTACGCGGAAGGCGGGTATAGAAAAGCTGTGAAAGACGTCTTGGGAGATGAGTGTCAACTGAATGGGCTTGCCGATGGGAATGTGCAGCGAGTTGATCTCATGCTGGCCGCCGGGATGCTCGGCCTTCCACATCCACTGCTTGCCGACCACGTAGATATTCATGGCGTTGGCAGGCGGTGTGTAGACGCGGAAATAAATTAGAGCGCCCCACACAAACATCACCAGGAAGAGGCCCAGCGGGATGATGGTCCATGTGGCCTCAAGCAACGTGGAGCCTTCAATCTGCACCGCGACAGGGTGGCGCTCCTTGCTGTAGAGAATGCAGAAGCTCGTGACCAGCAGGATGACGATCGTGAGGCCGATGAGGCTCACCAGCACCATGAAGAAAAAGAGCGCGTCCATTTGAGGCGCAATCTTGCTTGCCTCCGGCGGAAACAGCGCGAAGTTCGTCATCCACTTGACGAGAAACTGCCAGATTACTGGACTAATGTGATCCATTCCGTTATCCGTTCACCTTTGTTCCTGTCCCGCTCGTTCCGTTTGTTCTGTTGGCCTTGCTGGCCCCGTTTCCATCTGTTGTTCCGTCGTCGGCCCTGCTGTCGCGGCGGAACATGACCAGCATGAATCCACCCAGCGTGAATAAAGTTACCAGCCCGCCCAACTGCACCACGCGCGCAACGATGAGCGAGTGTTTGTTGGTCTGGGGATCGTAGTGGTAGCAGTACGTGAGAATGTTGTCCACGGGCGAGCCGATGCGATTGGCCGAAGCCTCCACCAGTCCCAGGCGCAGGTCCTTGGGCGAATACTCGACACCCATGTAGTACTGCGCCAGTTTGCCCTCGGGAGTCACGATCTGAATCGAACTGGCGTGCGCGAACTGAGTCAAAGTGCCGTTCGGCGCAGGAATCTTGACGTAACCAAAACCTACGACCTTGGTGAGCGTGTCGATGTTAGCCTGCGTTCCGGTGAGGAAATGCCAGCCTGCAGCTGTTTCCGGATGGCCATAGCGTTTGACGTAACTGCGCTTTTTGGCGGTGGCCAAGTCGGTTCCCTCGCTTGGGTCGATGCTCACGACGATGACATCGAAATCCTTGCCGGGAACGAAGTTGATCATCTGCAATGCGCCGGTGAGGCCGTTCAATTCTTCCGAGCAAAGCATGGGGCACTGATAGTAAACCAGCGCGAGAATTGCAGGACGCCTGCCGAAGTAATCGCCGAGTTGAACCTGCTTGCCTGCATCGTCAGTGAACGTGAGCGAGAGCGGCAACTGCGCGTTCAGATTCTGCGCGATGCCTACGCCTTTCAGAATCGCCGGTGGCTTGTCGTTTACCGGGCCCATCTGTTTTTCGTCGTAACGCGAGACCTGTGCCATGAGAGAAGGGACGGGCAACGCGGCGCACAACGCTGCTGTGAACGCAGCAGCTTTAAGCGCGCCTGGCCAACTTCTCAGCATTGTTACTGCACTCCGCATTTGTTCCTGATTCCCTTTATCTGTTGCGCCGCTTGAACCGCATCGGCTTGTCTTTGTCCCGCTTACAAATCGAATCTACTTCTGTGCGCCTTCGCGTCTTGCTTCAACGGCCTGAGCCAGCGCCTGGTCGTGCTCATACCCTGTCCGTGCAAATCCATTCGTCAAAGGTGCAGCCACTTTCGGCTTCGCATCCCCGGTGAGAAGCGGCGCCTGTTCGACTGCCGGAGCCACCGGCAATCCACGTTGAGCAATCAACTCCATAGCCTTGTCGATTGGGATCCTTATTTTGCCCTGCGATTTGTCGACCCAGCTGTAGTTATTCAGCAGCAAGTCTTCTTTCGCGTGCATATCTGCAATTTCCTGGTAGCCATCGTCGAGCTGCAGACGAGGCGTGGGAAATTGTTGTGTAAGCTCGGCTACCTTGTTTTGCATTTCAGGGCTGTTAGGCAAGTTGCCGAGTTGGCGGATATCGATTGCCTTATCCGCCGTCTGGTGCCACTTGTCGTTGGGCCCGTCTGTCTTGTTCATGGTGTAATTGATGACCTTGCCGATGCCGTAGCAAAGCACAGCCGTCACTACTACAAAGATGCCGAGCGAGGCGAGAAAGACTACGATGCCGGTGACGCGGACGTCGCTCTGCTCGTAGCCCGCGGACGCGTCTACTTCGTCCGGTCCGTGCGAACCGAGTTCGATTTCATCGTCGTTATTATGCGTGGGCATGTTCTGGCTCCAGAATTTCCGCGAGGTGCGGATCGTTGGTCTGCACCAGCGGCCGCGACTTCAGGCGTGTGCAATAGAAGGCCACCCAGAAGGCGACCATGGCAACTGGTACGGCCACGTATTCGAGAATCCCCCAGCTGAAGTGGAGGTTGCGCGCGGCATCTTTGAAATTCGGCTCAATAAGCCAGAACAAATCGAATGCCTTGGCGAACAGCATCCATGCGCACACCCACATCAGGCGCTTTTTGTTGCGCTTGATGTCGCGCGACAAAAGCAGCGAGAACGGAATCAGCCAGTGGAAGATGAAGTCGAGAGTAATGATGACGCCCCAGCCGCCACGAATGCGATCCAGGTACCAGGGAATTTCTTCCGGCAGATTCCCCGACCAGATGATAAGGAACTGCGAGAAGGCGAGGTAGATGTTCAGCATGACGAAGGCGAAGGTGAACTTGCCCAGGTCGTGCTGCTCGGTCTGGCGCAGGATAGTCTTGAATGGCTCGGCCTTCGAGAGCGAGAGCGAGACGATGATCGATAGCGCCAGCACTGAGTAACCTTGGCCGACGAGGAAGAGCAAGCCGTATACCGACGAGTACCAAGTTGGGTCGAGGGACATCACCCAGTAGATAACACAAGCCGTCATGGTGAGCGAATAGACGAGGATGCCGGGGCCACTGATGTTCTCGAATTTCTTGATCCACATCGGCGTGTTGGCTGGCGAGTCCTTCTCGCGCTGAAGTCCCAGTCGGTTCAGCTTCCACATGTAGAAGGTCCAAACAGCGAAACAGAAAACGCCGACCATGATGAACATTTCGGGGTTCAGCATGGGGCGCTTGAACGTAATGGCGTGTGCCTGAACCTCATTGATGAAACCGGATTTAAGCGCGGCTGCGACATCGCCCGGGTTCGAGCCATCAACCTGCGCCCAAAGGTAAAGCTTCTTTATCCAGATGACGATGACCAGCCAGTAGACGAAGATGACTGGGAGCGTGCGGCTCATGGCTTCAAGCGGGCGGCGCAACAGCAGTCCCCACTTGCCGCCGGTGACGTATTGCACCATGAGCAGGGCCAGTCCGCCGACAGCCCAGCCGAAGGTGAGCACCAGGCCGAGCAACCATGCGCGAAGAAGGTGGGTCCACCCGAGCCCGTCTTCCGCCTGACCGAGGAAGCCGAGCCCGGCAGCAATCACCGCGAAGACAATCGCGACGATCGCTGCTCTTGTCTTCCAGACGTCGACAAATGCCGGGGCGCCTAAATCGGCGGGAAGCGTTTTGGCGTGTTGTTGATCTTGAGCCATTCGTCCTGAGTCCTTACTGCGCGGCCGCGGGGGCCGGTTTGCTTACGGGAATCTTGATTGCGGGATCAGCCGGATTGGCCGGAGCCATGCCCGGTGTTCCTTCTTTGGCCACCGGCGGATATGCCTGAACCGCGGTGGCGGGAAGCGGCCATGGAGCGGCAAATCCCTCCGGCAAATTCTTCTCCTTCGCAATGTCCTTGAGGTCCTTCACTTGCACGCCTGACGGAACATCGGCCTGCGTTGCGGCCTGGCTCAATTGCAGAGCCCGGATGTAAGCCGCAACTGCCCAGCGATCCTCAGGAACCAACTGCGCGGAGTAGTCGGGCATGGCGCCGTAGCCGTGCGTCATGACGAAGAAGTAATGCGAAAGCGGTTGTGCGAGACGCACCTGGTCGTGCATGTTGGCGGCAGGCTTGTAGCCGCGGTCGACGATTGCGCCAAGCCCATTGCCCACGCGCGAGTGACACGGCGTGCAGTAGACATTGAAGCGTTCCTGGCCGCGCTTGAGGACTTCGAGAGTGACCGGGAAAGGCAATACGTTCATCTCTTCGCGATAGCCGTTGGCGCCCTGCACTACGCCGGTGTAGAAGTAGCTGTCTTCGCGCAACTGGCCGCGGGCCACGGTGTTGACGACCTGCGGACGCGCTCCGCGATGATCGGCAAACATCTCGGAGCCGCGCTGCGGGATGAGCTTGGGCTGGTTCTGCATGTCCTGGCGGCAACCGGCGAGTAGCAACAGAGCTGCGAGGCTCGATACTGCGAGGACGCGCGCCATTGGCCTTTGTGGTCTCCCACCCATTCCGCGAAAAGATGCGGAATGGATGGGGCACCCAGAGCGTGAAGCTGAGATCTGAAAGCTGAAAGCTGAAAGCTGCTTGCGCATCAGTACTCCACCTCCACCACGGACGTGGGCTGGAAGCTGGTGAGATAGGCGCGTGTCTCCACCAGGTCGAACTTGGGGTCCAGCGCTTCGAGACACAGGAAGAACTTGTCAGTGGTTGCGCCGTTGCGGAAGTTGGGCGCGTTGAACAGCGGGTGATAAAGCGACGGCAATCCATTGAGCGCCAGCATGCCGAAAGCCGCTGAAAGTCCGGCCCACAGAATCGTCCACTCGTAGGCGGGCACAATGAAGGCCGGCCATGAGTACGTAGGGCGCCCGGCAATGTTCAACGGATACGCCAACACCGAGATCCACGTCTCAAGCGAGAACATGGCAGCGAGGCCCATGAGTCCGCCAATAAGCGTAATGAGCGGCACCTTGTTGCGATGGAAGCCAATGGCCTCCGCCGCTTCTTCAACGGGATAAGGCGTGTAGCAATCCATGCGACGCCAGCCGTCTTTGCGCGCCTGTTGCGCGGCGCGGACCAGGTCGCTGGGCGTATCGAATTCGGCAAGCATGCCGTAAGTTCCTTCGCGAGGGGGCATTAGTCAGCAGCCTCCGCCGCCTTCTTGGGCGTGATTTTCGCCGCGGGCAGCATCATGCGGATTTCATTCATCGGGATCATGGGCAGGAAGCGGACAAACAGCAGGAAAAGTGCTGTGAAAAGTCCGAGCGTGCCCACGTAGATCATGTAGTCCCATTTCGTGGCGCGATACGTTCCCCACGAGGAGGGCAGGAAGTCGCGATAGAGGCTGGTCACAACAATGACGAAGCGCTCAAACCACATGCCCGTGTTGACCACGATGGAGATGAAGAACATGAACGGAATCGAGGTGCGCAGCTTGCGCGACCAAAGGGTCGTCAGCGGAATCGCCAGGTTGCAGGTGATCAGCACCCAGTAAGCCCAGCCCATGGGCCCGAACATCCGGTTCCACATCATGAAGGCTTCCCAGTGCGAGGCCGAGTACCAGGCCATGAAGACTTCCATCCCATACCCGTAGGCCACAATGAATCCCGTAGCCAGCATCACCTTGCCCATGTTATCGATGTGCCGCTCGGTGACCAGGTCCTCCAGGTGGTAGAACTTGCGCAGCGGAATGGCCAGTGTGAGCACCATGGCGAAGCCCGAATAGATTGCGCCCGCCACAAAGTACGGCGGGAAGATGGTGGTATGCCAGCCCGGCAAGACGGCCACGGCAAAGTCGAAGCTGATGACCGTATGCACCGAGAGCACCAGTGGCGTGGCCAGCCCGGCCAGCAGCAGCGAGGCTGTCTCATAGCGCATCCAGTGGCGCACGGAACCGCGCCAGCCCAGCGCCGCCAGCCCATAAAGGTACTGTGCTGCCTTGGTCTGCGCGCGGTCGCGCATCGTCCCCAAGTCAGGCACCATGCCGATGTACCAGAAGACTACCGAGATGGTGGCGTAAGTCGAAACCGCAAAGACGTCCCACATCAGCGGCGAGCGGAACTGCGGCCAGACGTTCATGGTGCTGGGATACGGCAGCATCCAGTAAGCCAACCAGGGACGGCCTACGTGAATCAGCGGGAACATGCCGGCGCAGACCACGGCGAAGATGGTCATGGCCTCGGCAAAGCGGTTGATCGAGTTGCGCCATCCCTGCTTGAAGAGCAACAGAATCGCCGAAATCAGCGTGCCGGCGTGGCCGATGCCGATCCACCACACAAAGTTGATGATGGCAAAGCCCCATGCCACCGGCTGCGTGATGCCCCAGATGCCCACGCCCTCAAGAAACAGCCAGGTCATGGCCACCATCAGCATGGTCGCCAGCGCGCCGCCCACACCGAAGATGGCAAACCAGCCCAGAGGCGTATCCGGCGTAAGCACAATGCGCGCGATCTTCTCGGTGACCGACCTGAAGGTCTGCCCAGGCGCAATCACCCGGTATTCGCCGGTGGCGGGATCGATCTCCGGATTGTCTTTCAATTCGACTGGCATCCTGGCTCCGCTAACCCGCTAACTTGCTAACTCACCAACTTGTCCAAACGCCAACTTGCTAACTCGCCATCTCCGCGCAGCGGAGGCTAACTCGCCGCATTTGTTCCAACCATCCCAGCAAATCCCTCAACCCTTGACCCCGTGCTCCACCAAAGAAGCCTCCAACTCCGGATTCAAATTCAACACCGCGGCCACATACTTGGTCCGCGGACGCGTATTCTGATCGGCCAGCACCTGATAGCTGCGCTCGTCGGCTTGCAGCTTTGCCACCCGGCTCTGCTTGTCGTTGATGTTGCCGAAGGTGATCGCCGAGGCCGGGCAGGCCTGCTGGCAGGCAGTCACAATCTCGCCGTCCCGCACCGGGCGATTTCCCTTGTCGGCTTCGATCTTGGCCGCCTGGATCCGCTGCACGCAGTAGGTGCATTTCTCCATCACGCCGCGCGACCGCACGGAAACATCGGGGTTGCGCAGCAGCTTCAAGCTCTCCGTCTCGTAGTCCGAGTAGAGCAGGAAGTTGAAGCGCCGCACCTTGTAGGGGCAGTTGTTGGAGCAGTAGCGCGTGCCCACGCAGCGGTTGTAGACCATCGCGTTCAGCCCCTCGGGTGTGTGCACCGTGGCGCCCACCGGGCAAACCTGCTCGCAGGGCGCGTTCTCGCAGTGCTGGCAGGCCATGGGCTGAAAGTGGGCGCGCGGCGCGGCCAGGTCGCCCTCGAAATACGTATCGATACGAAGCCACTGCATATTACGGCCAATGCGCACCTGCTGCTTGCCCACCACAGGGATGTTGTTCTCGGCATAACAGCTCACGATGCACGCATTGCAGCCCGTGCAACTGTTCATGTCGATGGACATGCCCCAGGCATTGTCCTTGTACTCCCAGTTGGGGAAGAGCGTGTTGTCCTTGTTCGTCTTCGTGTGGGTCTCGCCCTCGTTGGCGAAGCCCGGATTGGCCTTGAACTCGTCGAGGGTGGCGTAGCGAACGATGCCGCGCTCGCCGATGGCCTCATCGGCCTCGAGCGAGTTGTTGCCGCTGCCCTGCTGGCCGAAGGCCTTTCCACGCTGGTCCTGGTAGTGGCTCTTGGTGATCGCCGTGCCCCATTTGCCTTCGACCTTCCTGATAGAGCCGACGGTGTAAAACGGCGCGTCCGAGGTCCGAATCGAGTAAGCGTTGAAGCCCGCGCCCGAGCCTACGCGGCCGGCAAACTGGCGTCCATAGCCCAGATGCACCGTCACTGAGTTATCGGGATGCCCCGGCGCAACAATCACCGGCGCGTTCACTTTGCGACCACTGACTGTCAGCTCGACGATGTCGTCCTCTTCCAGGCCCAGCTTGGTGAGCGTCGCGCCGGAGACCAGCGCCGCATTGTCCCAGCTGAGGCTGGTCACCGGCTTGGGTAGCTCCTGCAGCCAACCCACATTCGACCAGCGCCCGTCATAGATATTCGGGTCGGGGCGGAAGATGATCTCCAACGAATCTTTCGGATTGGGAGATCCAACATGGTATGAGCCTTCATGTCCCCATGGACCCAGGGCGCTCATCTTGGCTGGCAGCACCATATCGGAAGCGCTGCCGTCTATCCAACCCTGGTGTAGCGACCTGCGCCATCCAGATTCAAAGTCGCCCTTAATCACCGGCTTCCATGTCTCGCGCACAGCCTCGTATGCGCTCAACCCCGGTTCATTCAGCAGCACCTGTAACACATCATGCGCCGTCTTGCCGCCGTACAGCGGATCAATCATTGGCTGAATAATCGAAACAGTTCCGTCGTAAGCCCGCGCATCCGACCATGACTCCAGGTAGTGCGCCGCCGGGATATGCCAGTGCGCAATCTGACCCGTCTCGTCCACATGCGAAAACAGATGCGCGACCGTCTTGGCCTTTTCGAACGCTGCCGCAAAGTTCATATCGGCAG
>JBELAI010000189.1:0-11706 GCA_049508975.1 Occallatibacter sp. | reverse complement strand
GACGGCATAGACGACCAGTGCCGCGAGAAGGGTTCCCTTCGTCAGACTCCGCCAGCGCAAACGACGCCACGCCCGAAGCTCCGCCTTATCTGCCGGCTGTTCCGGCACCGGACGCCAGCGGAGGCTAAGAATAAAGGCGGGAAAACAGAAGAACAGAAGTCCCGCGGAAAACTTGGTAAGCAGTGCCGCGCCAAAGGCGAGGCCGAACCAGAGAACCGTCCCACGCGATGGCGTCCGCCACATATTTGCAAAGGCCCACAACGTCAGCACGACGAACAACGTGATTGCGATGTCGGTTAGGACTAAAGGGCCGAACGCAAGCATCACTGGCATCGTGGCGTAAGCGCACAGGCAGAGGAGTCCGCCCCATTCATCGCCAAGGCGGGAGCCATAGAGAAAAAGAACGCCCCCCAGAACAAGTGTCAAGATCAGCATGGACTGCCGCGCCCAGAATACCGTTGCAATCGGGTCATTCCACCGGGTGATCAGCCAATGGCCGAAGATCCATTCGCCGAGATATTGCTTGAACATCCCACTGCCGCTGAAAGACCACGATACTTGTGAGTAGTCGGCGTGCACACCGCGAACCACAAGCGGCAGCGCGGCCAACACCTTCGCCAGCGGTGGGTGTTCCTCGTTCATCCGCATGTCCAGCCTCTGCAGATAGCTCACACCCGCCCCGATGTGCGCCATCTCATCAAACGTCACGGATTCACGTCGCGCTGCCCCGTCCGCAAGCACAGCCATAAGGGCCAGGAGCAAAACCACACCGGCTAGAACAATTCTTGATGATTGTGTTTTCATTCGTACCATCCCGATTACAGAATCATTGGAAGTGTTAGAACTCGAAACGAACTTCGCGGATCCACAAGGACGCATACTAATCTACGTGGTTCATGCCTCCAAGGTTCAAATCTGATCCCGCACGCCCGGATGCTGGTGTTCTGCCAACCTCGGGAACCGCGCCGGACCGGGAAAAGAATGGGAGCTTTCTGGTCCAGGCTCCCAGGTTTTTTCTCGCACGCGGGAACTTTTCTGGGGCAGCAGGTAATCATGGATATCTATGTTTGAGCGGCTGAGACGCAAGCCACTGGAGAGCGAGTTGACCGATGAGCAGTTGCATCGATCTGCGCTCGCGGGCTGTGGGGAAGCGATTGCAGTGCTCTACAAGAAGCATGGCGGTCTGGTGTACCGGTTCACGCTGCGCATGAGCGGAAATGCCTCAATCGCGGAGGAGATTACGCAAGAGGTCTTCCTCGCGCTTCTGACCCAGATCGATCGATTCGATGCCGCGCGCGGGAGCCTGTCCACGTGGCTGTGCGGTATCGCTCGACGGAAGCTCTGGAAGCACCTGGAACGCAGCAAAGACGCGTTGTTTGATTTTGATGAAGACATCGCGGCGGTACTGCCTTGCTCAAACGAAGGGCCCGCGGAGCTGTTGCTGCGACAGGAAGCCGTTTTTGCAGTGCGCGCCGGAATGGACGAATTACCACCCCTGCTGCGCGAAGTGGTGATTCTGTGCGCGCTGGAAGAGATGAGCTACGAACAGGCCGCGCACATACTGGCAGTCCCGGTTGGCACAGTCCGCTCCCGGCTTCACCGGGCCAAAGCGCGGCTTGCCGGCCTGTTGCGTACGGAAATGGCGGATACGGAAGGAAAGCGTCGATGACAGAAAAGCAACTGGACGAAGTGCTCGAAGAACTCGGGCAAGAGCATCGGGCCATTGGCGCCCCAGACTCGCTGCAACGCGTGCTGTACGCCGCGGCCGAAAGCAGAAAACCTGCCCTTGGAAAGCCTCGCATGCAGTTCCCGTGGGCGTGGGCCGCGGTCGCCATCCTGCTGGCTGTCGTCGTGGTCGGCGTAGTCATTTGGCGGTCGGTCCGAACTCATAGACCGCAAACGCAACAGGCGCATTCTCTACCGGCGTCCAAAGTCAGTCCTGGGCCATTGCAATCATCGCCAGTCGCAGCGCGCCAGAGTGTTGAGTCAAAAGCTGAACCGGTACGCGAAGCCGTGAAAGCCCGCACCCCCTTGCGCCATTCCGCCCCCCCGGAAGCACCAACATCGAGTTCACTGGATGATTTTGTGCCTTTGCCGGTAAGTGAAGGTCTTCCCACCGCGGCAGAGATGAACATCGTGCGGATCAGGCTGAGAGGGAGCGATCTTCAGCAGTACGGTTTGCAAACACCTGCGGATGCCCTGGCGCAAACCATGCTGGCGGAGTTTGCGGTTGGCGAAGACGGGCTTCCGCGCGCCATTCGCATCGTTCGTTAAACCTTCAAAACCAGATTTCAGATTCTGACTTTCAAATTGGAAAAGGAGTTGTGATGAAAACATTGCGTGGAAATCGAGCGGTCGTAGTCATGCTTGCGGCTGCAGTGGGTTCGGCCGTACTTGGCCGGGCTGAGAAACCGATAACTTCCAGCCAGCCCGAACCCGTCCAGCAGGATTCCGGCCAGAAGCAAAAGACCATGTTCCTGCGGGTCGACGACGCGGCGGGCGAGGGCCAGCAAGCACAGCAAAAGGTGATGCTGGAGATCGCCGGCGCCGAGACACAGGTGGTCAAAGGAAAGCCGTATTCGGCCGACACTTCCACCGAGACCGTGCAGACACTGGCCGACGGCACGCGCATCGCCCACCGCACCGTGAGCAAGTTCTACCGCGACAGCGAAGGCAGGACCAGGCGCGAGGAAACATTTGGCAATGTGGACCCCGAACATCCTACGCCGCACGAGGTGAAGGTCTTCATCGATGATCCCGCGAGCGGAATAGCCCTCGTGCTGGACCCCGGCTCGAAGACGCTGGAAAAGTTGCAGCGTACCCGCGATTTCCTCGACGTGCCACGGAGTGACGCCGAGGGAGCGCAGATCATGCTCAAGTTGGTGAAGGACAGTGAGAGCAATGGGCAGGCGGCGCCGGGAAAGGTGTTCTTCAACAGGGATCGCTCGAGCAGTCCCAACGACCTCGCGCTGGTGGTATCGGACGAAAATCGCAATATCGTGAAAGAAGACCTGGGAACTCGCAACATCGAAGGCGTCGACTGCACTGGCACGCGCCAGACCAGCACCATCCCCGCGGGGGCAATCGGCAATGACAAGCCCATCTCGATCGTCACCGAGACGTGGACCTCGGAGGCCATCGGCGCTGTCGTAGAGTCCATTTCCGACGATCCTCGCTACGGAAAAACGACCTATCAGCTCACCAACGTGCAATTGAGTGAGCAGCCGCGATCGTTATTTGAACCGCCCGCCAATTTCAAGATAAACGTGTCAAAATAGTTCTCTATTCCTGGACGATCAGGGGGGGAGGTCAATCAGCCCCTCCCTCTGCTGACTTATGCAAATTCTTCCCACGCCCATGAAAACAATAACGTTACGTCGAAAAAACCCTAAACGACCTACCAAAACAAACAACTTTACGTCCTGCGGATTTGCCGAACTGATGCGCCCTCAGCCCTAACGCAATCTTGCGGTTAGGTTCTCCCTCTTGGCACTCGCCGCTCCGGTTTGGGGGCAGCAGGACTGAAGCATTCGAGTCGCACTTCAAGCGTCGTTCCCTCCAATTGCAGCAGCTTGAGCTCGACCACTTGCCGCACCTGGTCGGGGTCACCCTTCGCGCGCAGGTTCACCAGCACCTCATGCCTGCTTGCCGGAGACGCATCGAGATTCCCTTCCACTCTGGGCTCCTGGCCGTTGGCACACATTGCGGCCTTAAGCCAGCCGGCGGATGAGCTATCAAACATCTTCATGTGCACTATTGAAATGCCTGCTGCAGTCAACGCGGCGTCGAGACCATCGAGAAACGGCCCAACGACAAGCGCCGGAGAAATAGGAGCCGAAGCCTCAAGCACGAAGCTCAGGTTGAGCCAAGCCAAAGCTGCTTCGGCACGCGCATAGTGCGCATAGTCGATGTCGAGCGTGGTTCGACCCGGTTCGAGCGAACCGAAGAGGACTTCATCCAGCCATTCCCGCACGCCCTCGCCGGTTTTCGCGCTCAGCCAACGACCGTCTACTCCGGGAATCACTGGTGCATTTGGATAAAGATCGGCCTTGGTCATGCATACCAGGTCGGCCTCCTCAAGTTGGTTGTGAAACAGAAATGCCAGGTCGGAATCTGCATCTTCGCTGAGCAATTCTTCGGCTCGCGCGGGATCGGCAAGAACTGTGAAAGGCGCAACGCGATAGCCGTCAAACTCCTCACGCAGCGGACCGAACACGGTGGCCGAAATATCGGTGCAGCTTCCCACCGGCTCGGCAAAAATCACATCGAGCGATCGCGTCCGCAGCTCCTCGATCACCGTCATCAGTCCGGAAAACCTGCAACAGAAACATCCGCCCGTCACTTTGCGCGCTACCAGCCCTTGCGCATCTGCATGGCTCTTGTCCACCAGTTCATTGCCCTGGTCGTTGAGGATCACGGCGCAGCGCAGGCCACGCTGTTCAAGCAGGCGCGCTGCCGCCAGAATCAAGCAGGTCTTTCCCGATCCGAGAAAGCCACCGACTATGACAATCCACGGCCTTTGCCGCTCTAAGTCTTCTCTCACACGCGCACCGTAATGCGAAGCTCGTCATTCGCTGCCATGTTCACCGTCCGGCCCAGTATTATCAACGTTCGATCATCGCGCCGCTCCACGCGGTTCTCCATCACCGTTACCCCACTCACCACCGTGGCCGCAGCCCCAGCTGCGGCAATCTCACAGGAGCGGCAAGCGAGCGTTCCCCTCAGCACCTTTATCAAAAGGAATGTATTGTTTTTCTCTCGGCGCAGCGAGTAAGTCCCCCATCCCGTTCCCGTCGACCAGAAGCATTCAAAGTTATCCCGCGGAATCTTCGGTACCGCAACCACGGCTGCCGCTGCACCATCATAGAGAAAGCCGCTCATTGCAACGATGGTTGACCAGGACGACATGGCACGCGCGTAATGATGTCCGCACTCGGGCTCGTCCCACGGATTCCGTTTCTCTCCGTCAAAGCGTGCGCGAATACTTTCTACGCACTCAACGCCCTCTTTCACCATGCCCCAATTCATCATCAAGGCAGCGACGAGATACTCCTGCCCGGTCCATGCTTCCGCATAATACGGGAAAGGAATGCGAGGCCGCTCCGCCTTGCCATAGTCGCAGACCAGGACTGCAGCTTCCTCATTCAGCGCATAAGTCCTCTCGACATTATCATGGTCCTTCAGAGTTGGTTTGTAGTTGTACTTGTAAATAGAACGCAGCGTCTTGCGAATGTTCTCCGGCGATACCAGGGGCCCCATGCCACCAACTTCGACAAGGTATTGGCCGATGAGCTGATCTGCTAAACAGCCTCCGCCCACCTGGTACTCCGGTGTCTCAGTATTCTCGGTTCCCATGTCGCTGCGCAGGTTGTTCGCAATTTCATCCTTGCGAAAGCCACGAATCCGTTGGACATAAAACTCGCCGTTGAAAAGGTTCACATCGATCCAGTGGCTTCCCTTCTCGAAAAGCTTGCGATATGTCTCCGCGGAACCAGTATCCCCGGCCGCGCGTGCCATCTCCTCACCCGCCCGCAAAGCGCCAAGATAATAGATTCCGCACAATGGATTGGGTCCATAGAACTCCACGTCGTAGGTGTTATGCTGCACGCCTTCCATCACGCCATCGCGATTGCTGTCCCATCCTCCTTCGACCCAGGCAAACTCCAGAGCCTTCTTTGCGCGAGGCCATGTGTCGCGAAGCAGCGCTCCGTCCCCAGAGATTTTCCAATCCAGCCACGCATGAATGATCTGTCCCATTTGCCCATCCGCGGCCGCGTAGCCTGAACGCCCCTTGCCCTCCGGCAACAACTGCCTAAAATGAATGGCGCCCGCATCGTCCATCGAATATCCAAAGGCGCTCCGCCGCAGCGATCTGGCGAATGATGGAAACAAAAACGCGGTCGCCGTTTCATAATTCCACACATGTGTACAGTTGCCAAAGCAACAACCGCCTTGATCGTCGCTGCCTTCCCAGGCATGAAACTCCCCATCCGCGGTGCGAAAGCAGGTCGTCGTTGCGAGCGTTGAAAGATTCGCGCTGGCCGCCTCTTTTACCGCTGCGGGCAGCGTGCTAGCGCGCAATGTGCTGGCAAACATCCGCGTGCCGGCTTCTAACCGCTCTAAACTCTCTGCGGTGTAACTCACGGCGTCCCAGGCATTCTTGAAGCGAGCCGCATAAGCATTGCCAATGACCGTCTTGCCCTCGCCCTTTGGCGCTTGCCATCCAATCCAGTCCGGCGTGCGATTAGCAAAACGCCATCCAAGATAAAACTCGAAGCTCTCCGTCTTTCCTGGTGGAATGATCCTCTTCAGGCATAGCACGCCTACAGTATTGTGCGGGTAGGGTTCCTCGCCCAAGTCGCCTGTCTTTGAAAACTGGTCCCAGAAGTGGAGCGGCGCGTTCCACCAGCGTCCTGCGGGCCATCCTTGCCAGTGCGAAACTTCCGCATCAGCGCCCAAGCGCGCAGCCAGCACAAATTCACCGGCCATGGGATTGTCCGCCGAGAGTGCGGGATTAGTCATCACCAGCCCCGC
Source organism: Occallatibacter sp. (assembly GCA_049508975.1). Classification (GTDB taxonomy): domain Bacteria; phylum Acidobacteriota; class Terriglobia; order Terriglobales; family Acidobacteriaceae; genus Telmatobacter. The sequence goes on along the minus strand of JBELAI010000189.1, from coordinate 5,172 downwards.
GATTCCGTTCTCCGTGCGATATTCATTCCGTCGTCCTTCATCTGACTTTTGTCGTGCGGCGTCACCATCGTCCCCTTTTGTGGTCACAGGATTTTCAATGGAGAACGCGATGCCCACACTAACTGCCACATCGCCGGGGTTGGTCACACGATAACGTAGAATTGCGACCGGTAATCCAGAGTCATCCGGCTCATGCGGAATGAACGGCGAAAACGCATCCAGTTCTACCTGCACCGGCAATGAGCGATCTACAAAATCGATATGCGCCAGCGGATACTCTCCGGTGAAGGTCGCCGACTCCAGCCTGCTGAGCCCTGGAACATTCCCCGATCCAAGACCGTCCTGTCCCTCGAATGGTGGCAGCAGGCGCGACTCGAGAACGCGCGCAACCGGCTTCCCGCTTCCCGCCTGCGCCCAGATCGCTGGAAAAGCATAAGTGGGCCGGAATCCTTTGTTGGGCTTGTTGAAGATCTCCCAATTCACAAGCTGGCCGCGGCCGCCGAGGCCAAGACTCCCCGCCGCGACGCCTCCAAGAGGAAACGAAATCATGCGTAGTTGCCGTCCCTGAAACCGTCTTGGATAGCTCGGATCGGCATGCGCCTGACTCAACCCCCGCTCTGCGTGCGTTGCCTGCCCTTGAGCCAGCGCCGTCCAGTTCTCGGCCTGCGTAGCTGCGCCTACCGCTCCGGCCGCCTGCCTCAGAAAATCACGCCGATCGAGTCTAATCTTCTCCGTCATGATGCATCTCTTTCTTACCGGCTTATTCGCTCAGATTGTACCGCTCGGCTGCCAGCTTCGGTCTGTCGGCATCTGCGTGAGAGCAACTTCGCTAACTCCCGGCAACCAAAGCCGTCTATTTTGCGTTACCATTCCAACTACCTGCATTCCCGGCTTCGAAACAGATCAATTCCCCTGAAGGAGAAATTCCTTGAGTCTTGAAATTCGTGGATTATCCAAGCGCTATTCCAACGGTGTTCAGGCGCTCGACAACCTGAGCCTGACAATTGGAAACAACATGTTTGGCTTGTTGGGGCCGAATGGGGCTGGGAAATCGACGCTCATGCGAACCATTGCGACGCTCCAGGATCCGGACTCGGGCACGATCCTGCTCAACGGCCTGGATGTGGTGGCGAATAAAGACGCAGTGCGAAGACAGTTGGGCTATCTGCCGCAGGAGTTCGGAGTTTATCCACGCATCTCAGCGCTGGACATGCTGCATCACCTGGCAGTAATGAAGGGCATCCATAAATCCGGTGAGCGCAAGGAAATTGTGGACGCACTGCTCAAGCAAACCAATCTATGGGATGTGCGCAAGAAAGCGCTGAGCACTTACTCCGGCGGCATGAAGCAACGGTTTGGAATCGCGCAGGCTTTGCTCGCCAATCCCAAACTGATTATTGTGGATGAGCCTACTGCCGGACTGGATCCAGCGGAACGGAACCGCTTTCTGAATCTGCTTAGTTCGCTGGCGCAGGATGTGATCGTGATCTTATCGACTCATATCGTGGACGACGTCCGCGAGTTATGTCCGCGCATGGCAATTATCAGCAACGGGCGGTTAGTGCTGGAAGGCGCTCCCGAGGAGACACTGCAGCAGCTGCACGGCGGCATCTGGGGCACATTGGTCCACACCGAAGAAGAGTTCGCGGCTGTATCTACTCAATTCAAGGTTGTTTCTACCAAGTTGCTGGGGGGCGCGCATGAGATTCGGATTCACTCCGAAACGGCGCCGGGCGAGGGTTTTCGCGCAGTAGAACCCGCACTCGAAGACGTCTACTTCCTCACTCTGAATTCGCAGAGCGTCAACTAAGCCTCATCACGAGGAGAATCCGCAAATGTTTATGGATTTTCTGTTATTCGAGATCAAGCTCCGCCTGAAGAGCGTATCGACCTATTGCTTCTTCGGATTGTGGGTGATGATCGCCTTTCTTTTTGAGGGTTTCTCGAATTACACCATGCCTCCGGGCAAGATGTTGGTCAACGGCCCCTTTGTTACCGAGCTGTTCGACTTTCAGCTATCTTTCTTCGGATCCATCGTGATGGCCGCCATCTTTGGCACCTCTATACTCCGTGATTTCCAGCGGGACACTTATCAATTGATCTTCACAAAGCCCATCGGCAAGTTCGCTTATCTTGGTGGGCGATGGGCGGGATCGTTGATAACTACTCTTTTTATTTTCACGGGCACTCCAGTCGGCGAGATACTTGGCACTTTGTCCCCTTGGGTCGATCGCGCCCGCCTGGCCCCGCTTGACCTTGGAATGCTTGGGTACCACTATGCTGTGATCATCGTTCCGCAAGTGTTCTTTCTCGGGTCCGTCTTCTTCCTCGTTGCCGCGCTCACTCGCCGCGTCATCGTGGTCTATCTGCAGGGCGTGGTTCTCTTTGCTGTCTATTTGATCGGCCTCGTCACGGTGCTGAACGCACGCAGCTTGAATACGTATTGGCCCTCTGTCTTCGACCCTGTAGGTATGGTGATGTTCCGCAGTATCGCCCGCTATTGGACTGTATCGGAGCAGAACACGCTTTGGTTGCCCCTCACCGGAGCAGTTCTGTGGAACCGAGTGGTCTGGAGCTCTGTGGGCGTCATTGCACTGTTTGCCGTTTACATCCTGTTTCCCATGTCGGCCGAAGCATTGACCGCCCGGCGCGGTAGAAAGCAGAGAAAGACTGGGCAGGAATCCACTGCGCCGCCCGCACCGCACTTCCATAACCTGCTTCCCGAAGTTGCCCGACAATTCTCTTTCGCCACCGGACTCCAGCAGTTTCTTTCTCTCTCCCGAATTTACTTCAAGAATATTTTCCGGGAGATACCGTTTTGGGCAATCACCGTCTTGATGGTGGTGGTAGCCATGGCGGACGGGCACGGCGCGGTAGACGTGGGTGAAGTCAGGGTCTGGCCAGTCACTTATCTTATGCTGCAGGCAATCGAAGGTTTAGCTCCGCTGCTTCTATACATCGTGGCCACCATGTATGCCGGAGAGCTAATCTGGCGGGAGCGTGACACCCATTTCGACCAGATCCACGATGCGCTGCCATTCCGCGGGTGGATCGATACCTTTGCCAAATTCATCGCGTTGGGCGCGGCAGAGTTTTTTCTACTCACTCTGGTGTTGGTTTGCGGAGTATTCTCCCAGATTCTCGCAGGCTACTATCACTTCGAATTCCTCCAATATTTTGAAGAGCTTTACTTGATTATTTTTTCGCAGGTAATGATGTTTGCCTTGCTGGCCTTTTTCGTGCAAACGATCGTCTCAAACAAATTCATAGGCCACGGCATCGTCATCGGCGTCTTCCTGCTGGGATTTATTTTGGACGCGGGGGGGATCACAGACCGGCTCTACATGTTTGGAGACGTTGTGCCTTACACCTACTCTGACATGAATGGTTACGGTCACTTCGTGAGGCCGATTTTTTGGTCTTCGGTATACTGGCTGGCGTGGGCCTTCTTTCTCGGTGTTCTCGCCTGCATGTTGGCGCGCCGCGGTGTGGAGACTGGCTTGCGCGCCCGGCTGCACGGGGCAAGGCAATCGCTTCCGGTCTATGCGGTGCTGCTGGCAATTCTGTTGTTTACCGCCGGCGGCAGCGGGGCTTGGTACTTCTACAACACCCACATCCTTAACCCGTTCATCACTGACAGGGACACACGTAGAGTGCAAGCAGACTACGAGAAGCTCTACAAGAAATATGAACGCGCACCCATTCCGAAGATAGTTGCCGTGGACACGGCAGTGAATATCTATCCTGAAAACCGTAGCTTTGATGCAACGGGCACTTATACCGCCGTCAATGAGACCGACAAGCCCATCCAGGACATTTATGTAACTAACGGCCGAAAATCGATTAAGGCCGTCACCTTTGACCGCCCTTCCACCACGACACTGGCCGACCTTGAGCACGGATTCTGGATTTACCATCTTGCTACTCCGCTCAACCCAGGAGAGACGCTGCAAATTCACTTTCAATGCGGATATGAGAATCCCGGTTTCCGCAACGCGAATGAGCAGGCGGAATTTGCGTACAATGGAACGTTCTTCGATCGCAATTACTTTCCGTCGCTTGGCTACGACCAGGGACGCGAATTGGATAATCCGGTTCGGCGTCGCGAAGAAAAACTCGGAGCGCTTGAAGAACTCCCCGACCGCGGCGATGCGTATGGCATGAACACCAATCTGCTCGGCCCGGATTCGGACTTTGTTACCTATCACTCCGTGGTCAGCACTTCGCCCAGTCAGATTGCCATTTCCCCAGGCGAGCTGAAACGCGAGTGGCGGCAGGACGGTCGCAGATACTTTGAATACAGCTTGGGGTCTACGAAGATCCAGGACTTTTTCAGCTATATCTCCGGCGACTTTGTCATCAAGCACGATAACTGGAATGGAGTGAAGCTGGAGATTTATTACAGTCCATCGCACACGTACGATCTGGACAAAATGCTGGGCTCGGCAAAGGCGGGTCTGGATTACTACACCAAAAATTACGGGCCTTATCAATTCGACCAATTCCGCATCATTGAGTTTCCGCGCTATCGGACTTTCGCCCAGTCATTTCCCAATACCGTTCCTTATTCAGAAGGAATTGGTTTTATTGGGCGGCTGGAGCGGCCAGACGACATCGACTTTACATGGTTTGTCACGGCGCACGAGTTAGCACATCAGTGGTGGGGCCATCAGCTTGTGGGCGGGTTTGAGAAGGGCTCAAACATGATGTCGGAGAGCCTGGCTGAATACTCGGCTTTGCGCGTGATGGAACATAAGTACGGCGACGAGCACATGCGGCGGTTCCTGAAACATGAGCTTGACGGCTACCTGCGCGGACGCGCCGGCGAGGTGCGTCATGAGCCGCCGCTGGTGTTGGTGCAGAACGAGCCGTATGTCTGGTACCAGAAGGGCTCGATGGCTTTCTACGCGCTCTCTGATGCTATTGGTGAAGACAAGCTGAACACTGCGCTCAAGGAGTTTTTGGATAGGTGGAAGATGAATGGGCCACCGTATCCCGACACGCGGGGGTTGGTCGAGTCGCTACGCAAGCAGACACCGCCGGATCTGCAATACATGATCACCGACATGTTTGAAACGATTACGCTCTACGACAACAAAGCCGTCTCAGCCAAGGTGCAGCCTACGGCGGATCATAAGTACAAGGTCACCCTTGTTGTAGATGCAAAGAAGA
>JBELAI010000188.1:0-11735 GCA_049508975.1 Occallatibacter sp. | reverse complement strand
ACCTTCCCGGCAGACTTCGCGTCATGAATTCAGCAGCCAATCAGCGCCGTGAAGAGCGGCAACCATAATCCTCACTTTGCCTTTTTGGCTAGCGACCAATATATCCTCCCATTGCAATAGGAAGCGACCCTTTTTTCATCGCATTCCCGTCTGGCCAAAAGTCCAAGTGTCCTGAGTCTAAAGTTCATATCGAAAACAAACCTGTCATCCTGAGCGGAGCGTACTTCAGCGGAGTCGAAGGACCTGCTTTTTGCGCATTTCATGGTCTGAGGCTCTGTTTCAGAGAGATGCTACGAATTTCAGGTTCACCCTACTAGGCCCATTGACCCCTGATATCTGAAAACTGAAAACTGAAAGGGGGTCCACACCAAGGTTCCCCCCACCCCTTTTTGCCCTGAATCCCTCTCCCCGCCACGGATAATAGAGACTGCTCTGGGACTCTTCGTCCGCTTTTTTGGCTCGCTCGCGGCAGATTCCGGAGCGACCCCAAGAGCGGGAGCGTCCACCCCATGAAGCCTAGTCGCATCGTTTTGTCCCCTACGCGAAGCCGTCCCCTTAATGTCTTTCTTGGGGTCATGCTGCTGCTTGTCTCGCTCCTCCTTCTTCTCTCCATCGCCACCTGGCATGCTACCGATCCCTCACTCAACACAGCCTCCGGCGAGGTTGGCCCCCATGCGGTGCACAACTGGATCGGCCTCTTCGGCGCCTGGCTGAGCGACCTGCTCCTTCAATCCATTGGATTCACCGCATTCTTTCTTCCCATTTGGCTTGGCGGACTCGGCTGGACCTGGATGCACTCCCGCCCCAGCGGTTCAGCCTGGCTGCGCTGGACCGGCACCGTGCTGGCCCTCATCTTTTTGCCCGCCGTTTTCGGACTCCTGCCCTGGCACTGGCATTGGCTTCATGCGCTTCCTGTCGAGGGTGTCCTGGGCCGCATCGTTTCAGAGATGCTCGTCAGGTACATGAACATCCAGGGCGCTTGGCTCATTGCCGGCATCCTTGCTTCCGCCGGCCTTTACTTCGCCTCCGCAGTCAGCTTCTGGGCCGTCAAAGAGAGCCTCGAGGAGCGCTGGATTCATGTCATTTCGTGGTACGATCGGTGGCGCAACTGGCGTGAAGAGCGCGCCGAGCGCAAAGCTGAATCCGAGGCCCTGCGCGCCGAACAGCCCCCCGAAGTCCAGGAGGCCGACGCAACCGCGCGCCCTGGCCTCCTCGCCAGCCTCTTCCGCCGCAACCGCGTCCAGCAACAGTACCCGGACCCAAACTCCATTGAAGACATTCCAGCGTTCCAGCGCGCCCCCATGCCCTCCGGTGAAGACGAAACCGCGCCCGAAACCGCTACGCGCAAGCCCAGCATCTGGGAGCGCTCCGCCGGCGAGCAGCCGATTCCTCAAGCCGGGGTCCCCATCCAAAGGCCCCGGTCTGTAGGCCTGGAGGCGGTTCCAGTCCCAACTCTCGCTCCCACCCTAACCCCGATCCAGCCTCAAGCCACGCGCTCCGACCCTGCCCCACTAAAGCTGGGTGCCCCCGGTCTCGCTTCTGAGACCGGGGAGACCTCAAAACCCACAAGCCGCCCCCCCGAGCCCATCGCCATCCACGGCCGCGCCGATGCCGAAGTCCGAACCGCCACCGTCGCCCCCAAATCCGTGAGCGGCTTCAAGCTCCCCCCCAGCACCCTCCTCAACGCCGGGGATGCCCCGCACGCCGTCCGCGAAGACGTGCTGCGCGAAGAAGCCCGCGTCCTGGTCGAGAAATGCGCCGAATTCGACGTCCGCGGCCAGGTCGTCCAAATCAACACCGGCCCCATGGTCACCACCTACGAATTCAAGCCAGAAGCCGGCGTAAAATACTCCCGCGTCACCGGCCTCGCCGACGACCTCTGCCTCGCCATGCGCGCCGAAAGCATCCTCATCGAGCGCATGCCCGGCAAGTCCACCGTCGGCATCCAGGTCCCCAATCACGATCGCGAAACCATCCACCTCCGCGACGTCCTCGAATCTGAGATATTCGCGCGCGCCAAGGGCCGCCTCACTATCGCCATGGGCAAGGACATCAACGGTCGCATTGTCCCCGCCGATCTCGCCACCATGCCCCATTTGCTCATCGCCGGCTCCACAGGTTCAGGCAAATCCGTGGCCATTAACGCCATGATCATGAGCCTGCTCTTCCGGACAACACCCTCGCAGGTTCGCCTCATCCTCGTCGATCCCAAGCGCGTTGAACTTGGCATGTACGAAGGCATTCCGCACCTGCTCACGCCCATCATCACCGAGCCCAAGCTGGCCGCCAACGCCCTGCGCAACGCTGTCCGCGAAATGGAGCGCCGCCTCAAGCTGCTCGCCAGTCGCGCCGTCCGCAACATCGACCAGTACAACAAGCTCTTTGAAGGCTCCATGCCTTCGCTTTTCGAAGAGGAGCAGGACAACGAGCCCCTCCCCTTCATCGTCATCATCATCGACGAGCTCGCCGACCTCATGATGCTCGACCGCGCAAATGTTGAAGAGTCCATCACGCGCCTGGCGCAGATGGCCCGCGCCGTCGGCATCCATCTGATTCTCGCCACCCAGCGCCCCTCGGTAGACGTGATCACCGGCCTCATCAAGGCCAACGTGCCCACGCGCATGAGCTTCCGCCTCGCTACCAAGGTCGACTCACGCACCATCCTCGACACCAACGGCGCGGAGGCTCTGTTGGGCCGCGGCGACATGCTTTTTCTCCCGCCCGGAACCAGCCGCCTGATGCGCCTCCACGCCGCCTATGTGAGCGAAAAGGAAACCGCCGCCGTGGTCGATTTCTGGAAGGCGCAGGCCCACGCCGAATACGTCGAAGGCTTCCTCGAGTCGCCCAAAGACGAGCGCGTCTCGCCCGACGGATCCAATGCCGACCCGGACGAGAACGACCCTTTGTTCAACGATGCCGTGCAGTTGGTTTTCGAGTTCGGCAAGGCCTCCACATCGCTCTTGCAACGCCGCCTGCGCATCGGCTACGGCCGTGCCGCGCATTTAATCGACCTGATGGAGCGCGACGGATTAGTAGGCCCAGCCGACGGCAGCCGGCCCAGGGAGTTGTTGAAAGCCCCAGGCTGGCTCCACGAAATCCCCGCCGCCATCGACTAACCGCACTTAACTTCTGGCGCTCCCGCAGTTGCTGTCACCCTGAGCGAAGCGTACTTCAGCGGAGTCGAGAGCCTGTCCTGAGCGAAGTCGAAGGAGACCTGCTGTTGCATTTCGTCTCCAACCCAGTTACAAAAGCTGGGTGCCCCATCTGTGGCGAAGTTCTATCGCGGCAAGGGTGGGAGGCCACAAACCACAATCGGACCGCTCAAATGAAGCTAACCTTCTCCATCGCCCTCCCCGAAGATGCGCCTGTGTTGGCCGCCCTCCACACCGCCGCTGCCGCGGACCTCACCAAACGCTTCGGACAAGGCTTCTGGTCATCTATCTCTACTGAAAAAGGGATCCTCTTCAGCATGCGCTACGCCCGTGTCCTCATTGCTCGCAGAGGCAAGGCCATCGTAGGAACCCTGCGTCTTGCCAATAAAAAACCCTGGGCCATCGATGTCTCCTACTTCACGTCGGTAAAGAAGGCGATCTATCTCACCGGCATGGCGGTAACTCCGAAACTGCAACGTCAGGGAATCGGCCGCCTGCTCCTTGAGCAAGCCATCGAGCATGCCCGCTCCTGGCCCGCCGACGCCATCCGCCTCGACGCCTTCGACGCCACTGCCGGCGCAGGCCCGTTTTACGCCCGTTGCGGCTTCCGCGAAACCGCCCGCGTCGTCTATCGCAAAGATCCACTAATCTACTTTGAATACCTTTTGAGTTAACATACCCAACGATAACTCCCGCTCAAAACTTCATAGTCACAAACATAGCCACCGCCGACGCCCCCATAAACACAAACGTAGCCCACACAAGAACATTCGACAGCACCCCGCTGCGATATTCCCCCATGATCTCTGTGTTCCGTGCAATCCGCGCAATCAGGAATATCAGCGGCACAGCGATAACTCCGTTGATAACTGCCGTCACCACCAATGCCTGCATGGGATTAATACCGATGAAGTTAATCATCAGTCCAATCAGCGTCGCAATCGTGATCACCCCGTAGAACCCATGCGCACGCTTCAATTTCAGATTGAGCCCAGCCCGCCAATCCAACGCCTCTGACAACGCGAATGCTGCCGATCCCGAAAAAACGGGCACCGCAAGAAGCCCCACCCCGATAATGCCGATAGCGAATATGAGCTCAGCCAAAAAGCCCGCATGAGGGAAGCTATGAACCAGCGGTTCCAATGCCTTGGCTGCCTGGGCCGCACTACTAATATGCGTAACGCCATTGCTATGCAACACTGTCGCCCCGACGACGATAACGCACCACGCCGCAATCTGCGATGACACCATGCCGAGCAAGTTATCCAGCCGAAGCCGCTTCATGAACGGCTCGGTAACTGTCGGCGTTCCATTGTGGATCATCCTCTTGCTTTTCTCTTCCTCAACTTCCTGTGAAGCCTCCCAGAAGAACATATACGGCGAGATCGTTGTGCCAATTACGCCCGTGATGATGAAAAAGAACGCGGATGTGAACTCAATGTGCGGAACAAACGTAGCCCTCAGAATTGTTCCCCATGGCTCCTTGACCATAAACACCGTAATTACATAGGAAAACAATGTGACGCAAAGCCACTTCAGAATTCGCGCATAAACGCGGTAAGAAGTGAAAATCTCAAGAATTAGAATCAACGCCGTGAAGAAGAGCACCAGCACCGTAAAATTCACCGGCAATATCAGCTGCGCCGCCGCGCCCATGGCCCCCAGGTCCGCTCCCAGGTTGATCGTGTTCGCCACCAGGATCAGCGCTAGCATTCCATAAAGTACCGTCTTGCTATACCGTTCCTTCACTACAGCGGAAATGCCTTGTCCCGTCACAGCGCCAATCCGCGCGCACGCCTCCTGCACGGCGATGAGCATCGGCAGCACCAGCAGCGCGGTCCACAATTGTCCATAGCCGAACTGCGCGCCTGTCTGCGTGTACGTCGCGATGCCCGACGGATCGTCATCCGCCGCGCCCGTAATAATTCCAGGCCCTGCAACCCTCAAGAGATACTTGACTCGTGTACTGAATCTAGCCATCCGCACGAGTATACGGGCAGAACAAACACACGAGCGGGCAATATTGACCATGGGAAGCACACCCGTTTCTCCGCCCTGTTCCCGCGCCGATAGTGTCTTGTCTCCAATGTTCATATCAAAAATAGACCTGTCATCCTGAGCGGAGCGTACCTCAGCGGAGTCGAAGGACCTGCTTTTCGCGAGTTTTGACCCGAGAGTCCACGCCGAATCGAATGTGAAGAACTTGAGAGACAGGACACTAGCCACGGAAGGCGAAATCAGGGAGCGTCAACGACCCTCCGCGCATCTATTCCCAAAGGAGGCTTTCACAATGAAGAGGGTGTGCGCGCTTAGCCTGCTAGCCTTGTGCCCGATTGCGATTGCCACTCTACCCGCGCAGCAGCCTCCTCAGGCCACCGAACTCACCAGCGACCCATTCACCATCAAGAACACCTGGATTATTGGCGGCACGGGTTCCTGGGACTACTTGACGATGGACAGCGGCGCAGGGCGCCTTTACATCGCGCACGGCCACGCCGTGCAGGTGGTGGACGTGAAAACAGGCACTCTCGCCGGAGCGATCACCGATCTCGTCGATGCCCATGCTGTAGCCCTCGACGATACCGGCGAGTTTGGCTATGTGAGCGATGGCCGCGGTGGCAAAGTGATTGTCTTCGACCGCCGCACCCTGCAGACAGTTGCAACGATTGAAGACGTCCCCAGCCCGCGCGCGCTGGTGTTTGAACCGCAGACCAGGCTGCTGTTCGCCGTCCGCGTCGACCTGTCTCCCGCCCCGCGCGCGCCGGCTGTGCCCCGCACCACCACCCACATTACCCCCAGGCCCGCGCCTCCTTCTCCGCCGGCCGCAAAACCGAATTCCGGCTCGTCCATCACCATCGTCGACACGCAAACCCGCAGGATCGTGGGCCAGATTGTTGTTCCCGAGGTGCTCGGTTTTGCCCTGGCGGACGGGAGAGGAAATGTCTTCGTCAACGCCACAGACCGCAACAGGATTCTGCAGTTCGACGCGCAGACTGTGGCGACCCTGCTGCCCAAAACGCCGGAAGGCAATGGTTCATTCACCGCTGCTGCCACAGCCCCCAGGAAGCCCGCCGCCCCTCCCATTACCATCGATTGGACTGCAAAGGAGCGTCCCCTTCGGTCTTTCTCGCTTGACGGTCAATGCACCACGCCGAAATCCCTGGCCATCGACGCCGCGCACCTGCGTCTTTTCGAAGCCTGCAACAATTTGAAATTGCTCGTTCTCAATGCCGGCAATGGCAACCTGGTCGCCACCCTCCCCATCGGCCCGGATGTAGATGCCATTGGATACGACGCCAACAACGGCCTGATCTATTCCGCCAGCGGCGGCGCGGACGGGAGCCTCACCATCATTCGCCAGAGCGTGTCCGATTCGTACGCCGTGATTCAGAATTTGCCCACCCGCCAGCGCGCACGGACCCTCGCCGTCGATCCGGAAACTGGACAAGTCTACCTCGTAACCGATCTGCTTGGCATGGACCTCTCCCGTCCCGGCAATGTCGGCTCGCTCCAGACCGATCCAGTGAACGGCAGCTTCCAGGTACTCGTCGTCGGCCATTGAGTCCAGACCCCTGGAACCTGCCGCCACTACCTCAGAACTGATTCGATTCCCATTGCTAATTTCCTCATTGACCGCCACTCAAGGGGTGCAACACTATACGTATGCTTGACTTCATCACCCAGCACGAGCGTCCCACGGTCCTCCTTATCGATGACGATATGGTGAGCCGCGAGGTGATGGCCACAGTCCTGACCATGAGCGGCTATCCCGTCCACACCGCGGCCGACGGATCTGAAGCGCTGGCACTTCTGACCGAAAATCGTTGTGTGCCCAACATTATCCTCATGGACGTTCAAATGCCCGGCCTGAGCGGGCTTCCGCTGATCGAGCAACTGCGCGCCAGTAGCAAGGCCAGGCTTTATGTCATCAGCGCCAGCAGCACGCAGCAAAAGATTCTTGACGCAGCCGATGGATTCCTGCTCAAGCCTTTTCCGCCCGAAGCACTCACCAGGCTCATTGAGGAACAGGAGGCGCTTCTGCATCCTCCCCCCGAGCCTGGCTTGGACCCCGCCGAGAAAATCGTCAATCTCGAAACCCTGGCCCAGCTTCGCGAAATGATGCCAGACAAGGCCGTTCGCCAGATCTACGAAGCCATCATCGCCGACCTCGGCCGCCGAACCTCCGCACTCACCGAAGCAATCGCAAAATCGGAATGGGCGGAGACGCGCCGCATTGGCCACGCCATCAAGGGGGGTGGGGCCATGGCAGGCGCTCTGCAGGTGGCACGCCTTGGCGAATTGGTCGAATCGGGTGCTCTGGAGACCGCCAAGGTTAACCAACCAGATAACAGCTCCGTCATCCTTGCCGATTTGCGCGCCGCCGCCGTCAACCTGCAGCGTATGCTGGATGCTGAATTGAAGCTATAAGTAGCAAAGGCACTGGAGGTTAGCCCTGCTTGTGGACAAGCCAATCCGAATTGTACTGGCCGACGATCATCCTGTAGTCCGAATCGGCGTGCGCAACATGCTCTCCGAACAAGACGGCTTCGATGTGGTCGGCGAAGCCACTGACGGCGATGAGGCTATCACCCAGACGCTTGAACTCGAGCCCGATATTCTGCTGCTCGACTTGCAAATGCCGCGCCTGCCCGGCCTTGAAGCCATGCGCGCCATCATGAATGGCACGCCAACCGTGAAGATCCTTCTACTCACCTCAACCATCACCACCCAGCAGATCATTGAAGCCCTGCACATCGGCGCTCGCGGCATCGTGCTCAAAGATGCCCTGGCCAGCCATCTGCAAACCTCCATCCGCACCGTTTTTGGCGGCGATTACTGGATCGGCGGCAAGCGCGTCGTCAACCTGGTTTCCGCCCTGCACGACCTGATGCAACAGGCCGTCGTACCGCAGCGCAAGACCTACGGCCTCACTCCGCGCGAGTTGGAAGTCGTGGGTTGCATTGTCGAAGGCTGTTCCAACCGCGATATCGCCAAACAGTTCGCCCTCAGCGAAGAAACCGTCAAACGCCATCTCTCCAACATCTTCGATAAAACCGGTGTCTCCACCCGCCTGGAACTTGCCCTCTTCGCCATTGCCCACCACTTGGTCGAGCCTCAATAACAGGAGCGGCGGACTTTCCCGCTCCTGTCTTTTTCGCCTGGAAATGAATATGAGTCCTGCTGAGGCATTTCCTTCATGCGAACGAGGCAGCCGCGCTTTGTAACAGGGCACGACTTCAGTTGTGCCGAAGCATTCGTTCATGCGTACGACAGGATCTCGCTTTGTGTCAGGGCATGACTTCAGTCGTGCCGAAAAGAGGCCGAAAGAAAGAGGGGTTTTAACCCCTGCGGGATTCGATCCTGATCACAACGGCGATTTTGAAACAAGCTCCAAATTAAATCTGCTCCCCGTGGAATAAATTCCGCCTGCTCCAGTTCTATGCAGTGAACACTCCATCGAGTGAATCCTCTGCCTGCACAAGGAGCAGCCCATGCACAGATTCTTTTCGTGGCTCGTCAATCCTCCCACAAACGGCCCCCGTTCCATCCTCTTCCTGCGTCTGATGGCAGGCGGCGTCTTCTTCTGGGAAGGCATCCTGAAATTCGTCTACGCCAACCAGGGTGTCGGCCGCTTCACCAAACTCGGCATTCCCTTCCCCCACGAAACTGTCGTCTTCGTAGCCTGTCTTGAAATTGTCGGCGGTCTCTTGCTGATCTCCGGCCTCGGTACGCGGCTCATTGCCATTCCCTTTGTCATCGAGATGATCGTCGCCATCCTCAGCACCAAAATCTCGTTGTATCTAGGCACCTCGCCGCTGCCGCTGCCACCCGCCCCGCCTAAAATCGGGATCTGGGCCGTTCTGCACGAGATTCGCGCCGACTACGCGCAGATACTCACCACCGCTTTCCTGCTAATCAACGGCCCCGGCAAGTGGTCCCTCGATGCGGTGCTCCTGCGCAAATTCAAACCATCCACGGCTTCCGCTCCCATTCCAGGCAGAAGAATAAATTTCCCCGCAACCGCCACCGACTAAGAGCAAATGTGGGTGCCCCAGGTCTCGATCTTGAGACCTGGGAGACTGCGGAAATCAATTGGAGAAGCTCTTTCACACACCACTCCTGAGATACACTGTCCGTGCTGTGGCGAATCCTTCCGGCGATACCGGCACCTTCGAAGAACTGGCGATGCCGCTATTCGTCAGGCTCTATAACTTCGCTTGCTGGCTCACGCAGAATCGCGCCGAGGCGGAAGACCTGGTGCAGGAAACATTCATGAAAGCGCTCAAAGGCTTTTCCTCATTCCGCCAGGGAACAAACTTCCGCGCCTGGATTTATCGCATCCTGCGCAACACGTTCCTCACCTCGCAGGCAGGCCTGAAAGCTTCTGTCTCGCTGGATGCGGAGGACGATGCACCACCTGAGACGTCCACAACCGAAACACCTGAGTCCGTTCTAATGGCGCGCATCGAGAGTGAGACCATCCAGTCGGCGCTCAAAGAGTTGCCGGTGAACTATCGCGAAATCATTCTGCTCTGCGACCTTGAAGAGATGAGTTATCAGGAAATATCGCTGGCAATCGGCGTTCCTATCGGTACGGTCATGTCCCGCCTGTCGCGGGCGAGAAAGGCCATGCGCATTCTGCTTGGCGCAAAGCTCCAGAGGGCCATTGAATGAGCTGCGAATTCAATCGCGACAAGCTGGACGCCTACGTGGATGAGAGTCTTCCGCGCGACGAGCTTTCCACCTTCGAGGAGCACCTGCACAACTGTTCAGGCTGTGCGTCTGAAGCGCTATCCCGCTTGCAGATGAAGCGTGCAACTCGAGCCGCAGCGGCAAACCTGGCTCAGTCGCCCGGGTTCAGCATGCGTCCCGAGTTCCGCCTGCAAGTGGAGAAGATTATTCAGAAGAACCGCCGTCCAGTGTTGAAGAACAGGTGGCTACCGTGGCTGGCTGCGGCCGCCCTCGCGCTTCTTCTGGCTGCAGTTTCGATTCCCATGTTCACGCGCCATGCAGCACGCGACCAGGCCATCGCCGAGTTACTCGATCTGCATGTTGCCACCATGGCCAGCGCCAACCCGGTCGACGTTGTCTCCACCGACAGGCACACCGTCAAGCCATGGTTCCAGGGCAAGCTGCCATTCGCGTTCAATCTTCCGGAATTACAGGATTCTCCGTATAAACTTCTCGGCGGAAAGTTGATTTATTTCAAGCACAACGCAGGCGCGCAGTTACTCTTTGAGTTACGAAAGCACCAGTTATCTGTCTTCATCGTGCAGGAGCAGCCGGGAGTTGGACCGCTCGGGGCCGCCGTCACCGAAACCAGCGATAAAGGCTTCAGCGTCGAGACCTGGACCCAGGCAGGCTTGCGCTACATCGTTATCAGCGATACCAGTTCCACCGATGTCCACGCCCTCGGCGATCTGCTTCGCTCCGCCGCCAAGTGAAAAAACGCAAAAACAAATCATCTCCTGTCTCCGTAGCTCATATCAGAAAAAGGACTGTCATCCTGAGCGGAGCGTGCTTCAGCGGAGTCGAAGGACCTGCTTTCCGGAACCTATGCCCCGAATACCTGAGCCGAAAAAAGGAGAAGAACTTCAGAGACCAATAAATTGTTGAGCAAGCCGCTCCAAAACCCCGCCCATCTCATCGCAAATTCCCGTATGCACCGGCGACGGCTGGATAATCGTACTCCGCGGAGAACTGAGCCAGTGAAACCGCTCCCGCTGTGACAGCCTCGCAATCGCCCCCGCGCTCTCGTCCCCTACGCAAATCAGCGGAATCGCATCCAGGTGCGCCTGCACAACCTCCACATCGACCTCCGGCCAGAGGGCCCGCAGCCGTTGCTCATCAAGATGAACGCGCGCGTCAAGGTAGCGCTTCTCCAGGCAGAAGACAACAACCCCCGCGTTGATAAACTCCTGCCGCTCCACGCGCGGCACAACGCGAATGACGGTGTAATCAAACGAGGCGGGCATGAGCTTTCATCGCCTCCTCTTCAAAAATCTCCGCAGCCTTCAGCCGCTTCACAAAAAAGTCGACATATCCAGCGCGCTTCTCCGCCGCCGTCACGCCAGCGGTCCCGGCCTCCAGCCACGCATCCGGAACCTGCTCCAGAATCTCCGCAAATACCTCGCGTGTCAGCCTTCGATGCGCATCGGCCCGAACAGCATCGATCTTCAATGCCCAAGGCAGCAGCACATGCTGCCCAATCTCAGCGAATGGCGCCTCGGCCTTTTGCGGCATCGTCTCCCAGTTGTGGTGGAAATAAAGCGCAGCCCCATGGTCGATCAGGTAGAGCTTGCGATGCCACATCAGGAGATTCGCATTCCGCGGCGTCCGGTCCACATTCTGGGTGAACGCATCGAACCACACTGTCAGCGACGCCTCTTCCGCGCTCACCGCATCCCGTGCCGCCACGTCGAACATGGTCGACCCCGGCAGATAATCGAGAGCCAGGTTCAACCCCACGCTTGCTTTCAGTAGTTGCCGTATCTCGGCATCGGGTTCATTCCGCCCCAGAGCCGCATCGATTTCGATGAAAATCAACTCCGGCACCCGCAACCCCAGCGCCCGTCCAATCTC
>JBELAI010000187.1:0-11751 GCA_049508975.1 Occallatibacter sp. | reverse complement strand
CCGCGGCAATAAAGAAGATGGTGAGCAGCTGAATGCCAATGATGTAAAAATCGTCGCCTATCGCACGAATGTATGTACGGACTCGCGCCATGAGGGGTGGATGAAACCCTGTCCGCTCAGCGAGTTGGGACAGTCCCTTGTCTATGAGGTAGTAGCCGACGTGAATGCGTCGCCGATGAACGCGCGGGTCGTCCGAGGGCAGGTCGACAGCTTCGCGGGCTAGGTCGAGTGAAGTAAGAGCCACCTTTGACTCCGGGAAGTCCGAGTGCCGGGCAATGAACGCAATTTTTTTGCGATAGAATTCCCGGCTTTCGAAGTCCATGCGTTGGTAGGCTCCCGCTGGATCCTGGCGGAGCGCTTCGTCGAGGGAAATCAGCGGCTCGATGATAGAGACCCAATCGGCATTGGTAACAGAGCGGAGGCTCTTTATGAGCGCTGAGATTGTGGATTGCCGTGAAGCGCCAGTTAAATCGAGCAATGTGCGCGCCTCGACCAGCAAAAGTTCGAGCAGCACAAATTTGAGGAAGCTTGCGATATTCCACAGTTCTCCTACATCGAGAGGCTCGTGTTTCTGCAATTCGCCGATGAACGAGCAAAACGTCGGAGCCGAGAATTCCCCATCGACAGCACAGAAGTAGAGTTCTGCGGCAGCAGCAACGCGGGGTTCCTCCGGTCGTGCATCAAAGACGATTCGAGGCAGTTCCGCAATAATCCTGAAGCTATCGGAGACGCCGGTAACGGACGATCGAAGAAGCCGAAAGTTCTCTCGCAGTTCGAGCACGGCGCCGCTCCGTGAGACCATGCCTCCATTCGCCGCTACCGTCTCTGTAATGGGCTGCGATGCGAGGTGCGCGTCCAGGAGTTTGAGCTTATTCTTGGCCGCCCGCAGACGTTCGGGGAAAGTACCAGAGGTGCCGGGCCTGTGCACGACGTCCCACGATGCTGCAACGCGCGCAGCTTCGCGAAGACGTTCACCTACGTCGCTCGTGCGCGCTGGTTGCGATTCCAGAATTGGTTCCGTATCAATCATCGTCGATCACCTGTAACTTGCGGCTTGCATTTCAAACATGGCGGCGTACCGGCCACCGAGCGCCACAAGTTTGTCGTGGCTTCCCTCTTCCACCAGCCGGCCACCCTCCAGCACTACGATGCGGTCGGCCATCCGGACGGTAGAAAAACGATGGGATATCAGCAGGGCCATCTTGCCGAAAGTGAGTTCGGCAAAGCGTTCGAAGACTTCGAATTCGCTCCGCGCATCGAGCGCGGCGGTTGGTTCGTCAAGGATGAGCAACTGCGCATCGCGGAGGTATGCGCGGGCCAGAGCCATCTTCTGCCATTCTCCGCCGGACAAATCGACACCGCCCTCAAAACGGCGGCCGAGCATCTGGTCGTAGCCGTGCTCAAGTGTCCCCACGACCCCCGCCGCAAGGCTCTTGTCCGCTGCGTATTCAATTTCCTCTTGCGAATGCGACACTTCGATACGGCCGACGGCAATGTTCTCGCGTGCGGTCATTTCATAGCGCATGAAGTCTTGAAAGATCACACCAATTTCGGCATGGAGTGCCGCCAGGTCGTACTCGCGGAGATCAACGCCGTCCAGTAATATCTGCCCCTCGGTTGGATCGTAGAGACGCGTAATGAGCTTGACCATTGTCGTTTTACCCTGGCCGTTTTCGCCAATCAGGGCCACACGTTCGCCAGGATGAAGTTTGAAATTGAAATCGCTGAGGACGCGCCGGTTGGTTCCGGGGTATGCGAAAGAAACATTTCGAAATTCGAAGCCACGCTCGACAGGGTGTGGAACAAGAATGCCGTCAACCTTGGATTCGACCCTTGGTTTCATCTCGAAGAAAGCGATCAGGTCGGTGAGAAACAGCGCCTGGTCGGCCACGCCGGATGCGGTCGAGAAGGCCTGTTGGATACTCGCCATCGATTGCATGATGGCAGTCGTGATGAGGGTGAGGTCGCCAACGCTGTAGCGGCCCTGGATAGTGCGGTAGATGCTAAGTGCGTACGCGCCGTAGTAGCCTAACTGGCCGAGGATCGCCAGCAGACCACCCCAGAAAAGACGGCGGCGGTTGAGAGCAACGTTCTCGTCGTAGATTCGTTTCGAAAGCCCTGTAAACCGTTCCGTTAAGTAGCTACTGAGGTTGAAGAGCTTCAGCTCTTTGGCTGCCTCCTTGCTTCCCCCCACCTGGCGGAGATAGTCCATCTCGCGGCGCCACGGTGTCTGGTGAAAGTTCTTGGCGTAAGTGAGGAAAGCAAAATGGCTTTCGCCGACAAACGCCGGGATGATGCCGGCCACCAGCAGCAACAACAGGAAGGGCGAGTATCGGACGAGCACGGCCGAGAATGCGATAGCGGTCACAGTCAGTTGGATCAGCCGGCCCATTTGTTGAATCATGGCCAGCCGGTCAGTCGCCTGCACACGGGCGCGCTCGAGGCGATCGTAGAAGACAGGATCTTCGTACACTGTGACGTCGAGAGACGCCGCTTTGCGCATGACTTCAACGCTCACGTGGTGTGTGTAACGATCGGCAAGCAGGTTGTCGAAGTAGTCGACTGCGCGCGACAAGATGCCGGTAAGCACTGCCAGAGCCATTTCAGCGGCCACCAGCCACCAGAAATGTTGGGGCAACGGCCGGTGCAGGCGAATGCTGTTGACTCCGTCGATGATGAATCGGCCGACAATGCCGATACCGACGGGCAGTGCAGCAACCACGATCCGTATCGCAATGTTCCAGGACACAACCGCCGGTCCGGACTCCCAAACAAAGTGGAGGACCGCGGGAATATTCCTGAGCGCGCGAACTCTGTCGCCCCAGGCATTGCTGGGACCGTTCGCCACGCCGGCTTGCTTCTGGGACGCTTCGCCGGGATTCATCGAGTTCCTTGAGGTTGCGGACATTCACACCTCAGAATTCATTGAATGTGGTCGATCGACCATGGAGATTTCGCCTGTTGGATCCCCAGTTCGGTATCCCTGCGACGTGCTCTTGCCCACTGCGCTTTAACAACTTGGGCTGTCTATTACGATGCGCACGGGTAGTACACCGTTGTTCACGCAGTATCTTCAAAAATATGGTCGACTTCTCCTGACCCGCACGATGATCAAATTTGACCGTTGCGGGAGTAAGCCGCCGTCTCTAAGGCTTGTTCGGTTCGTAGGGTTTGAAGCCGGCAATCTCCATGCCTCGTTGTGCCTCCGTGTTTTTCATGAAGGTATCCCAGACAAACCCTGTGCGCGCGTTTTCCGCCATCAGCATGGTAATCCCGGTGTCGATGCCAATGACATCTGTGTCATACCAGTTACTAAGAGGATTGAAAGCGTCTACGAAACCATAACGGCACCAGGCCCCGGAGTAGTGATCATGTATCGTTCTCAGCACCCGCATCGTCGCATCCGGCAAAAAGGGCAATGAGCCACCGGTCGCTGCGGGAACAATGGTTCCATCGATCGGCCCCATAGCTGGGGGCCCGCCCCAGATCACATAGCCCTTGTCTGAGTCCGAGGCAGTAATGCCCCAGAGGGCATTTGTGTAGTCGATGAATTGTTCATTCATTTGCAAACAGAATCTGCGATGTACATCCGTCGCGATGACCGAGTTCTCGAAGTAGTCCGTGTACCTATCCCGTTTATTGCGAAAATCGAACCATGCCTGGGAATATTGATGAACAAAGAGTGGAGCAAACGAGCCCACATAGCGAAGCCCATCGTATTCAAAGATCGTCCGCTTCCACGCGAACCACGCCTCGCTGGGGAGAGGGTGTCTGGAGGAACCCAGTCCGAGAAGATACATCATCATCAATTCGCTGTAGAAGTCCCATTTGGATGGCAGAAAGCCGAACTCAGGAGTCCAACCCTGGGGCAGCAGAGTCGTGTCCTCTGACAACCATGTCCAGTCCACGCGATCAAAGATAGCCTGCGCAAGCTGGGCGATAGTGTCATCCTGGAAATGCTGACGGCAGGTCAGAATGCCGCAGAGCAATATCGCCGTATCGACAGACGAGACCTCCGAATCCCAGATTCTCTCGCCTGTGTTGATATTGGCGAAGTGATAGAAAAATCCACGATGCGTCGGCAGCTTGTGCCATAGAAATGACAACGTAGCGATCACGCGCGACCGGGCCTCAGCGCGGCTAATGAAACTCCTCTTCTCTGCAATGCAGATCGCCGTCAAACCAAACCCTGTCGACGCGACGCTCGCAACAACAGTTGTGTCCTTAGCGCGAACATTGCAGCGGTCTTTCACTAATCCGGTCTGGGGGTTGGCCTGCTCCCAGAAGAAAAGAAAATTACTGTGTTCGAGGTCATTCAGGAATTGATCATCCTGGGCGGAGAGCGGAGTTGGCGTCGGTGGAGGCGCTGGACGGGTATGCGGCGCCTGACCACCGTGTGGCGCAACCGCTTGGGCAAGCAAGGGCAAAACATTGGCTCGTGCGAGCGGAAGTCCCAATGATATGCGCGCCATCTGGCCAAGCAGCGTGCGGCGGGTCTTCCCACGGTTTCTTCCATTAATTTGTGGCATTTTCATCTCGTGGATTCGATCGAACGCATTTATCCCCCGCCGACTTGGGCCGATGCCACCTTCGAGCAACTCAACACCTTGGATGCTCAAAAATGATCTGGGGATGGGCGGAGGCCAGACAGCACATTGGGTCAAAGACGCGTCCAACCTAGTTGGAGGTCGATGTAATAGGCAAAACTACATTGACGCACGGAAAGGTTCTCGTCTCGATAATCGTCGGGATCGTCGCTTGCGCAGCGGCCATTACGTTTGGTGTGCACACGCACCATTGGCGCGCGGGTACTGTGAGGATAAAGGGCGCCGTCATACGGCGCGACGCCGACACCCGGCGGGAGCTGCCCATCTCCGACGTCGCGGTGACCGCATCCGATGGCGCAACCAGCGTGACCACGCGAACCGGTGCATCGGGGTTCTTTGACATCTCATTCCCCGGACGCGTTTGGCCCGGGCGGGCAGTCGTGCTCAGCTTTTCGCATCCGGATTACGAACCACTGACAATGCAAGTCCAGTCCGGGTTTCGTCTGGCCGACAGGGAGCTCTATGTCGCCGCGATGGAGGCGAAACCGGAATCCGCAGGTGCAGGCCGCAACGGCTCGAGCATTGTTGTATCGAACGTCCGAGTGAGATATACGGTCAACTCCAGGACGGAAGTGAATATTGGCAGTGCCGTTAGGACCTTCCAGGTCGCCAATAAAGGAAATGTGCCCTGCGAACACCGGTCCCCTTGTTCCCCCGACGGAAACTGGAAAGCCTCTACTGGCTCCCTTTCATTGGACGCCGGAGTTGACAATGAATTTGGAAACGTGCGAGCGTCGTGTTTCGCGGGACCGTGCCCGTTTACGAAGATCGACCCGAGCGGCTTCGCGCAGGGGGGCCGAAACATTACCGTGACAGCTCTGAACTGGTCCGACACGGCAACATTTCTTGTGGAAGCCGAGGTCCGGCACACCTCGGACATTTCAAATATTCGCGAATTTTACCCTGTCGTATTTGGTCAGGCTCTCAATTTCACCCTCCCCGTATCCGAAGAGGGGCCAAGTCTTGAGGCCGAGGTTGATGGCGCTCCAATGGTCTTTCCCCTGGGGCCGGATCTCTATTTAAGCTGGGCCACATGCACAGCCAGTACAAGTGGTCGTGAAGAGAAAACCACCATCTACCGTTGCGAACTAAAGCCCGGATACCGGTTCTGATACTCCTGCGTCTGTACCAGCGCTGGCCTTGGAACATATTGTCAATGCCAGCGATTCAACGGTACTGTCGCTATATCGCAAGCCATGCGAACTGCGGCGATGTATCGATCCGCTGCCTGTTCCTAAGAGGCTCATGCAGTTTCAGATTCTGCAGCGTCGGGGATTCAACCCCATGTCTCTTCGAAACGGTACCCTCGAATTGGTTGGGACACCGCGACTGCCTGCGCTAAACGAGGCCGGAGGGAAGGATTCGGCGATCGTCAACCCACGAGAAGTGCTCACAATCATCGCTCGATTCGAAGGCTTTACTGGCCGCTTTGTTTTTCATTGCCACATGCTGGAACATGAACATAACGACATGATGCGGCCTTATGCGGGAAGAATTATACCCCACCGCGCAATAGCCCCACTTCTTCTGCTTTTTCCTTCCATGCGGAGCGTCTATTTCGACGCGAGAGGGGCTGCCGTGTGCTCCTGCGCCCCGGCCCCGCAGGCAGGAACTCCATTCTCAATCGCGGTGCCCTCTTCGTGGTCGTTCCATGTCTCGACCATTACGAAAGGAAGAAGATCGTCAGCAGGGAAATACTTGTGCCAGAGATTAGACGTGTCCGCGTAAGTCTGCCCACACCGGGCCCCTATATGCCTGTTAAGGCTCCACGAGGCTTTGCCGTCATCGAAACTTGCCCACACGCCACCAACAATAATCTTGTCAGCATATTTTGAGTGCATCGTTTCGTAGAAATCGCTTAGATATTGCTCTCCCCAATTGCTGCCATCTGCCGCCCAACCCTTCTCTCCAGGTTGCACCCATGGATAGAAGCCGTCGAAAGCCTCCTCGTACTGGCCAGGAAGATTTTCCTCAATCAGTAGCGGCGGAACGCTCCACTTGTTTACCAAGGTTCTCACCCTGTCCCAGTCCGTGTGCTTCCCCTTCGGAAAAATGAAGATCACGGGCCGGCCCTCGTAGGTCAAATAGGCCTGATGCCCTTGGGCTTTCGAAGAAAGGTAAGTTTCGTGGAACATGGTGAAGTCCGCGAGAGCTTCGTCTGTCGCACCGTCTTCCTCTTCGGTTTCGTCGTACATCATCGCCACCTGGAAACCCTCGTTAGCGGCGGCGGCCTGCATCATGGCATAGCTGCGGTCAATGAACGGTTCCCTATCCCCGTACCAGTCCACGACGAAGGCGGATATTCCCATAGATTTCGCCTTGCGAATCTGATCGCGAATCACCGAGGGATCCTGCGACGAATAGCCAACGGAGATGTGTTTAGGGTGGCCGAACCAAGCCTCGTAAAGGGCGATTGCCTGCGGGGATTGCCCGGTCGCTTTGTACTTCAATGGCAGCGCGCTTACAGCACCTGGACCAGAGCATCCGTGGGGCAATAGAAGTAGAAAAAGAATTAGATTTCTTGCACGGTTGACCATTGTCTTTTGGGTTAGAGGCCACGCAATTGATTCGGGTTGTAAGGATGGAAATAATAGGCTTCATCGTATCGAGGCAGTGAGCAGCCAGACTGACCGTTCTTGCATCTTAGTGATCTGTCGGCCCGGTAATAGCTTATTTTCAAGCTCGCAATAATTCTTCTTCGGATGCCGAACCGGGGATCGAAGAGCGCGGTGAATGGTTTGGCCAACAAAACGAAGACGCTCCAGGCGCGCATTGTCTCCGCAAGTGTCGTATTGCTTTCGGGGTCAGGCCTGACGTCCGGCATCAGTCTGATCTATAACATTGTCGTTGCGCGCTTCCTGGGCCCAAAGGGCTTTGGGCAGGCCACCGTTGTTTACACGATCCTGACCCTCCTATCCGCGGTGACACTTTCTTTTCAAATTGTTTCCGCAAAGTTGGTGGCACAGCAGGACACACCTGATCGGAAGTCCGCGGTTTATCGGGTTTTTCATCGTGGAGCCTGGGGATGCGGAATTCTCGTGGCGCTCCTGTTGCTGGCGTTCCGAGGGGCGATCGCAGACTATTTGAATCTGCCTGACCCCACTTTTGTCGCTCTGCTTGCATTCGGCGCCGCTTTTTACATTCCACTAGGCTGCAGACGGGGTTACATTCAGGGTGCTTACGGCTTTCGCCGCCTTGCTACGAATCTTGTGGTTGAGGGGGCGTTTCGGCTTGGCGGATCGGTTCTGTCGATATTGCTTGGCAAGGGCGTCGCCGGAGTTATTGCAGCCAATGCCGTGGCAATCGCAGTTGCTTATCTTCTTGCCGGCCCCAAATTGACGGGCCGCCTTCCGAATCCCCTTCGTTTTTCCGCTGCCCTTCGTGAAACGTCCCAGGCTATGGTCTTCTATTCCGGGCAGGTTTTAATCAATAACTGCGATATCGTGCTCGTGAAGCACTTTTTTCTCGCCCATGATGCCGGACTCTATGCTGCCGTGGCGATGGTTGGGCGTGTAATATTCGCGTTTTCCACGTCCGTCGTAAACAGCATGTTCCCGCTCGTGGCGGGAACGCGTGACGAAGCTCGAAGAGATCTCAAGGTCATCGCGACGTCCCTCCTGCTTGTATTGGGTACCGGCTCCGCCATTGCCCTCGTCTTGGGAATCGCGCCTGCATGGATCTGGAGATTCCTGTTCGGTGTGGGGTTCGAGATTGCAGGAAAATATAACCTTCCCTACCTTCTGGCGCTATACGCGGTTACGACTATTGTCTTCTCGCTCAGCGTTGTGATCATAACCTTTGAGATGTCTTACAAGATTGCCAATACCAGTTGGCTGCAACTGGCTTTCAGCGGTGTGGTGATCCTTGCCATCTGCCGATATCATTCCTCTTTGTTGCAGGTCATCCTTGTACAGCTAGTCCTGATGATCCTTCTACTCGTCTGCGTGGCAATCCCATTCCTCTTCGATTTCCTGCGGAATCGAAGGGCGTTAATGCAGGTTAGGAATT
This sequence comes from Occallatibacter sp., assembly GCA_049508975.1. Classification (GTDB taxonomy): domain Bacteria; phylum Acidobacteriota; class Terriglobia; order Terriglobales; family Acidobacteriaceae; genus Telmatobacter. The sequence goes on along the minus strand of JBELAI010000187.1, from coordinate 3,136 downwards.
GGCATCCGCCGCGGGTAATCCGGAGAGTTTCTGAAGACGAGGTCATAGCCGAGTTTCTAAGAAGTGACTTCGCCTCTCCGGTATTTCAGAGTTACCAGAAAACTCTGCAGGAGATCGTTAGCAGTCCAGATCTCAACAATGCTGACGAAAATGCGAAGCGGCGAGCTCTGCTATTCATGAGGCACCTCGCCCTGTGGAAAGAAATTCCCCAAGGAACGGAGTGGTTCGAAGTCGAAATCAACGAACCGGATCTCGAACAGATCAGGGCTTTCCCTCGTGCGCATTGGCGGCGGCTCGCACGCGGCAATTTCTCCATCACAGAAATTGCCGAAGAAGTGCGCGCAAGGCAAGGAAGGGGCGGCACACCGTTTCTGGACAAAGTGGAGTCGATTGGCGATCAACTTCTTCAGGAAGAACATGGGTTCAGTGCAGTGATCCTGATTGGTCTTAATGTGAGAGAACCACTAACCGTCCTGGATGGGAATCATCGCTTGGTGGCAGCAGTGCTCGCATCGGAGGTCAGTTTGAAAAGACTCCGCTTTTTGTGCGGACTTTCGCCGCGCATGGGAGAGTGCTGTTGGTATAACACCAATTTCAACACTCTTTTCCGCTATGGAGTCAATATTGTGGCGCGGCTCATTCGCAATCCTGAGCCCGAGCTCGTACGAGTTTTGCAGAACAACGGGTAAATAGGACGAGCCGACAATTCATTACGAAGGGTAGACGCAAAGGCGGGGTTTGGATATGGCAATGCGAGCGCGCGAAGTGACAGTCAGAGATTTGCCCGAAAGGCTGACCGGCGAGCGCGGGCGATGCTTCTTTAGTGAGTTGAAAGGCGAGATGGAAACAGACAACCCATTTATTGTGCTGGATTGTTCCAAGGTTCGCCAGATGGACATTTCAGCGGTCTACTCTCTGTTGTGTTGTCTGGAGGAAGCTATGAAACGCAATGGGGACGTAAGATTTGCATCAATGCCATCTGAGATAACGGCCATTCTCGAACTCACCGGAGTCGCTCGTCTCTTTGAGCGCTATGACACAAATGCTGAAGCAATGAACAGTTTCCGCCGACTTCCTGCAGAAGCTTTTTCCAATGGGGCGGCATAAGCGCCGAGGGCTGGCATTTTAATCCGGCATGAAATGACCGGCAAGAAAGGAATCCATGAAGATCGCGATCAGTTGGTTCAGGAGTCAAATTGCAGTGGCCATGATTGTCTTAATGACCGTTCCGGTCGCGGAAGCGGAAGGAGTTGTTCCCCAACAACCAACCGCAGGCCAGCAGACACAAAGCGTGTCCCCTCCACAACCCCAGCCGCAGGGCTCCGGGAATCAGGCGTTGGCTGCACAGCCTGTGGCTGCACAACCCGGTGCTGAACCAACCCAAAACAACGCCCAGGCTCCGGTTGGTACGGCTGTAGCACCTTATGAAAAGCCCATCGGTGTTGCGGCGTCAAGGCCTGCAGGCGCGGTGATCGCCCCCGCGAAACAGCGTCGGGCTCGCTCCATCGCGATCAGGGTTGCTATTGTTGTGGGAGCTGCTGTAGCCGTCGGAACAGTCGTCGCACTTTCCCGAGCAAGTCCCAGCCGGCCGAACTGATAGACGGCTCAAAAACATCCAAAGATTTTGTGGAGAACACCGATGCCGGCACGCCGCACTCGTAATGGGAGCCGAACTAACTTCGTAAGCTTTTCCGGGATTGATGGCTCTGGAAAGAGCACTCAGATTGACGCGCTTTGCTGTCTACTTGAACAGGATGGCCGGCACGTATTGTCGATGAGGTTCTGGGACGACATCGCAATGTTAACTGCGCTCAGAGAGGAGACCGGTCACAGGATTTTTCAGGGAGACAAAGGGATTGGACATCCCTCGGCCCCAATCAATCGGAGAGACAAAAATGTGAAGTCATGGCCAATGACCTGGATTCGGCTGTTCGTTTACTTCCTTGATGCTCTATCAACCCGATTCGTAGCCAACAAAGCATTGCGCTCTGATGCCGATCTCGTCATATTCGACCGGTATATCTACGACGAACTTGCGAACCTTTCATTGAGAAACCCGGCGATTCGCGCTTATGTCCGGGTAATCATGAAATTCGTTCCAATTCCTGATATCAGCTTCTTGCTGGATGCGGACCCGATTAAAGCTCGAGCACGAAAACCGGAATACCCGATCGAGTTTCTCCATAGCAACCGACAATCCTATCTGGAATTGTGTGATTTGGTAGGTGGAATGACTGTCGTCCCTCCGATGGCGGTGCAGGATGTAAAACGGGAAGTTCTTCGCCACGCGCTCAAGAATCTGGATTTCAGAATCGATCAAAACGCCAACCAGGAGACAGCAACCAGCAGCGAATTCATTTGCTGACTTGGCTAGGCTGAACTTTCATGTTGTCTGTGGCAAGTTGCGAGAGTCGCACACTCATGTTATCGAGCGATCTTCGTACGTGATTTCAGACTCTCAAAGGCTCTCACGTCGCCGATTTTCCTTAATGCCTGATCATAGCCCGAAAGAGTAGCATCAGCCGTACGGCTCCAAGTGTAATTCTCGAGGATCCTCTGTCTTAGCAGCCCTGAGCGCGGAGCATTGTATGCAGCTTGGATTGCGGCGCGGATGGACTCGATGGAATCTGGCGAGCAATAATGCGCCAGATCGCCGAAGTAATCTCGGGTATCTCCCTTGTCGGTAATTACTATGTTTGCACCCATTGCTCCCGCTTCCAAAGAGGACAAGCCCGTTGTCTCCATCCAACTCACCAGCGCATGAACCTTGCACGAAGCATAATACCTCGCTAGATCCTGATGCTGAATCTCCCCGAGAATTGTGACGTTCCGGCCCATCTCGCGTTTGATCTGGTTAAAGTATTCAATATGATTCGGAGCCGGCTTTCCGATAAGAACCAGCTTCAAGTCAGTTCCGTTCAGGGCGCGCACCAATTCCAGTTGACATTTTCGTCCTTCAATCCTTCCAACACAAAGGATGGAATTCCTAAACTCCTCCAGAGGCTGAATACGTTCAGCTGAGAACAGTTCCGGATCAATGGCATTCGGAACTACCACATAGCTCCGCCCCCGCGCTTCAGGAAAGTCTCTCTCTATCCGCAGCTCTTCCGATTGCGAGTTGGGAAGCAGTACGTTT
>JBELAI010000186.1:0-11794 GCA_049508975.1 Occallatibacter sp. | reverse complement strand
GCAATCACACCATAAAGCCCAATTACGCCAAGGACCAACGCCAGCACCGCGAATCCGCCCACCAGGTATGCGGCCGACCTGTGGATGTAAGCCGTTTGCGAGTCGTTCATCCGGTCCATCATGGTGGTGCCTTCTTCCACCGCCGCCTCCAGGCTGACCTGGTGAATCGCCTTCTCCAGCATTGGCAGCACCACCCGCTCATCCTGCCGCGTCCGCACGATCATCGTGAAATAGGTATCCGTGCTCTGATTGAAGTGAAAATATTCCGTCGGCCACTGCTCCTGTTGCAGTCCCGCGTCCTTGAAGTCAGCCACTACTCCGACAACCTCCCGCATCGACTTTGGCGACAGCTTGATGTCGGCGACCTGTTTGCCAATCGGATCCTCTCCGGGAAAGTACTTCTTCGCAAACGTCTCATTGATGATGATGACCGTAGGCTTCGAGCCATCTTCCGCATCTGTGAAATAGCGCCCCTTCAACAGTCGTGCATGAATCGTGGAGAAGAACCCGACGCTCACATCGCGCTCGTTTACGTCATTGTGGTTACCGTCATAAGGCTTGCCCACGATGCGAACCCAGTCGGTATTGCAGTTACAGCTTACCGGTGAAACACTCGTGATGGCCACGGATTCCACGCCCGGCAAACTTTCCACCCGCTGCACCGCTGCCCGCGCAAAACCAACCACCTGCTCATCCTTTGAAAAAACCGCATCGGGCAACGCGACATCGATCGTCGCCAGATGCTCCGCAGAGAAACCGAGTTCCACATGCAAAAGCTTGTACAGGCTCTTTCCCAGCAGACCCGCGCCGGTCAGCAGAACCACCGCTGTTGCCAACTCAATCACCACGAGGTTGGCGCCCATGCGACGCCAGAGCATCCCTGCTGAGCTCCGTCCGCCCTCCGTCAATCCATCCCGCATATTCGAAAACCTGAAATGCAGAATCGGTGTGATCGAGAACAGGATGCCCGCCAACACTGCCAGGCACGCTGCAAACATCAGCACATGCGGATTCAAATTCAATCCCCGCAAAAACGGCATCCCAATCATCATCTGTTTCGAGATGAGTCCGCTCAACACCTTCATCCCGCCACTGGCGAGCGCCAGTCCAACCGCGGTTCCCGCCGCCACCAGCGTCAGGCCTTCCGTCACAAACTGTCCACTGAGACGTCTTCGCGACGCGCCCAGCGCGCTACGCACCGCTATCTCGCGGCGGCGGCTTTCCGCACGCACCAGCAGCAGGCTCGACACGTTCACACATGCGATTAGCAGCAACAATCCCGCGCCTCCCAACAGGATAAGGAAGATTGGCCGGATCTCCCCGATAATCGCCTCCGACAACGGGATCACGCTGGCGCTGTTGCCGCGATTCGAATCCGGATACTGCTTCTCCAACTGCGCCGCGATCGACTTCATTTCCGCCAACGCGTCCGCCACAGAAACGCCGTCCTTCAATCGGCCGACGCCATCGAGATTGTGGCAGCTTCGTCTTTTCTCGCACTCGCGCGTCGGTTGAAGTGGTTCCCAGAACTCCGCATCGTCGCGCAAGGCAAACTGAAAGTCCTCCGGCAGCACTCCAACGATTGTGTGTGCAATGCCGCTGAGGTTCACCACCTGGCCAACAACATCAGTCCTGCCGCCATATCTTCTCTGCCACGTCTTGTAGCTCAGCATCACCACGGGCGACGCACCTGCGAGATCTTCCCCCGTTCCGAAATCGCGGCCAAGCACAGGCCGAATACCAAGCGTGCTGAAGAACCCCGCGCTCACGCGCTCGCCTGGAACAGGCTCGGTCCCCGCAGGAGTCTTGATCGCATAGCCTGTCTGATTGAAAACTTCCATCGAACTGAAAACTGTATTCATCCGCTTCCAGTCAAGGTAATCCGCGTACGACAAGTTGTTGCGTGGGAACCCTGCCGAACTCTCATTCACGGCCACCAGGCGCGTCGGTTCGGGATAGGGCAATGGCCTGATCAGCGCCGCATCGACAAACGCGAAGATTGCGACGCTGGCGCCAATGCCGAGGGCCAGAATCAGAATCGCCGTCAACGCAAAGCCCGGATTCTTGCGCAGTTGCCGCAGGGCAAATCGAAGATCCTGCACCACCGTCTCTATTTTGAATTCCACCACTTCGTGGCTCCTCTCTTTCAACCTCGTGGCGTTGCCAAACTGCCGCATCGCCGCATAGTGCGCGGTCTCCGGCGTCATCCCGTCTGCAACGAAATCGCGCTCCGCCTGCTCGCGATGGAACTCCATCTATTCGTCAAGTTCGCTTCCGAACCGCTTGCGACGGAAGAGAAACATCAGCTTCGCAATAAATTTGCCCATCGCGCTCAAATCCCTTCATGTTCGAGGTTTCCCTACTCCGCTCGCAGAGCATCAACCGGATTGATTGACGCGGCATGGAGCGCGGGACGCACGGTTGCCAGCAGAACAGGAATCAGCAATATGAGAATCGAAGCCAGATAAATCCATGGATTGCCTGGGGTCACGCCGTAAAGCTGGCTGCGCAAAAGGCGCGTGAGCAGCAGCGCTGCACCTGTGCCGCCCACCAGGCCAACCAAGGTTGCTATCGCCGCGCGGCGCACAAAAAGAAGCAAGATCTGTGCGCGTGTTGCACCCAGCGCCATCCGCACACCTATCTCCTGCACGCGCTGCGCCACAGACCACGCAACAACGCCGTAGATGCCCACGCAAGCCAGCATGAGCGCAATCAATGCAAACGCGGCAACGAGCGCCATATTGAGGCGCGGCTGCGCCACCGATTCATCGAGCCGCTCGTCCATTGTGGCAATATTGGCAATTGCCTGCTGTGCGTCAACCTGGTGAACCTGTTCGCGAATGGCCTGGATGAGTTGCTCAGGAGGCACGACCGAACGCACGATGAACGAGCGCCGCATATCGGGATGTTCCCCATCCGCGGAGAAGTAAATCTCCGGGCCGGCTTCGCCTGCAATGGAACCAGCCGTGCCGCGCACGTTGCCGATGACGCCAACAATCTCCATCGGACCGCTGTCGTTGATCAAGTGCTTGCCGAGGGGATCCTGGCCGGGAGAATACTGCTCGACGAACGCACGGTTGACGAGCACGAGCGGCACCTTGGCGCCCGCGTCACTTGGCGCCAACGGCCGCCCGGCCAGCAACGGCGTCCCAATAGCCCGCAGGTAGTTGCCGGAGATGGAACGGCCTTCGACATTGACCGCATCGCTGTGTGCCGTACGCGGCATCCAGTCGGCATCGTAATTGATTCTTCTGTGCCAGTCCTCTGTGGGCAAGGCGCTGATCTGGCCCGCGGCCGACACGCCCGGCAACGCTTCCAGCCGACGTTGGACTCCTCCATAAAAGTTGCGAATCACCGCCGCATTGGCATTCCAAGGCAGAACAATGCGAAACGTCAGCACATGATCCGGAATGAAACCGAGAGGGGACTTAACCAGGTTCCACAAGGATTCCGATAAGAGCGAAGCGCCGACCAGCAAGACCAGCGACAACGCCACCTGTACCGCGATGAATGCGTTGCGGAGCCCGCCGCCGCTGGCGCCAGCGAGATGTGGCTCACCATGCTTGAGGCTTGCATTGAGCGCGCTACGCCGGTTTTGCAGCGCGGGCGCGAGGCCAAACACAAGGCCTGCTGTGACCGCCAGCGCGAACGCAAACCAGACGACAGACCAGTTCATTACAATGGTGCCCGGCATGCCCAGGCGGCCCGGCAGCTTGGCGGCGACTGTGCGCACAAGAATGAACGTCAGGCCGAGTCCGGCAAATCCGCCTGCAAGCGCGAGCACTGTGTTTTCGGTCAGGAACTGGAGTTGGATGCGTCCCTGCGAAGCGCCCAGGGCGCGGCGAAGCGCCACTTCACGCTGCCTTGCCGTGGCCCTGGTGAGCAGCAGATTTGCGACATTGAGGCACGCAATGAGCAACAAGAACGCAGACGCGCTGAGCAGGAGGAAGAGCGCCGGCCGCAATTCGCCATATTGAGAATCCCGCAGTGACTCGCTGCGAAACTGCCAGACGCCATCGGTGCCTTCATGCTCGTGCCGAAGCTGTTCGCCAATTCGTTGCAGGTCGCTTTGCGCGGTGGCGAGGGATGCGCCGGGCCTCAAACGCGCGAGTACGTTAAAGAAACGCGTTCCATCGCCGCGATACGTGCTCCACTGCCCTGGATCGAATTGTGCGGGACGCCAGAGGTCGATCCCGTTGGGTACGCTGAAGCTTTGCGGCATTATGCCAACGATCGTCGTCGACTTCTGCTCGATCGTCACCTGCTTGCCAATAACTCCGGGATCACCGCCGAAGTCCTTTTGCCAGGTTGCGTAACTGAGTACAGCGACCGCCGGCGCATGCGCCTGGTCGTCCAGTGCGTTGTAGATGCGGCCCAGAACAGGTTGCACACCGAAGACGTTCCAGAAATTTGCATTTGTTCCCGCTCCTCGAATCGAGACGGGCAGTCGCGAACCCGCAATCAACGTGGTGTCGTCGAAGTAGAAGAATCCCAGGCTCTCGAAGGAACTGTTGCGGGCTGCGAGATCGAAAAACCTGGATGCTCCCACAAGGCCTCCGGTGGATTTGCCCTGCAGCCGAGTGTCGTAAATGCGTATTACGCGGCCGGCATCTGGATAGGGCAGCTTGCGCAGCAACGTAGAGTACACCAGCGTGAAGATCGCGGTCGTCGCGCCGATTCCGAGGGCCAGCGTGCTAATGACTGCAGTTGTAAAACCGGGCGAGCGCAACATTTGGCGAATAGCGTAGCGGCAGTCCTGCCAGACCTGCTCAAGTCGAAATCCCATCACTTCGTGGCTCATTTCTTTCAACCGAGTCGCGTTGCCAAACTGCCGCATCGCCGCATAGTGCGCGGTCTCCGGAGCCATACCGTCTGCAATGAAGTCGCGCTCCGCCTGGTCTCGGTGAAACGACATCTCCTCGTCCAACTCGGCGCCAAAACGCTTGCGCCCGAAGAGAATCGATATCTTGTTCAGGAAACGAGTGATGGAGATCAATTCATCCTCCCAATTGCGCTGACTTCGTTCAAATCCGGCGAGCAGCAATACGAAATTCCTATGGTGAGAGTTCTTCGTGATTACTGCATTTACTCCGCGCGAAGCGCGGTCATGGGGTTCGCCCGCGCAGCACGACGCGCTGGCAAATAGCAAGCAAGCAATGCGATGACGATTACCATGAACACGACGGAGACAAACGTGAGAGGGTCAGCGGGACTCACGTCATACATCATGCTGCGCAATACGCGAGCAAGCATGAGAGCGACAACAAGGCCGAGTGCCGCGCCGCTCAAAGCGAGCCGCACTGCTTGCGCGAGAACCATGCGAAGCACATCGCGCGGGGGAGCACCGAGCGCCAGGCGCAGTCCAAACTCGGGAAGGCGCTGACTGACTGAATAGGAGATAACACCGTAGGTGCCAATCGCGGCAAGGGCAATGGCGAGGCCGGCGAAGAGTCCGACGAGCGAGAAAGCGAATCGTGGGGTGGCGATGGATGCGTCGGCAATCTGATCCATGAGTCGGACGTTGGCAACGGCAAGTGACGGATCGAGCAGCTTGACCCGATCCCGCAGTTCATCGGCGAGGACGCGCGGATCGCCGATGGCGCGGAGTACGACAGTCATATCGGAGGAGAAAGGCGCCTGTGCGTACGGCCACCAAAATGCAGGTTCCGCGCTCGGGCTGTCCGGCTTATCCTTGACGTCGCCCACCACGCCCACAATGCGCATCCAGTCTTTTTCCTTGGGATTGTCTTCAAAGGTGAATCGCTTGCCGACTGCGTCTTCGCCGGGCCAGTAGCGTGCGGCCATGCTCTGGTTGATGATGATCACTTGCGGCGCATCCTTGGTATCAGCATCGGTGAAGAAGCGGCCGCGAACCGCCGGGATGCCGAGCGCAGGAAAGTAACCCGGCGTCGCCATGTGGTAGCGCGCGTGGAAATCATCGTGCGGTGGCGGCTTTTTGCCTTCGATCGTGAATCCGCCGGCATTCTCGTCATAGCCTGTCCAGGGCAGATCGCTCCCCGCCCCTGCGCTCTCAACGCCGGGAAGATTGCGGAGACCTGTAACCAGGCGACTGTAGAAACGCGTGCTGTCGGCACGGGTCTTGTATTCAACCTGCGGCAGCGAGAGGGTCGCGGTCAGCACATGATTTTGCTGGAATCCCGGATCGAGATTGAGCTGATTGAGAAAACTCCTCAGCATGAGCCCCGCGCCGATCAGAAGCACACACGCAAGGCTAACCTCAGAAACCACCAGGACACTGCGCAGCCTTTGCTGACGCGCACTTCCCATTGAGCCGCGCCCGCCTTCGTATAGGCCACGTTTGGGGTCCATGCGCGACGCCTGCAACGCGGGTGCAAGCCCAAACAGAACGCCTGTAGCGATGGAAACGAGGAACGTGAAGGCGAACACCGCCGCATTCACATGAATGTCGTGCGCGCGCGGGAATCCAGCAGGCAATAGCGCGACCAGCGCTCGCACGCCGCCCTCTGCCAGCAGCGCGCCCAACCCTCCGCCCAGAAGAGAAATCAGCAGGCTCTCGGTGAGCATCTGGCGAATCAGCCTGCGACGCGGAGCGCCCAACGCGAGTCGAACTGCAACCTCCCGTTGCCGTGCGGCCGCACGCGCCAGCAGCAGATTTGCCGCGTTGGCGCACGCGATCAGCAGCACCATGCCAACTGCCCCCAACAGCACCCAGAGCATCCGCTCATTCGCTCCGACGATCTCCCGATAAAGCGGGATCACCAGCGTCTTCCAGTCATTGCCGCCGTGTTCGCGGCCAATCTGGGCGATCAGCGCATCCATCTCCGCGTTGGCCTGTGCAGGCTGCACACCGGTCTTCAGCCTTCCAATCCCCTCCATGAAGTGCGAACCGCGATGAGCGGGATCGCCTTCAAATGTGAAGGGCCGCCACACGTCCACGCTCTCGCCGTAGGGCAGCGAATGATACACGTTTCCCGGATGCTCAGTACCTGGCGGCATGACACCAACCACAGTGAAAGGCTGCATATTCACCGTGAGCTTTCGTCCAATGATGTCCGGCGCGGCACCAAATCGAGTGCGCCACAAGCGATCGCTTAATATCAACTGCTGACCGTTGCCGGGGAGCTCGGCGTTCCAATCGAACTCACGCCCCAGCACGGGACTTATGCCCAATACGCGGAAATATCCTGAGGTAATTGCAAAGCCAGACAACTCCACCGGCTCACCGCTACCGGACAGTTGCACGTCGCTGCGCGTAAATGCAGCCATCGACTCAAATGACTTATTGCGGGCCCTGAGGTCGCGGAAATCGAAGGGATTCAACGGGAATTTCGGAAACTCGGGGTTGGAGAGAAAGAGGCGGATGATTTGTTCCGAATGGGGATATGGAAGCGGCTTCAAAAGTACGCCTTCGATCACGCTGAATATAGCGCTGTTGGCGCCAATGCTCAATGCGAGGGTAAGCGTGATGACCGCGGTGAATCCTGGATTCGACGAGAGTTGACGCACCGCGTAGCGAATATCCTGCATCACCGACTCGAAGCTGAATCCTACTATCTCGTGGCTCCTTTCTTTCAAGCGCGTTGTGTTGCCAAATTGGCGCATCGCCCGGTATTTCGCGGCATCTTGCGTCATGCCGCTTGCGATCAGCTCCCGCTCCGCCTGCGCGCGATGGAACGCCATCTCTTCGTCCAGTTCACTCTGGAAACGCTTGCGGCCAAAAAGAATCGAAAGCTTCTTCAAGAATCGGCTGATCGAATTCATCTATGCCTCCTGCGCGTCCTGCAAGACGCGACCAATGGCAGCAATCATCTGCTCGAACTGCGTCAGTTCAACGCCTAACTGCTTGCGGCCGGCCGCCGTAAGCGTGTAGAAGCGCGCGCGCCGGTTGGTGTCGGTCATCTTCCACTCGCCTTTGACCCAGCCCTGCAACAGCAACCGCTGCAACGCCGGATACAGCGAGCCTTCTTCCACCGTCAGCACGTCGTCAGAGAGGCGTTTAATCGACAAAGCAATCCCGTAGCCGTGAAGCGGCGCACGGGTCAGCGTCTTCAGGATCAGCATGTCAAGGGTTCCAGGTAAGAGATCGGGTTTCTTGGCCATGCATTGATATATAGATTATCTATGGGTAGGGAGTCAATGGTGAAGTTGCAGCGGCCAGTTACTTTTATGTACGCAAAGAAAATGGCTGCTCACCCCTGAGGCAAGCAGCCAGCCTATTCCTTATTCCCTGCTTTTCAGTGCTTGCCGTACATATCCATGACTTCCTTGCGCAGTTCGATGCGGCTTGATTCGCGCGTATAGAACATGTGGCCGCCGGGGAACTCCCGCACCGCAACGCGGGTCGGATCGCCCATCACCGGAATCTGGTCCGCGGTGAGCACCGAGCCCATGAATGGGCAGGAGAGATCGTTCCATCCGTGCACAATAAGCACTCGCAATTTTGGATCCGCCGCAATGGCCTCGCGCAAATCCGGCACCGCTCCACGGCGCAGATCGTTCCCGCTGCGATCCCATTGACGCCCCACATCGTAGGAGAGCGCGTTGTAGCGCGCATCCACCTTCCAGCCCACCGTGCGCGTGACAAAGTCCACCATCGCCGTAGTCATGGGCGCAATCATGCTGGCAAGTATCGGATCGTTAGCGCGCTGCTCCGGAGAAAACGGGAACGGATCGAACATCGTCACATTGGAGTCGTACACCGAACCCAGTTTGCCCTGCTCGCGAAACACCTCGCGCAGATAAGCGCCTGTCTCCAACCGGCCTCCGGAGTACTTCACAAACGCCGGATCGAGCCCAGATAACTCTGTTACGTGTTGAATCATTCTCTGCGTGCCATCCGGGTCTGAACGCCCCTTCAGCAGCGTGGTCGCGTATTCGCCGCGGGTATAAGCAATCACATCGGCCATGGCCTGCGGCGTCAGTTTGTTCTCGCGTTCCAGGTGTGCCGCCGTAATCGAAGGCAGCGTCATCATCCACGGCACGGGCGACAGGTCCCCTCCATCTTCGATAGTTGGATTCAAATACGGGGACACCAGCACCACGCCATTCATCGCGACGCCAAGTTGCGCCTGCAAGTAGTGCGTAATGCGCGGGCCGCGATATCCGCCATAGCTCTCGCCAACAAAATACTTCCTCGAACTTAGCCGGCTGTTCTTGACCAGCCAGTCGTAGATGACGCGCGAAAGATACTCGATGTCCGGCGTCGTGGAGTAGAAGAGCTTCTTGGCGTCAGCCTCCGGCACGCTGGCCCGGCTGAAACCAGTTCCAACCGGGTCAATGAAAACCAGGTCGGTAAAGTCCAGCCATGTTCCCTGGTTATCTGAAAGCACTGTCGGATCGGAGGGGCTATCGCCTTCATTGCCCGCCTGCAAATGCTTGGGCCCAATGGCGCCAAAATTGAGATAAACTGACGACGCGCCCGGTCCGCCATTCATGGCAAACGTCACGGGGCGGTTCTCGCCCTCCACCGTATACGCCGTGACAACTACTTGCCCGGCGGTCTTTCCATCGCCGTCGCGTACCGGGAATGCACCAACGGTTACCGTGTAGCGGAGCGCCTTGCCACCGAGTTCAATGGACTGCTGAGTGTGGGCTTCGGCGGGCAGCGGAGGAAGCGCTTCCTTATCCCTGTCAGCCGCGGCCTTGTCGCCGCCAGGCTTCGCGTCGCCAGTGGCAGGCTTGTCGCCGCCGGCAGGCATTGCTGCCTGCGACCAGGTCGGAACGGCAAAGATTCCAAGACAACAAATCATGCACACAGCAAGCGCCGTGCGCCGGAAAGACGGTTCAACCCCAGGAAATGTCATGTCGATACGATACAACCTGGCATCTAGCCTCTGGCAGTCCCCCCGCCGCATGATTTAACCTCAAACACGTCATGAAACTCTCGTATGCGCTTCTTGTTTCCGCTCTGACCGTGGCCTTAACCGGGGTTGCGGCCGCACAACAGTCCACGCCCGCCCCCGCGCAGGATCTGCCGGATGCGCCGCAGGCCACCGCCGCGGCCTTGGTCCATCCCAATGGCCCCACCGTGGTGATGGATACATCGATGGGCCGCATTACTTGCCAGTTCTACCAGAAGCAGGCGCCAAAAGCGGTCGCCAACTTCATCGGCCTGGCAGAGGGAACGATCGACTGGACAGATCCCACCACCAAGAAAAAGCAGCACCACAAACCCTACTACGACGGAACCACCTTCCACCGTGTCATTCCTGAATTCATGATTCAGGGCGGCGATCCGACAGGCACCGGCATGGGCGACCCCGGTTTTGCATTTGACGACGAGTTCGATCCGAATCTGAATTTCGACACGCCCGGCAAACTGGCTATGGCCAATTCCGGCCCGAACACCAACGGCAGCCAGTTCTTCATTACCGAGAAGGCCGGCGACTTTCTCAACCAGAAATACACCCTCTTCGGCCAATGCGACGATTCCAGCGTTCTCGTGGTCCAGACCATCGCCCGTGTTCAACGCGACTCGAACGATAAGCCGCTCGAACCCGTGGTCCTTAAGAAAGTCACGATTGTCCGCGAAGGCCAGCCAATTCCACCGCCGCCTGGTGCAGCCGTGCCCGCGGCACCCAAGAGTAATTGAAAAACTGGGTGCCCCAGGCCTTGATTCTGAGACCTGGGATTCCCTGAACCCTCGACAAACTCAGGAGTCTCCATGTCACTCGCAGCAGGTACCTACGCCGTCTTCTCCACCACCGAAGGCAAGATAACCGTTCGCCTTTTTGAGGCCGAAGCGCCCATCACCGTCAAGAACTTCATCGAACTGGCCGAGGGCTCCAAGGAGTGGACGCATCCCACCACTCGTGCCAAGTCAAAAGACAAGCTCTTCGACGGCACCATCTTCCACCGCGTCATTCCTGACTTCATGATTCAGGGCGGCGACCCGACCGGAACAGGCATGGGCGGACCAGGCTATCGCTTCCAGGATGAGACCAAAGGCTCTCAGCACAAGTTCGACAAGCCCGGCAAACTGGCCATGGCGAATTCCGGTCCCAACACCAACGGCTGCCAGATCTTCATCACCGTCGCGCCGACACCGCATCTCACCGGCAACCACACCATCTTTGGTGAAGTGGTTGAAGGCCAGGACATCGCCGTTAAAATCTCGAAGGTCCCGCGCAATGGGCAGGACAAGCCACACAAGCCTGTTGTACTTGAGTCGGTCACCATCGAACGCGTCGCTTGAATTTGCCAACTCGCCGCAACATTCGATCCAGGCGTGACGATCGACAACAAGTCAAGGCCGGAGTGATAGCTCATAACTCCGGCCTTGACTTGTTGTCCTGAACATCGGAATTCATTTCTCCGCACACAGGCGCAGAATCTCTTCCCCAAATCGCTCCACCTTCGCCGGACCAATTCCATCGATTCCGAGTAGCTCTCTAGGATTCTTCGGGCGCGCTCGAGCCAACGCCGCCAGCGTGCGATCATGCAGGACTACATACGCGGGGACCTTCAACCGTTTAGCCTCGGTCGCCCGCCATTCTCTTATCCGCCCAGCCAATTGCTCACCCTCCGCCGTTAGCCGGATCGGCTCATCAGGAACTGGAACCTTCCCACCAAGCGCCACGGCCGCGGACTTTTGTGTTGGCGGCTTCTTCTTTGGGCGTATGGGAGCCGGACCATTTCCAGCAAACTCCTCCACAATTCCATCACTGATCAATAACTCCAAAGGCGAGCTCGCTCGAACCTCCCTTCCGGCATCCGTGAGGCGAACCTTGCGGAACTTAAGCAGCTGCCCGTCCTTCTCAAACTCCGCCTCTTCGATATCAATAAGGCTGGAGTGCATCATCGCTCCGAGCAG
>JBELAI010000185.1:0-11816 GCA_049508975.1 Occallatibacter sp. | reverse complement strand
GTGCTGGCTGTCATGCCGGCTCACTCGGCGTCCTTGGCGTTAAAGGAGCGAGGGGTAAGCCGGGTTTGCGGGCTATCCGGGATCAGGCCGAGACGGCCGGCGAGAACCCACGTGATGCCTGCAGAGATAATAAATCCAATGCCGGGCATCAGGGCGATAGTGCCGAGTACCAGCATGGGGTCGTGCATCTCGATACGCACGTTACGAAGCAGGAAGAAGCCAACGCCAAGGAGCACCAGCACGACGCCGATTTGCAGCGGAGTAAGGACGCGGGCAATGGCATTGGGCATGCGCTGATCGTTTTCGAATCCTACGGGAATTGGAGCGGCTTCAAGGAAGCGCTTGCCGGCTTCGGTTTCCATATAACCCGCCAGTTCCTGATTGGAGCTGAATTTATCGATCAAGCGGCCGTGCACCTCGCTCTGCAGTTTGAAGATTCGGCCCCAACGGCGGTTCTCGAGGAACTGGCGGATGAGCCAGACCAGCGCCCCGAGAAAACAGGCGAATCCCAGCATGACGGCGATGGGAGTGATCACGTCGTTGGCGGACCAGGAGTCGCTGCGGGGCACCATGCCTGGCCAGACTTCGCGCTCAAGAGCCTGGTCGGGACTGCCGTCCTCGCGGTGTACATGGGTGAACAGATAAAACTCCGGGTTGCGGGCCACTTCAGGGTGGATGACAAGGAACTGCGCAAGCTGGGGATTGTTGCGGCTGACATAGTCCTGGTCTGCCAGAAGCGATGGGTCGTGGGCAACCACTGTAGTCAGCGTTGGGCTCAAACGAAGGAGCCGGATGAGTTGATCTTGCGTCACTGTGAGATCGTGATCGCTTACGGGGGCGGATGCGACTGGAGCTTGCGCCGGTGCCGCAGCGCGCTGCGGGGCTGCGGGATGCGCGGGAGCGGGTGGAGTCTGCGCTCCAAAAGCGGTGGCGCATAAGGCGGCGGATACAGCCAGAGAACCAAGAAGCCAGGGCAGAACGCGGGTAGGTCTTTGCATTGCGGGTTTCCCTCTTCAGAAGCTGAAAGGAAGCGCTTCTGCCTATACAACGAATGAGGAGATGGATTGGTTAACATCGGCTGCAACTGCGAGAGAAAGAAAGTAAACTTGGTTCAGGGTGTTCTGTTTCTGAGTTCTTGAAATTCTTTCGACGCAGATGGTCAAGTGACGAGCTCCCGAAAAGCAGGTCCTTCGACTCCGCTGAAGTACGCTCCGCTCAGGATGACAGATCTAGTTTTTATGCGAATTTTTGAGACAGGACACTAGGGAAGTCGATCGGCTTGGATTGCAGGGAGACGTTGGAGGAGAGCAGATGAAGGCACTATTTTCGTTTGGGAAAAGCGGGATCGATGTATCGGTTCCAGAAGGATTCCAGGCCAGGGTCATCATGAGTCATACGGGGCAGGCCTTGGCCGACGAAAATGCTGCGATCTATGCGGCACTCGACGCTCCCATTGGCTCTGAACCACTCGCCAGGATTGCCGCGGGTAAAAAGACGGCGGCCATTTCTGTTTGCGACATTACCCGCCCCGCGCCCAATCGCGTTACGTTGCCGCCGCTGCTCGACAGGCTGCACCAGGCGGGGATTCCTGCCGAGGGCATCACCATCCTCATTGCGACCGGGCTGCATCGTGGCGCTACTCAGGACGAAATCAAAACCATCGTGGGACCGGAGATCGCTGCCAAATATCGCATCGTCAGCCACGACGCAAAACAGCTCAATGAGCATCGGCCCCTGGGTGAAACAGCACGTGGCACACCGGTCTACATTGACGAACGGTTCATGGCGGCAGACCTGCACATCACGCTGGGATTTATTGAGCAGCACCTGATGCTGGGCTTCAGCGGGGGACGCAAGCTCATCGCCCCGGGCCTCGCCGCGCAGGAGACGATCAAGGTGATCCACTCGCCGCGGTTCATGCGCGAACCGAGGTCGACCGAAGGGTCCATTGCCGACAATCCTCTTCATGCCGAGTTGCTGGAAGTGGCGCGGATGGCGCGTCACGACTTCATGCTGGACGTCGCGCTTACGCAGGATCGCAAGATCTCCGGCGTGTTTGCGGGCGACCCGGTAAAGGCGCATGCGGCGGGCGTGGCGTTTGTTGAAAAGACCTGCATCGAGCGGCTCGATGAGCCTGTGGATGCCGTGATTACGAGTTCCGCAGGATACCCGCTGGATCTGACTTTCTACCAGTGTGTGAAGGGGATTACCGCGGCGGCGCACATGGTGAAGCCGGGCGGCCGCATCCTGATTGTGGCTCAATGCGCCGAGGGCGTAGGTTCGCCGGAGTTCGCACGGAGACTTTCAGGCATGAGAGATTTCAAAAGTTTTCTGGATGAGATTCACAGCGCGCCAGTGGAAGTGGACCAATGGCAACTGGAAAAGCTGGCGCTGACGGGCGAGAAGTATGAGCTCTATTTTTATACGCCGGGTGTGACCAAGGGCCAGATGGGATTCCTTGCGACCTGGGCTTACAGCAGTGTCGCAGAGGCTGTGGCCGCAACGCTGGATGGGCTGCCGCAGGGTGCGCGGGTAGCGCTGGTGCCGGAAGGGCCTTATACGTTTGCGCGGGCGGAAGAGGCGGTTGCGGCTCGTTGAGAGCCTATCCTGAGACTTGAATTCTCGGGAAGGGTACGGGCTTCAGCCCGTGCATAACAGCCCTCAAGTGGCCGTGGCTTTAGCCCCTGAGGGAATGCCATGCGAGGGTCCCCATTCCCTCGGCAGCTAAATGCGAAGCCCGAATCAGCCCTCATCGTACGGGATAAATCCCGTACCCTTCCATGCGGATCACTGTTTGACAGCTACTACGAGAAGTCTCCGCCGCCGCTGTCTCCCCCGCCATTGTCGAAACCGCCGCCATCATCAAAGCCGCCTCCGCCACCGTCGTCCTGGGTCAAATTTCCATCGAGCACGGTATCATCCAGATTGTTGTTGTCGAAGGTGCCGTGGTCGTCGCCACTTGTGTTGTAGCTGGCATCGGAGAACTGCGCACCACCCTGGTCTGACGTCTCGTGAAAATGCTGCTCCTGGCCGCCATGATCGAAGCCACTCTGCTCCATGTGGTGTTCCTGCCCGCCGGTCTGGTCGTAGTAGTTGTTGACGACCGTCTCTTCGACGGGCCGTTCGAAACCACCGCCCATCATTCCGGGCTCCATGCCAAAGCCGCCCATACCCATTCCAGGCATTCCGTAGCCGGGATGGCCAAAACCGCCCAGTCCATGAAGGACGGATTCAACGCCCTCAAAGGCCAGTGCGCCTGCGGCCACCCCAGCGGCCGTTTGCATGGCGCCGCGTAGAAAGCTTGGCTGGCCGGCGGGAACGTATTGCGGCTGAGCATATTGCGGGTCATAGCCGGGAGGCGGCGGGGGCGGCGGAGCGTAGCCCTGTTGCTGCGGCGGTAGATATGTCGGCTGGGGCGGAGGCGGCGGAGCAGGGTCCCGATGGCCCAGCAGGTTGCCGAGAAAGCTGGTGGCGTGTGCGGGTTGCTGGCGCGCCTGTTGCACCTGCTGTTGCAATTGCGCAACCTGCGCTTTGGCCTGTTCCAGCGCAATATTCTGCACTAGAACGGTTTGCGCCATGATGTAAAGCGCATCTGGATTGTTGCCCAATCCTTGATTCAGCAAGGCTTCCGCGTCCGGGTCTTTTTCCTGAAGTTCGGTCTTGTTTACGCGCTCAACGAGCGAGTTTAATAGCTGTTCTTCCTGGGGAGTCACTGATATCAACCTCCGGCGGCTGCACTTTTTGGTACCTGGCAGCGCCTCACATTTAAGACGCGATTTAGCCGCCAAAGTTTCCCGCCGGATATCGGTACGCAGGATGAGGGATGCTGGTTCCGTGACGAAATCCCTCAAGGGCTAAAGCCCAGCAGATTCCGCGGTGTTTGCGGCACGACTGAAAGTCGTGCCCTGTTACAGAACTTTCGCAGGTTGGCGATACGTTTTGGCGATACCATTTCAGATTGACGATACGATACCTCCGCAGATTGGCGACTAACAACGTCTTTCCGCGGGGCCTTCAGCCAACTAGTTCGAAGGCGCGGATCTCTTCCTTGCGGACTGTGAGGCGCTCGACGAGATCGGTGCGAACTTCGTACCCGCGGCCGGGCGAATCGGGAATGCCAATTTCGCCTGCCTTTGAAACCGTGATCTCCGGATCGACGATTTCCTCTCGCCAATAGCGAGCGGAGGCCGACACATCGCCGGGAAGCGAGAAATTCTCCAGACTCGAAAGCGCTATGTTGTGGGAGCGGCCTATGCCCGCCTCCAGCATTCCGCCGCACCAGACGGGTATTCCCCGCTCCTGCGCCGCGTTGTGAACGGCTATAGCTTCAGAAAATCCGCCCACACGGCCCAGCTTGATGTTGATGATCTTGCACGACTCCATCTCGATGGCGGCCAGTGCGTCGCGTCGGTTGCGGATGGACTCATCAAGACAGATGGACGTTTCGAGGCGCTTCTGCAGCATGGAGTGGTAATAAAAATCGTCGTGCCAAAGGGGCTGCTCGATCATCAGCAGGTCGAATGCGTCGAAGGTCACGAGATGGTCCGCGTCGCGCAGACGGTAGGCGGAGTTGGCGTCACAACTGAGCATGATTCCCGGCCAGCGGTTCCTTACACGCTCGAAAACTTCGACATCCCAGCCCGGTTTGCACTTAAGCTTGATCCGCTGATAACCTGCGGACACTTCACGTTCGATAATTGCCATCAACTCAGGAATGGTGGGTTGAATTCCCAGCGACACGCCGCACGGAATCACGTCGCGCACGCCACCCAGCAACTGCGAGAGCGATATTCCTTCCCGCTGCGCTTCGATATCCCAGATGGCGTTTTCAAGCGTGGCCTTGGCCATGGGATTTCCGCGCACCAGGCGGAAGATCCTGGGGCAATCTCCACCGTGCTCGACCTTGGCAGAGGCCAGCATGGGGCCCAATTCGTTGACGATTACCTGCCAGGCGCTGTCGGTGGATTCACCCGAAAAAAACGGATGCTCGCCGGCGGTGCATTCACCCCAGCCCGTCAGCCCTTCCGACCGCACTTCAGCCAAAACGATCCTTCGGTTAGTGGTGACGCCAAAGCTGGTTTCAAAAGGGCGCACCAGCGGCACTTGCAGTTCACGCAGGATAATCGAATCGATTTTCATAGGCCTTCGCGTTCCTTGGGAGAGTTATTGCAACTGGGCCAAACGACCCAGTTCGAAAATTCCATTGCCTTCTTCATCTCTGACGAATCCAATGACGGCCAGGCCTTGAGAAAATGCCTCTTGAAACTTGAGGCGGTTCTCCATCTGAACGGCCAGAGCCTGATCCCGACCGGCCTCGGTGGCTTTCCACTCATAGATTGTAGCCGGGACCTGAATCTGTTCTTCAATGACTAGCGACGCGGGCGCGCAGCCTTCCAGAATTCTCTCAACATGAGGCGAATCGAGCCGCCACTCCGCGACCAGGCGATCCGTCGGAAGCCCACCCTGCAGTCGAGATGAGGATACACCATAGAAATCCACAAGGTAACCGCGAACTACCGCTCCCAGCCTGTGAATGTTTAAATATGCGTTTTTGATTTCGAGAGGATCGAAGGTCCACTCGATGTGCCGGAGACCGCGTGACAGGGCCTCTTGCCGCTGTGCCAGCTTGAGTTGCACACCCAGGCCGTGATTGCGATAACCCTCTTTCACGGCCATCATATGCGAATGCAAATACGGTTTCGGCTCGCCTGGATCCGTTTTCACACCAGGCAAAGAGAGCACGAAACCTACCATCGATTCAGGTCCGCCATCGGCAGGCGAGTTGAGGATTTCGGGGTCGAAGGCGCCGATGACTTGCCCGCCAACCTTTTGCCAGACTAGAAATGCCTTGCGGGGAATTACGTCGGTGGGGTCGTATCCCCAGGTTTCAACCTGGAGTTGCACGCAGGCTTCGAGTTCGTCCTGGCCCCTGCAATTGCGGATGACCATCAAGCTGTCTCCTGCTGTGCGAGATTCAACGGGACGTTCGCAAGCGTGCGTTTGGCAGCTGCCCATAATTCCTCCAGCTCCGGCGGCGATAGCTCTTCCAAAGGCCGGGTGGCTGCTTTCTCCATCTCTTTGAAGCGGTCGCGGAAGCGGCTGTTGCAGCCACGCAGTGCCATCTCGGCGTCAACGCCTAAATGGCGACCAAGATTCACTACTGTAAATAGAAGATCGCCGAGCTCGGCTTCGACGTACGGCTTGCGCGACGGATCGGCGGATGCGGCTTCGGTTTCGAGCTCTGCGGTTTCTTCCGCCAGCTTGGGGAGCAGGTCGCGCCAGCTTGGCCAGTCGAAACCGGCTTTTTGCGCTTTGGCTCCGAGCTTGGTGGCTTCGGCTAAGGCAGGTAATGCCCGTGCTACTGCATCAAGGCGCGAAGCGGGCGAGTTCCCTGCTCCGTCTGTCTGCTGCTTTTCAGCGGCTTTGATCTCTTCCCAGTTACGCAAGACTCCGGCCGGTGAAGCAGCTTGAGCCGCATCGACATTGGCACGATTGCCGGCGGCGCGCGAGGCTTCGTCTCCGAACACGTGGGGATGGCGGCGAATTAGTTTGTTGTTCAGATGTTCCAAAACTTCGGCGATGGTGAAGTGGCCTTCGTTGGCGGCCATTTCCGCGTAGAAGAGCACTTGCAACATCAGGTCGCCAAGCTCTTCAGCTAGATGGGGAAAGTCGTGGCGCTCGATGGCGTCGAAGACTTCGTAGGTTTCTTCCAGCGTGTATTTGCGAATCGAGTCGAAGTTTTGTTCGCGGTCCCAGGGGCAGCCGCCGGGAGCACGGAGGCGGGCCATGATGCTTACCGACTGGGCAAACAGAGTGGCCGCGCGCGCTGGGTCGGTCGCGATTTCGGCGGATACAGCTTGTGCTGGGTTGCTTTCAGACGGAACGTCCATGCATGTTCAGTTTATCGCGCCCTGGTTGGTGGCTGCGAATTGGGAGTCGAGATGCGCCTCGACGTATACTCAACCTCGCACATGATTCGCATCTTTGGAACGATTTTTGCTGGGCTGCTGGGGCTGGCTTTCGGCAGCTTTCTGAACGTGTGCCTGAGCCGCTGGCCGCAGGGCGAGAGCGTCGTAAACCCGCGGTCGCATTGCCGGAATTGCGATCATACGCTGACGTGGTGGGAGAATGTACCGCTGGTTAGCTGGGTGATGCTGCGCGGGCGTTGCCGAAAGTGTGGGACGGCGATTGGTTGGCGGTATCCGCTGGTGGAGTTGGCGGTAGGCGTGCTTTGGGCAGCAACCGTATGGCGTTCCTTCACGGCAACTGATCCCTTCGAACCTGCCGACTGGCTCTGGCTCGTGTTGGTCGACACTACCGCCGCGATGGCGCTGGGTTGGATCTTTGTGGCTCTCGCCATCCTTGATGCCGAAAACTTTTGGCTGCCGAACTTCCTAACTATTCCGGGCATTGTGGTCGGCTTAGTTGTTTGTGTTTTGAATGAGATATTTGGCCATCATTTCGATACCGGAAGCCGCCCCTTCCGCGCGTTCGCTGTACGAAGTCTGAGCGCTCTCGCAGCCGCAGCACTCATCCTGCTTATCCGCTGGGTTTACAAGCTCATCCGACACCGGGAGGGGATGGGGTTGGGGGACGCTAAGTTGATGGCTATGCTGGCGGCCTGGCTGGGGCTGCCGGGGGCGCTGCTGGCTTTTGGACTTGGGGCTGTCCTTGGGAGCGTTGTGGCGCTTGGACTGCTGCTTGTGCCAGCGAGTCGGCGCGGGTCGGATACTTGGG
Source organism: Occallatibacter sp. (assembly GCA_049508975.1). Taxonomy (GTDB): domain Bacteria; phylum Acidobacteriota; class Terriglobia; order Terriglobales; family Acidobacteriaceae; genus Telmatobacter. Next base: position 4,079 of record JBELAI010000185.1, on the reverse strand, counting down.
CTGGGAGCAAACTTCCATTTGGTACATTCCTGTGCATTGGCGGGATCGTCAGCTCGCTTTGGGGGCAATCGATGATTGCGGCTTATCTGCGGTGGGCGGGATTCTGAGTGATTTTCAGAGGCGAGTTTTCAGATTCGAGGCGCGGGCGGGACGCCCGCGCTACAGCCGGTCTGGAGACCGGCGCTACTGTGCTCTCATTGTTAGCGGGCAGGAGGACGTAAAGCCTTTAGAAAGGATTTTGCTGCGGGACTCTAAAATATGTAAGTTATTTGTTTTCATAGTGTAGTTAAGATCATTTTCGACGTAACTTGTTCCTTTTCATCTGGTTACGTTAAAAATCGGAAAATGGCCACTTTCTGGCCCGAACAGCGGCGAAGGATTCGGGGCTGGGCTGGGCGATTTGGAGGAGAAAAGGCACGATGGAAATGATTATGCGCGTTTGCACTGGAATGATCTGCAAAGGAATCGCGCTTATTTTTACTGCATAGGAGAGGCGGCCGCGGGAGCTGGCGGCGCGGCCTTGGCATTGGCTATCTGAGGATCCTTCAGCAGCTTAATGGCTTCTTTGCCGTGCTTGCTGTCGGGGTCGTACTCGGCCACTTTCTGGTAGTAGCCGCGGGCTTCGGCTAGATGGCCCAGGTTGCGTTCGCTCTCCGCAAGGCCCCAATAGACGTCGGGATCGTCGGGCGAGAGCACCATGGCGGATTCAAAACGGGAGAGCGCGGCCTTCCAGTTTTTGGTCTGGAGATAGTATTTGCCTACCTCGATGTCTTCGGCTGAGGTCTCGACGTGCTCGGGTGGCTTGGCGGCCTGCTTGTGGTGCTTGCCCTGGGGCTGATCGTCGTCTGCGCCTGACAAGAGCTTGTCCATGTCGGCACGGCTGGAGCTTGAAGAGGGCTCCATTGGCTCCCTGGCGTCGGATTCGGCGGCTGCATCGTCGGGACTGCGGATCGGGTCGCCATCCTTGGCCGGCAAAGGCAGGCGCCTGCTATCGGATGCGTTGTCTTCGCCGTTATAGGTGCCTGGGGGCAAGGCGGGTTCACCCTTCGACGGCATTAGAGGGACGCTGGTTGTGTCTTCAGGAAAGGCGTTGGGATCCTGCGTCGCTTTCGGCGGTGGTGCGGGCGGTTTTTGAGTGCCGGCAGGGGGCGTATTCTGCGTGGGCGTGGCTTGGGCATGGAGCTCGGCATGGTCGCGGGCGGACGCCGTCAAGCAGCCTGCGACCAGCAACGCAATGAAAAGACTCCGCTTCATATCCCTCGACCGTACCCTCTTAATGTTACGATGCGGTGCATACAGTTAAATCCACAACCGAGACAGTGAAATCCAGAACTAAGGAAAGCATCGCACAAACGCATGGCCCTGATCATCCGTTCTTCCGCCATTCACGCCGCAGGCTGCTATACCACTACGCCGATTGCCAAAGGCCGGCGCGTGGCCGAATACACCGGCCCGCGCATCAGCAAGGACCAGGCCGACAAGGCCTACGAGGACTCGCCGATCACCTACCTGTTTGGACTGGGAAAGGGCGATATCGTGATCGACGGGCACTGCATGGCGATGTTCATCAACCACAGTTGCGATGCGAATTGCGAGACCAGTGAAATCCGCGGGAGGGTGTGGATCAAGTCGATTCGGCCGATTGCGGCGGGGGAGGAAATTACCTACGATTATTGCCTTTACGACGGGGGCGACGATGAAGCGATTTGCAACTGCGGGGCTAAGAAGTGCCGCGGGACTATGTATTCGAAAGAGGAAATTCGGCGGCGGAAGCGGGTGAAGGAGAAGGCTGCGCCTCGGGGGAAGAAAAAGGCGGCGGGGAAGAAGCGGGGGAAGTAAAGTCCTGGATTTTGGAAAGTGTTCTGGTTCGACGAGCGCGCATTCCCTCGGGGGCTAAAGCCCAGATTATTTGGCTGTTTTGATGTACGGGCTGAAGCCCTTACCCTTCACCCATGATTCGACTGCCTTCCCTCAGGGAATAAACTAGCTGCGGAAAAACTCGTGATTTCCGGTGAGAGTGACGAATGGGGCCCCTCCGCGGCTAAAGCCGGCATTGATTTGCTGACATTATGCGGGGGTGAACCCCCCGCCTCCCTCCGACTTGGGTTTTTCCGCAACCTGTAAAGCCCAGAAAATTTGGCTGATTCAATGAACGGGCTGAAGCCCGTACCCTTCATTCGTGTACCCTTCATCTTCGCCAACCTCGAAGAGATTACTACCCGTGCGACCTGCCAGCCCGGAACGATACAATCGGGTCTGGTGCCTTGTCTCAGAAGCTCGTTGTGCTTCATCGGCACATCCTGGCTCGCAGTGAGACCGAAAAGCAGGTCCCCTTCGACTGCGCTCAGGGCAGGCTTTCGATTCCGCTGAAGTACGCTTCTCTCAGGATGACAGGCCTTTTGCGGTACGCGCCTCAGAGACGGGACAATAGGGCTTCGGATTTTTGGGGCCACAAATGAAGGAGCGCATACAGATATGGGTTATCAGGTTCTGGCTCGGAAATATCGTCCGCAACGGTTTGCCGACGTGGCGGGGCAGGACCATGTGACTCGAACGTTGATGAATGCGCTGGCGCAGAATCGGATCGCGCATGGATATATCTTTTCCGGACATCGGGGGATTGGGAAAACTACCATTGCGCGTATTGTGGCGCAGGCGCTGAATTGCCGGACGGAGATTGGCACAGAAGGCAGGCCGACACCGGAGCCTTGCGGGGTTTGCGACTCGTGCATTGAGATTCGGCAGGGCAACGCGGTCGACGTGATTGAGATTGACGCAGCAACCAATCGCGGCATCGATGAGATTCGCGAACTGCGCGATGCGGCACGGTATGCGCCGTCGCGCGACAGGTACAAGATTTACATTCTCGACGAAGCGCACCAGATTACGGATGCGGCTTTCAACGCGCTGTTGAAGACGCTGGAAGAGCCGCCGGCGCACGTCATCTTCATGATGGCTACGACGGAGCCGGAGAATATTCCGCAGACGATTCGGTCGCGCTGCCAGCATTTCAGTTTTCATGCGGTCAAATTTGACGACATCCTTACACAATTGAGAATGATCGCGGCGCAAGAGCAGGTGGAGGCAGAAGACGCCGCGCTGGCTCTGCTGGCTGAGGCCGGCGATGGATCGATGCGCGACGCGCTGTCGATCATGGACCAGGCAATTGCTTCGGCACCGCTTGAAGCAGGGCGTGCTGTGCTCTCGGGTGCGCAGATTCGCGAGCTGATGGGCGCGGTGCCGAATGCTGTTTTCGAGCGGCTGCTTGAGGCTGTTGCCGCGGGACAGAGCGCGGAGTTGATGGAGCAGTTGAACATCCTTGTGAATGCGGGGCACAGCCCTTCGTCGCTGGCGCGGCAGATGGTTCGCTACCTGCGCAATGCGCTGATGGCGAAGCTGGGCGGCGAACAGACGGAGTTGTTGCAAATTTCCGGAGACGAGCGGGCGCGGGCGGCGCGGACGGCGCTGTTGTTTACCGAAGAGGAGCTGACGCGCAATCTGCAGATTGTTCTGCGGACTTTCGACGATTTGAATTACCGGCAGGAGCAACGCTTCCATCTTGAACTGGGACTGCTGAAGCTGATTCATGCGCAACGGCTGCTGCCGCTGGAGGAGTTGCTGAGCGGCGCGGCGAGTGGGGTTGGTGGACGCGGCACTGCTTCGGCCTCTGCGACCCGCGCGACTGCTGGACCGGCGCGATCGGCTGCACCCGCTCCGAAGCCTGCACCGTCCGCACCATCCATTTCGCCATTCGGGCCTTCTACGGGTGGATGGGGAGCGGGTTCGACGGCCACGGGTCCGAAGATGGAAACGAGCCCCAGAGCAGAATCGACGTCTGGGCCGGTGGCAACGATGGAACGGGCAGCGCCTGTTGTCGCGCCTACGCCGACTCCGGTTATCAATTCAGAAAGCCTGAGCAGTCCGTTTGCGGGCAACACGCCCTTCCCTGCTGCGGCGAGCCCGGCTACGAATTACGGCTCACCGATGACGGAAGGTGCGCTGGCCAAGGCTCCCGAAGTTGCGGCACAACCGGCAATCGCGCCTGGGATTGAGTCGATTCGGCACGCGGTCGGATCGGC
>JBELAI010000184.1:0-11967 GCA_049508975.1 Occallatibacter sp. | reverse complement strand
GCGGCGATGAGCAGCGAAAGGACCGGGTCGATCCAGTTCTGGCCGGTGAACAGGATGCCCGCGCCGCCGGCGATTACTGCCGCGGTGGAGAGCGTGTCGCCGGCCATGTGGAGAAAGGCGGAGCGCATGTTGACGTCGCGCGCTACGCCCCAGAGCAGAGCGGCAATGACGCCGTTCATGAGGACACCGGCGGCGGCAACAATCATCATCAGCCTGGGCTGGACAGCCACCGGTGCGGACAAGCGATGAATGGCTTCAAAAGCTATCCAGAGCGAGATGACGATGAGGCTGGCGGCGTTGATGAAGGCGGCCATCACGCCGGCACGCTGATAGCCGAAGGTTTTCGAATGGGTGGCGGGACGCGTCTGGAAGTAGACGGCGACAAAGCTGAGGAGAAGCGCAAGAAAGTCGGAAGCATTATGGCCGGCTTCAGAAAGCAGCGCCAGGGAATGCGCGCGGAGCCCGGCGATAAAGGTAACGACGACGTAGGCAAGCGTGGCCACGAGCGAGAAGCGGAGAACGGTCTTGGTTCTGTTGGCGCCGGGGGACGTGGGCGCAGCGTGGACATGCATGCAAGTAGTATACCGGGGGTGGGTATGGGAAGCAAACCACCTGCGGTGGGGAAGACGCTCGCTTTTCGCTCGCACAGGCTTGGTCGCGCCGCACCCTTGCGCCAGAAAGAAGGCGCAAGGAAGGGGCAACTGGATGCGCTCCTGTCCTCAATCAAAGAATGTAAATTAAGGTGACCAAACCCTCGCCAACTTTCCGATAATCAAACGGAAAGATCCGGCGGTAGACTTGTTCTTTGAGGCGTTCAATGAATGCAGCAATAGAGATGCATGATTCGGTGTGTCTTGCTGTGGAAGTCGATAGATCGGGTCATGGTTTCGTGCTTCTCGACGCCTACGTCCATCGCAGCGGAGGCGAACCTGGGAGAGACCCTGGAGAGGGCGGAGTACAGCGCATCCGAATCAGCTTTGCCTCAATGACCATCGATGGGGAAGTGGGGGACTTGCCCGCTGATATCTTTGAAGGCTCTCTCACCGTCGGAACTTCTATTCAAGATAATATGGTCCCCTTTCCCGCGACCTATGCAGAAGCTGTTGGCCTCAGCATCATGCTCTCTGATGAGGCACGAGTCGTGATCGTCTCCGGGATGCGACTCTCGATCGAACCCGAAGGGGAATTCAAATTCGTCGAGGAATTCTCTGGAATCTCAGGTGGAGCGTGAATTCGCCAGGAGTTCCGGGCGGGCTGTCGCCCATGTGGGGATGAACTCGTACGAATCGCTCCCACACCTTCATGCAAAGGACGCAAGAAAGATGGGTCACCCGCGGCTTTGCGATCCCACCCAACGCAAAATGCGCGATGGATGGGGCACCAAGTTTGTGGCGGCGCAAGCCGCGTCTGCCCCACCGCAGGTGGTCATCCTCTCCCCGGCCGCAGGTGGCTCAGGTCGATGGGATCGGGGTCGTCGTAGGGCGGGAATGTGGGTAGGCTGGCACGCAGGCCGGTCCACTGCTCGGCGATCACGATGGAGTTCTGCGGATTGCCAGGCTGATGGCGAACCGAGCACGGAAAACCGGCTCGGATCTGGGACACATCCACGACGCCGGGCATGTCTGTAATGTCTTGAGAGCACTCGTAGTTGACGCCGCCGTTGCGGTAACTGAAGAGCAGCATGGTGAGGGTGCGTCCGTCCTCTGCTTCAACTTCGCAAACGTCGAGCAGCATACCGTCCACGATGCGACCGGACTGGACCAGAAACAGCCGGCGTGCCCGCTCCACTTCTTCCGCTGTTGGCCGCTTGCGGTAGATGAACCACACTGCAAGCCCAGCGAATCCCGCCAGAACGACAAGGCATGAGAAAATCTCCCAGGAATTGATGGGTCGGAGGGTCATGGGCGGGAGGGTCACTACCCCAGTGGTCTCAACTAGAGCATACCGCAGCGGGTATGCTGGCTTTCCGAATGGAGGAGACGGCAGGCCCGGTTTCCCGCTGCGATATACTCGTGACTGCATCTTGCATCATTTTCTGCCATGCAGGGTGGCTTTTCTCCGGAGGTTTTGGTTGGTTGCAAAGAGCAGTCCTATAGCGGCACAAGTTTCCCAAAAGCCTGATCGGGCGCGAAATCGCATTCGCTCGACCACGGTAATCTGCGTGCGCCGCAATGGCGAGGTGGTAATGGCTGCCGATGGGCAGGTCACGCTGGGCGATCACGTGCTGAAGCACTCCGCCAAGAAGATACGGCGGCTCTACCAGGACAAGATTCTGGCTGGGTTTGCAGGATCGACCGCGGATGCGTTCAGTCTTTTCGCGCGCTTCGAAACCAAGCTGGAGCAGTATGCCGGGAATCTCAACCGCTCAGCCGTGGAACTGGCCAAGGACTGGCGCACGGACAAGATGCTGCGCAACCTTGAGGCACTGCTGCTGGTGGCCGACAAGGGGCAGACGTTTCTGATTTCCGGTTCGGGCGATGTTATCGATCCAGACGAGGCGCTGGCAGCTATTGGTTCCGGTGGAAGCTACGCGACCGCCGCCGCACGAGCGCTGATTGAGAACACGGATTTGAGTGCGCGGGAGATTGCCGAGAAGGCAATGAAGATTGCCGGCGAGATCTGCATTTACACCAATGACCGCATTACGATTGAGGAGTTGAAGGGCTAGCTGATTCAAACGCTGCCCCTGGATTATTCATGGCCATCTATCTACCCGCTTCCGCTGAAGAACAGGATCTCTCGCTGGACGAACTGACGCCGCGTGAGATTGTTACCGAGCTCGACAAGCATGTGGTCGGCCAGAAGGCTGCCAAGCGTGCGGTTGCCATCGCGCTCCGGAATCGCCAGCGGCGGCAAAAGCTGCCCCCCGACCTGGCAGACGACATCATGCCCAAGAACATCATCATGATTGGACCAACGGGCGTGGGAAAGACAGAGATTGCGCGGCGGCTGGCCAAGCTTACGGGTTCGCCGTTTTTGAAGGTGGAAGCCTCGAAGTTTACCGAGGTCGGTTACGTGGGCCGCGATGTGGAATCGATGATTCGCGACCTGGTCGAGGTGGCCATCGACATGGTGCGCGAAGAGCGGCTGGAAGAAGTGGAAGACAAGGCGGAGATGAATGCCGAGGAGCGGCTGCTCGATGTCCTGCTGCCTCCACCTCCGGCTCCGCCGCCATCGCAGGAAGGCCAATTGACGCTGCCTGGGTCGGACAGCTATCAGCGTTCGCGGGAAAAGCTGCGCCAGCAATTCCGCGAAGGCAAGCTGGACGACCGGCAGGTGGAACTGGACGTGCGGGATCGCGGCACTCCGCAGTTTGGCATCATCAGCAACCAGAGCCTTGAGGACATGGAGATGAACCTCAAGGATATGTTGCCCAACATTTTTGGTGCAGGCTCGAAGAAGCGGAAGATGAAGGTGGGCGACGCGTTCGACTACCTGGTGCAGGAAGAAGAAAGCCGCCTGATCGACATGGACCAGGTGAACCGCGTGGCTGTGGAGCGCGTGGAGTCGAATGGCATTATTTTTCTAGATGAAATAGACAAGATTGCCGGGCGCGAAGGCGGCCACGGGCCTGATGTTTCGCGTGAAGGCGTGCAACGCGACATTCTGCCCATCGTGGAAGGGACCACGGTGAATACGCGCTACGGCATGGTGCGGACCGACCATATTCTGTTCATCGCCGCCGGCGCGTTCCATGTTTCCAAGCCCAGCGATTTGATTCCTGAGTTGCAGGGGCGTTTCCCGATTCGTGTTGAACTGCATTCGCTCACGGTCGAGGATTTTCTGCGCATTCTTACCGAGCCGAAGGCATCGCTAACCAAGCAATATTCGGCGCTGCTTGAAACAGAAGGTGTGCGGCTGGAGTTTGCCCCGGAGGCATTGCGCGAGATGGCGGAGTTTGCGTTCAAGGTGAACGAGCAGACCGAGAACATTGGCGCGCGCAGGCTGCACACCATCATGGAACGCGTGCTTGAGGATGTGAGCTTCCTGGCGCCTGATGTCGCGCGCCGTGTTCCGGATGAACAGGCTGCAGCGTTGCTCAACGAGGCTATCAAGGCCGAGTCGTCAACGCCGCTGCCTTACGAAGAGCGCATGACGTCTTCGGGACCGGAGAAGGTATTTCTTATCGATGCCGAGTATGTGAAGCAGATGGTCGCTTCCGTAGTGAAAGACCAGGACCTGAGCCGGTACATTCTGTAACCCGCAGCAAGATTGCTTGAATTCTATGTCCTCTGGAGGAGGCAAACGATTTCTTGACTTTATGGTTAGCATTTGCTAACTTAAATTCAGGTACATGGACAGATGTTCTCACCGGCGTACATTTCGGAAGAAGACGCACCAGCGAAGAAGAAGATTCTCGTCGCGGCGTTGAAACTGTTTGTAGATCGAGGGCTTTGCGAAACGACGGTACGGGATATTGCGGAGGAGTCTGGATACACCAACCCTGCCTTGTTCAAGCATTTCGAGAGCAAAGAAGCTCTAGCGCTGCATCTGTTCGAGTGCTGTTATCTGGCACTCTTTCAGGCGGCATCGCATGCGCTGGCAGGGCATGAGCGATTCAAGCAAAGGCAGCGCGCGGTAATCGAGGCTCTCATCCATGCGCTGCACGAGGACAGTGCGGCGGTCATGTTTGCGCAGGAGAATCTGCGCCACTTCTGGCCGCGCATCAACCCGGCGATTCGCAAGCACTCCATTCTCGCGCTTATCCGTAAAATGCTGGAAGACGGACGCCACGAGGGGACAGTAACGGACGAGATCGATATCGAGATGCTGACGGTGTCCTGGATCGGGACGCTTCAGCAATTTGCGCGGGTCTGGTACTTCGGCGATTACCGCAAAAAGGAAGCGAAGATTGCAGATGAATTGCACGCAGTCTTATTGCGGGCGGTCCGGGCGTAGCTTTTCACGGATTTACGTAGTTAGCGTTTGCTCACTTAGCAAATTTCGGCATATCTTCATGGAGGGGTTATGGCAAAGATTCACGCGATCCGGACCGGACGGGTTCGGGTACGTCAAGCTCAGATGGCGTCCAAGGGACATGGTTTCTCCCGCGCAGTGAATATGCTTACCGACAAGGATTGGACGGAATGGCTACCGATCTATGCGTGGGCCATTGAGCAGAGCAACGGAGTGGTGCTGGTAGACACCGGCGAAACGTCGCGCGTACATGAGGCCGGCTATCATCCGCGGTGGCATCCGTTCTATCAGCGTGCAGTCCATTTCAAAGTCGCGCCCGAAGACGAGATTGGGCCGCAACTGCGCGCCCTGGGGATCAAGACGACCGATGTACGCGATGTGATTCTGACCCATCTGCATACCGACCACGCGGGAGGTCTGGCGCATGTGGTGGGCAGCAAATCGTGGGTCGCGGCGGGCGAACTGAAGCGCGCCCAGGGATTCATGGGCAGGCTGAATGGCTATCTGCCGCATCGATGGCCGAAATGGTGGCAGCCGAACGGGCTTGAATTTGTCGACCGGAAAGTCGGGCCGTTTGCTCAGAGCGCGGCGATTGGGCCCAATGAGGAAATCCTCGTGATTCCAACCCCGGGACACACGCCTGCGCATGTATCGGTGTTGGTGCAAGACTCGCCCTCTGTGTTCCTTGCGGGCGACACGAGTTATACGCAGGGGCTTCTGTTGGAGGGTAAGGTGGATGGAGTGAGCCCGGAAGAGGCGGTTTCGCGAGCGACGCTGGGCCGAATCCGCGACCTTGGCGACGATCGCCCGCTGATTTATCTTCCGTCGCACGACCCGGAAAGCGAAGCGAGGCTGGCGGGGGGCGTCACGCTCTCAGGCGGTCTCCCAAAATTGCCATTTGCAGCGGCTTGATCTTCTGGTATTTTATTTTTGTACCTCGCGAGTCCGCGCGCTGGAACGAAAATGAGCGGGCTCTACCTGCACTCTCCGGCTTCTGAGGGAATGTGGATGGGGGCGCACATCAGAAGCATGCCTATTCAGGTAACCCTGGGACAGGTGTGCTTGCGCCGCAAATCCGCAAATGCCTTTCCCGCGACTTTCTTCGCTTCAGAACAAACAGGAGAGAAGCCATGAGCAATGCAGGAAATCACCACAAGATCAATTACATCGAGTTTGCAACAACGGACGTCGAGCGGACCAAGAAGTTCTATTCCGCGGTTTTCGGCTGGACCTTTGTGGACTATGGGCCGGAGTATGTCAGCTTTCAGGGCGCCGGAATCGACGGAGGGTTCGTAAAGCGCGAGAAGCATGACGGGGAGGGGAATTTTGCGCCGTTGATTGTGCTCTACTCCTCTGACCTTGCGGCTACGGAGATTGCGGTCAGGATGGAGGGCGGCGGAGTGGTTGTGCCGACCTTCGATTTTCCAGGCGGACGGCGGTTCCACTTCTCGGATGGGGTAGGGAATGTGCTTGGGGTGTGGTCGGAGTGAAAAAGCAGGGAGTAGGGAATAGGGGGTGCCCCAGGTCTCAATGTCGAGACCTGGGGCACCCGGCGCCAAAGCCGAAACATCCGTTGGAAGAAAGTTCAGCCGGATGCGGAATCTTCTTGCAATTGACGGACGCGCGCGAAACTATACCTTACATACTTCTGTTTCCCCATTTTCATTCCCATTCCCATTCTCGATTCTTTCTTGAGACGCCAACGGGTACTCCGCTACAGGGAATTCTCAACGCCCTCCCGGAACGCTGCTTTGCGGGACTTCGCCGCAATCTTGAAAAGTCCGACAATGCGCTTGCATTCACTTGAGGTGTGGTATGAATAGCGGACGAAGCCGCATTTTCTCCGCGATGGCAGCTTGCGCGATTGCCGCCGCAGCAACAGCGCCGGAAAGCGCTCGGGCGAACTCTATCCCTACCAAATCCGACGTGGTCTGGATCGGGGTCGCCGTCGGCGCCATAGGTGCTGGAATCGGGATTGGCATTTACTACGCCGTTCACCACAACTCCAGTCTGACCGGCTGCGCGGCCTCGGGTGCGAACGGCCTTGAGCTGATGAACAAGGGCGATCAGCAGACCTACGCCCTGGTGGGTGCTGTGGCAGCGATCAAGCCGGGAGATCGCATTCGTGTTTCCGGAAAACGGGTGAAGAAGCCGAGCGGTCCGTCCCCGCAGTTTTTGGTGGAGCATATCTCAAAGGACTACGGGGCCTGCCCGGCGAACACTGCCGCACCCTAGTTCACCGTTGGCGGTAGCATCAAGGGCTTTCTGGGGCCTAGTTCTTCGCGGACCATGGTGAGGCCCAGAATGCAACGCTCGAAGCGGTCCGAGAGGCGCGCGAATAGCGGGGCCTCCCGCTCATACTCGAACAGGTTGAACTGGCTGACGATGTAGTAGCTTTCCTTGCCAGCCGAGATGAGCTCGCCGAGCGAGGGATGATGGTGGCGTTCGCGGCGATCGGAGGCCATGGCTTCGGGATACATGCCGGCCACAAAGAGAGCGTAGTCACCGATATGCTTGCGCAGGGCGCGTTCGGCATCGAAAGAGGGCGCGGAGCCGTGAACGGGATCGGAGGCGAGCATCATCTCAGTGAGCTCTTCGATTGGACGGCCGGCTTCGTCGCGGACTTTGTAGAGGTTCTCCGCTTCAGAGAATTCGCAGAGCAGATGGGCGACGTATGCTGTTACATCTGGGTCGTTAAGGCCGAGTTTACCTTCGTAGCTGTTCCTCACAGCCTGTTGGAAGAACGGTTCGAGTGGATGAGACTGAGCCTGCATACACACCTCCCGTGAACCGCCCGCGCGGCTCTTTGTAGAAATGGGCGTTGGCCGGTTGCTCTGTTGAGGAGAGCCGGGGACGCCAACCAAAGCCTGTTGTTCAGCTATGACACACAGCTTATCGGATTAGTTGTGGTTTTTCGATAGGGGGATGCCTAATTTGTTGGCAGAGTGGCACCTTGATTGCAACGCGGTGTTCAATCTGAAACACAAAAGGGCAGCCGTCTTGGCTGCCCTTTTGTGATGGAACTCGTTGAAATCAGGCTGTTACAGGGGTGCGGGACTCTAATTCGGCGAGCCGCTTGGCCAGCAGGGATTCAAGCTTGACCAGGGCGGCGGAGAATCCCTCAATGCCTTCCTTGAGCTTGTCGGCGGCCATGCGGTCGGTGGCGTGCATGGCTTCAAACACGTCCTTGTCCATGGGGATTTTGCCGATGTTCATGGATTGGGCGGCGACGGGATCGAGCTTGCGGGGCAGATCGGCTTGGGTGGATTCGAGCTCGGCAAGCAGCTGCGGTGAGATGGTGAGCAGGTCGCTGCCCGCCAGTTCGGTGATCTCACCGATGTTGCGGAAGCTGGCGCCCATGACTACCGTCTTGTAGCCGAAGTGCTTGAAGTAGTTATAAATCCGGGTGACGGATTGGACGCCCGGATCGTCGGCTCCGTGGTAGTCCTTGCCGGTGTCCTTCTTGTACCAGTCAAGGATGCGGCCAACGAAGGGCGAGATGAGCGTGACGCCAGCCTCGGCGCAGGCGATGGCCTGGTGCAATCCAAAGAGCAATGTGAGGTTGCAGTGAATGCCTTCCTTCTCCAGGACCTCGGCGGCCTTGATGCCTTCCCAGGTAGAGGCAATCTTGACGAGAATGCGGTTGCGGCCGATGCCGGCGTGGTCGTATTGCGCAATGATGGCGCGGGCCTGGGCGATGGTGGCCTGGGTGTTGTAGGACAGGCGCGCGTCGACTTCAGTGGAGACACGGCCGGGCACGATGGCGAGAATCTTCTTGCCGAAGGCGATAGCGAGGCGCTGGAAGGCAAGGTTGGCCACGGCCGGATCGGTTGCGCCTTCGCCCAGTTCGTTGCGGGCTTCGACGAGCACGCCGTCGACAATCGGCTGATATTTCGGCAATTGCGCGGCGGCGGTAATGAGGGAGGGGTTGGTGGTGGCATCCTGGGGGCGGAACTTTTCCATCGCCTCAATGTCGCCGGTGTCGGCAACGACCACAGTGTAATTGCGCAACTGTTCGAGTAGATTCTTCGGCATGATTTCCTCCTTGGGGAAGGGCGGCCCGGGGTCTGCGAGGAGACGGGACCATGTTGGTTCAGTGTACAGCTATTTCAGATGCGGCAGGTAAACAGTGGGTTCATTTCGCGGGGCAAATACCTGGATGGCATACGATGCGGTGCAAATGGGCGATTTCCGACGAATTCCTCTACGGAAGTTGTTTGCTTTCGAAGGTGCTTTTCGGGAACGGCAGTCTGCCGTCGATGGGCGCATTCGCGATTTGCCGTGGGTTCAGAATTCTCCATTCCACTGCTACTGAACTACCACATTCATGGTGGTTGTGGTGGCACTCAGCGAGGCTGAGTTCGCGACGACTGTGACCGTATATGTTCCCGCAGTGGTACCCGGGGTGGGAGTCGGGGCCGGGGGCGGAGGGGCGCCCCCTTGGTTACCGCCGCCTCCACAGGCTGATATCCAGCCGGGGATTGCTACAAGCAGGAGAGCAATGCCGAGCAAGTTGCGAGCCTTGCGCATGCGCCTGGCGGGAATGCCGAAAAGCGCCAGGAGGGCCAGAGCCGTTCCCGCCGCGGGATACCAGCTTGAGGGCATGCGCGTCTGCGGTACAAGGGCTCCGGTAGTGGGAGCCGTTGTCTCGATGGTGAGTGTTGCCGTCCCGGCGGCTGCGCCAGTGATGGTAACCGGGCTGGTGGAGCCAAAGCTGAGCGTGGGAATATATTGCGCGCCGGCCGGAGTGCCGGAAATTTGCGCCGACAGGCTGACGCTGCCGGTGAAGCCGCTGGCCGGCGTTACGGTGACAGTCGCCGTATTGCTCGTGGTGGCCCCCGGGGCGGAAATGGTCACGTTATTAGCGCTAAGGGCGATGGACGGAGGGATTGCCGTAACAGTCACAGAAGCCGTTCCCGTGGCTGCGCTGAAATTGCTGTCGCCGGAATAGGCCACCGTAAGGGTATCGGTGCCTACGGCAAGCGAGTTGCCCGGTATGGTGAAGGTGGCCATGCCAGCCGCCAAGGATACCGGTCCAGAGTTGTAACTCCCGCTGGTCAGGGTAACTGTCCCGGTGGGCGAACCGACATAACTCACAAAGATGAATTGCACTTGCACGTTCAGGCTCTGATTCGCCGGAAAACTGTTGCCGATGGGAGTGAGGTTCATTGACGGGTTGATCTTCGAGACGATGATGGACGGGGAGATTGTGACTGCATTGTTGTTGTAGTCCCCGGAGTAGGTGAGAGCCAGAGTATCGTTTCCCACGGGCAGCCAGTCCGGTGGCACTATGATCGTGGCCAATCCACTTAATACGGCGCTTAACGGGCTAGTAAGAGTCTTTCCACTACTTGAAAGGGAAACTGTGCCGGTAGGGGTTGGCGCACCCGCGGCTGGCGACACCTGGGCGTAGATGGTCAGGGGGTCCACCAAAGTGATGCTTGATGCCGACAGACTCGACGTCATCGTTGGGGTGGTCATGACGCCAGCCGTCACTGTGATGTTCTGGTCGCCCGTGCTGGTTGAGTAAGCGCGGCCGCCCGCCTGCTGGTCCGGACTGTAAGACCCCTCGAACCGGTCAGTTCCAGGCGCAAGGATGCCGGCGGGAATAGTAAACGTCGTGCTGCCATTGGCGAGTGAATCCGCGGCGAGAACAGTGCCGCTTTGCACAACGCTAAGAGAGACCCCTCCCGTGGGAGTCGGATCGCCGGCGGCGGCGGTAACGGAAACCGTGGCCGCGACATTCTGAGCGGTGGTGGGGCTCGAAGGCGAGAAGCTTACGGTGACCGTAGGCGTGATGAATGTGACACTTACCTGGCAGCTGCCCGACCCGAGACCGTAAACCCCGGCACTGGCTGAATCGGGCTGATAGCGCGCAGTAAAGGTATAGGCGCCAACTCCCGCGTACAGCGTGTTGGCGGGAATGACAAAGGTGGCAGTTCCGCCACTTAGAGTTGCCGGCGCCAGGGTGACGTTGCCGAAATTGGAGAGCACGATGGTTCCCGTCGGTGTCGGCATGCCTGAGCCGCCCGCGGCGGTGACGGAAAAGGTCAGCTGCTGAACGGCGGTAATGCTGGTTGCGGATGGCGTCACGGTGATGGTGGGCCCCGGAAAAGCGGTGGGAAAGGCGTTAAGGAACGCGGCGATGTCCGGCGATCCAACTCCCGTGACCAGATCATAGCCGGTGGTAACGGGGTAGCCCTGCTGCCCTCCGGTGAGGCCGGTTGGCCCGGGTGTGCTGTTGTTGCACATGCTGGGCGTGTCGATATCGCAGGCGGCAACGCCGCTGCTTGCCGGCGTTACATCGTGGAACGGCGGCGGCTGGTTCTGCGCCATCGCATAGATGTGGGAGTTCATATTCCCCTGCGGGTACTTCATTTCTTCGTCGATCAGGGCGGCCACCCCAGCCATGCTCGGTGCAGATGCGGAGGTGCCGCACATCCCGAAAAAGCTGAACTCTCCCTGGCTATCGGGAATGCAGGTTGCGCCGCCCGCAGCCAGGCAGCCGAAATAGGCATCGTGGCAGGACGCACTGAACGAGAGGTCCGGGGTATAACGGCCTGCGCGTGCGGAGGGGACGCCGGGGCCGGTCTGCCAGTCAGGTGTAGCAATAAAGGCGCTGACACCGCCGCCGGAGCCTGCCACCTGAATTTGCCCCTTTCCATTGAGCGGCTCGTTCCACCCTCCTTCGGGGATGTAACGCTGCGCCGACGCCAGATTGCTGCCATTGCTGGTTGACCAATACTCCGAGGGATCGCTGGAGTCATTGAATTCGGTTCCTCCCACGCAGGTGGCATAGGAGGATGAGCAAATGTAATTGGGACTGATGGCCGACGGCGAGGTCTCCGGTGTGCTGAAGGACTGCTCGCAGCCTGACGCGCCGGAATCGCCTGAGGATACGAAGACCGAGATACCTTCTGCCGCGGCCTGTTGGAAGAGTGAATCCCAGAAGTCCACGCCAGACTTGCCGCCCTCGGACTCACAGGCGCCGAAGCTTATGCTCATGATCTGCGTGGGCACGGGCGTCGTCTGCACAAGGTACTGGGCATC
>JBELAI010000183.1:0-11967 GCA_049508975.1 Occallatibacter sp. | reverse complement strand
ACGACGGCAATATCATCAACATCACCAACTCGCCCAATACTCTAACGACGAGCGGCTGGACTCCGAATACCTTCTTCACGAACTTGGGTTCGAACCAATACAGCGGCGCAGGCTGGTCCGGCAATGGCATTGGCACGAATATGCAAACTGGTTATGGACCATGGCACAACGCCGCTGAAGACTATGAGCCCAGGCTGGATCTTTCCTACACCCGCGGCCCGCATGCAATGAAGTTTGGCTTCAGCTACAACCGCTACACCAAGAACCAGGAACAGCAGGCCAATGCCGCGGGTGTCTATGCCTTCAATCAGAACCAGACAGGCACCGGAGCAGGTGGAAATGCCGGCGATCCATTCATGAGCATGCTCATTGGCCTCTCCACCAGTTACTATCAGCCGCAGTCCATGGCGATCCGGCACTACGTCAATCAGACTACGTCGGGGTATGTCAACGACAACTGGAAGGTGAGCCCCAAGCTGAGCCTGCAACTCGGTTTGCGTTACGATGCACTTCCGCATGCATGGGAACGCAACAACGCACTCGAGAACTTCGAAGCCTCGCAATACGTCAACAGCCCCGTGCTCTGGTCTACGACAACGCCGGGCGCTATCGACCCAAACAGCCCTGGAGTTCAGACGCCCCCAGGGTTTGGTGGGGCTTCCTATTATCTCAACGGCATGGTTACCCCAGGAACCAACGGTGTGCCACACGGTGCCGTGACCAACGATTACAACACGTGGCAGCCTCGCATTGGGTTCTCATACGATGTCTCCGGCACAGGCAGGACCGTTCTCCGCGGCGGCTTCGGAACCTTCTACGAGCGCCTGCAGGGCAACGACATCTACACCCTTGCGAATAACAACCTGCCCTATGAATACCAACCGCTTGCGAACAGCGTTTATTTCAGCGCGCCAACCTGCTCGTGGGAATCGACGGCATCCACGTCGAATCCTGCGAACTGCGCAAATCCGACAGCCCTTCCTGTCTATCCGGCGGGCGTGGGCCTTTTGGACACAACGTACAAGGCCCCAGGCACTGCCATGTACAGTATCGGCGTGCAACATGAATTGAAGCCCTCCGTGATTGCGGTTGTCCAGTACGTAGGCAATCTTGGGTGGCATCAGAACATCGACCTCCCATTCAATAATTTCCCGATTAACACGCCGAACAACCTTCGTGAGGAGTCGGCTAAGGGTACGTTGCCGAGTTCGATTTACCCGGCCGGAAACAATGAACTGGTCACCTATCCTGGGTTTGGCCAGATGCAAGAGGAAACAAACAGCACGAATAACACCTACAACGGTCTGCAGGGCAGCCTTCGTCTGCAGAACAAGTGGGGTCTGAGCGGTGAGGCGGACTACACCTACTCGCACGCCATCGACATAACCGATACCGATCTGCAGACTGTCGCCAACCCGTGGAACCTGAAGTATCAGAAGGGGAACACCGGCTACGACCGCCGTCAGATCTTCCAGGCCAACTACATCTACGCTTTACCCATCTTCAACAAGTCCAATGGGCTGGCTCATTCCCTGCTGGGTGGGTGGCAGCTTGCGGGCACCTTTGTCAAGGAAACGGGCGAGCCACAAGCGGCCGGTTTCAGCGGTGTGACCGATCCTATCGGGTTGGGCGGGGAATACACCAACTACGCCAATATCGTGAACCCAATCCACTACCATCACAAGGTCGGCGACTGGTTCGACACCTACGCCAACGGTGGAGTGGGATCACTCGCGGCAGACCCTCAAGCGCCACCGACACCCGGCTATCAGGGTGGTCCTAACCTCGGTTTCGGCGATGGAAGAAAAGACAGCTTCGTCGGCCCCGGGCGTGTTGATTTCACAACCTCTCTTTACAAGAACTTTGCGATTACCGAATCGGCTCACTTCGAGTTCCGTGCCGAATCGTACAACACTTTCAACCACACGGAGTTCAACAGTATCGGCGCGAACTGGTCCAACTCGACGGGCGGGCAGTATGGAACGGCGACCGGCGATTGGGGCCCACGCATCTTGCAGCTTGGCTCCAGGATCGTGTTCTAACAAACCACGGGTGAGAAACAATCGGCGCTGCAAGAGGAAACTCTTGCGGCGCCTTTTGCGCAGAATGCAACACTTGGAGCCGCTGCTTATTGTCTGCTCTTGGCAGTACAGGCATTGGCATCGAAAGCACAAAGTGTGCTGGCTGAACGACTGGCGCTGCCGATTTTCTGGAAACGCGACCGCGATTCCGGCGAAATAATTGCTGTAATTCGGCTGACACTGGCTCCAGCTTCGTAGAAGCATTTGTTCCCGACTGAAAATGGTTCTTCCCCGATTGGGCTTTCCCTGTCGTCACCCAGCGATCGTCGTTGCAGTACAGGCATCGGCATCGAAAGCACACTGTGGGTGTTAACTATCGAACAAGTTCCCATGCCCTCGATTGTTTCTGAATATCACCTTGGCGTGACGATTCGAACGCTGCCAGGCAAGCGCATTGAGAACGAATCATAATTTGAGTCCCAGCAAGTTCAAGCTCTCGGGAAATCGCACGACTGCAGGTCGGCGCCCTTGCGTCGATTTCTGCGAAGGCAAAAAATGCGGCGGGCAGAGGAAGGTCAAAACCCGCCGCTTGAAGCCGTTCAAGTTCAAGATCGAAGAAGTCTATTTGTTGACACGGAATGCTAATTGCCGGCACCAATGATTTGCAGCCAAATGCAACTGTGAAACCAAGTCAGCTGTTGCTGTGTCGCTTAAGTAACTCTGGAATAACGCTCGCTTACTTTCGCTGTCCTCAAACTCGATTCGCAGGCGACGTTAGCGGTGTCTTACTCATCGCGCTGGAAGCATAGAGCTCTGTTACACCTCTAGTTTCTCTTTCGCAGTAGCCGCTGTACATACCCAGCTGAGTCAGATTCAGATAGCCACACTAATTAAATAATGAGCTTCGCATTCGGCAGAAACTTGCCCATCATTCTTGTCGATCGCAAGGCAACGCCTCCCTTGAACGAGCAAATTTATCGCGCGTACCGGATAGCAATTCTCCGAGGGCCACGCAAAACACAACTGCCAATGAAGATCAAGGCGATAGGTACTGTCTCTTCATCTATAAGTACATGCTTAATCAAAAACGCATGAATCGATTCCAGAAGGCCATAAATATAAAAGCGGCCCCATCCGATGACTTTGGTTTTCCAAACGGATCGCAGATTGAGGGCATCCTTTCGATCCATGTCATGAATGCCCTCTAGTTCAGATGAAGAGAGGCAGTCCGCAGCCTGGAGCGCAAAACCTTCGATTCGCCACATTTTTCAATCGCTCAGCAAATTAGGTCCGGTTTATCAACCTTCATTGCGCTAAGCTCTGAAACACGGTTCGAAGCTCGATGTAAATCGCCGCGACGGAGCTATGCAACGCGGTACCCATACCAACCGGTTGGTGTGCAATGACGGTGACTTATGTCCAGCGGTCCGTTCGGGAGTAATCAAGACGTTTCGCAGATTCGGGCTGTGACCGCCGAAGACTAACCGAGAGCGCGGCGTGAATCTCATTAATTTGCAGGATCGTTGGTGCAGAGTGCGATGCGAACACAAAAGGCCAGTGGCGCAACCGCAAATAACGAGGAGAGGAACAATGGATATCAATCCAAAAGTTCGCGATGAGGTAGGTTCCTTTCGGAGGCGCGGATTCAAGAAGCACGGCGTGATGTTGCGACGAGTTATTTCGTTCTTCACTCTGAGCATTTCACTCGCAGCAGCACTGACGCTTCTGACGGCAGCATCGCTACTCCAACAGCAAGCTCGCGCGCAGGGGATTACAACAGGAAGCATTTCAGGCGGTGTATCCGATGCCACGGGTGCTGTGATCCCCGGGGCGAGAATCGCTGCGACTGCGAAGGCAACGAATGTCACTTTGACTACGACCACCGGAAGCGACGGCAGCTTTTCATTCAAAGACGTGCCGATCGGCACTTATACGATAGTCATCACTGAAAGCGGCTTTGCCGGCCTTACCCTGAACAACATTGAGGTAGCATCCAGCCGTGAGCAGGCGGTGGGAATTCAAAAACTGAACCCTGGCAGCGAAGTGGCAGTCGTTGAGGTTTCCGCCGCCGAAAATATCCTCGAGACCTCTCAGGCGCAAGTCACTACCACCTTCGACACCGAACAGTTAACCAACCTGCCGACAGCAGGCGGGTTCGATGAATTGGCTCTCCTGATTCCGGGCGTTGTCGATACGCACGGGGATGGCTTCTCCAATACGAACGGAGCCAACTTCTCGGTAAACGGAGAGCGCGGCCGCGCTAACAATTTCGAGATTGACGGCCAGGCCAATAATGACACCACCATCTCTGGACCGCAAGTATTCTTCGACAACGACGAGGCCCTCGCCGAAGTCCAGGTCATTACCAACAGTTTCAGTGCCCAGTATGGCCGCAACGCGGGTTCTGTGGTCAACTACATCACCAAGTCCGGCACCAACGCGATCCACGGTTCGGCGATTTACAAGTATTCGGGCGATTTCACCAGTTCGCTCGCGCAAGGCGTCTCGAAAGGTGTGCAGTTTGGCTTCTGCGGTTCTGGACAAACTCCAGCAGCCGACGGTTGCGCTGCGGCCGTCGTCCCGCGTTATGTAGATAACTTCTACGGCGGAACCCTCGGTGGCCCCATCCTGAAGAATAAACTCTTCGGATTTGGCTCAACGTATTGGGACCAGGAGACTGAGTATGGCGCTCTTGTCACCAGTAATGGCGCACTCTTCCCGACCACGGCCGGCCTTACGCAACTCGCAAGCGCGTATGCGAGCAATCCTTCGGTAGCAATTCTTCAGCAACTCAACCCATATTCAATTACTACCGGCAATCCTCGTCAGATAGGGCCAGTCACGAACGAGACCATCCCTGGTGCGGGCAGCGTACCGTTTGCTCAATTCGGCCGTCAAGTGCCATTTCTCTCAACCGACCAGGAGGATCTGGGCCGCATTGACTGGCAGGCGACCCCCAAAGACCGTGTCTATCTTCGCTACTTTTACCAGGCGACCCCTACCTCGCCCGATGGCGCCACCGCGAACGGCGGCTTCTTCAATGTCAACGGTGTAACCCACTCTGTCGGCGCAGACGAGACGCATACGTTTGGCCCGCACTGGGTAGATCAACTCCGCTATAGTTTCCAGCAAAGCACAATTGCGTTTGAGGGCGGTGGCTTCCCTAGTTGCATCATCACCGCGTTCGGCAGCTGTCCGGCGGATGTCAATCCAGTCGCGCTTCCTGACGGAAGTACGATGACCGGCCTGGGCCTTCCCGACGGCATTCCAGACGGTCGTGTCGTCAAAGTCGGACAGGTGCAGGACAACGCAAACTGGACCGTCGGGCATCATGGCATCACATTTGGCGGCGAATTGCTTTACGAGAATGCGCCGAACGTATTCCTCCCCGGCGCCATGGGTCTCTTTACCTACGACACATTGACGGACTTCATCGCAGGCGGCTGCCCCAACGGTGCGTGCAGCGTTACGGTCGCCAAGGGTAACCCAAGCATTCCGTTTATAGAAAAGGATCTTGGCTTGTATTTCCAAGACGATTGGAAAGTGACTCCCAGCCTTACTCTCAACCTTGGCTTGCGGTGGGAGTTCTTTGGCCAGCCGATCAACCACTTTCATAACGAGAGCGTCGCGACCCAAACGGGGAACGATCCTCTGTGGAGTACTTCGCTGCCGCTGTCCGAGACCACGGTTCCGGCGATCAACAACTATTACAAGAATTTCGAACCCCGAATTGGCTTCGCCTACAACCCAGACTTCAATAAGAGGCTGGTCATTCGCGGCGCCTATGCGGTCAATGTAGATCCGGAATTTCAGAACATCGGTCTGAACGTCGCCGGCTCCGCACCCTTGGTCGCTCTTGGATCGCTTAACTGCGGCGCGGGTGCGGCCAACTGCATCCCCACCGGCGGAGCCACCTTTGCCACCGTGCAACAGCAGCTCGCTCCCCAGCTACCAACTGGCGGCAACCCAGGCCTGGACGGCGAAGACGTAGCACCCACGAACTTCCGCAACCCAATGGGCCAGACCTATACCCTGGGCTTGCAATACCAATTGCACAATGCGGCGGTTCTTGAGCTTCGTTATGTCGGTAACCACACCAGTCGGCAATTCCAGTCGCTCAACGCCAACCCCTACCTGGCGACCGTGGCGGCTGCCTTCCCTAATATCGTCAATCCATCAAGCCTTTGTTCAGCTGTCAACAGCACACTCGGCGGCGCCGATGTGGGTTTTCTGCATTGCGGCAATACCTCAGTTGTCGAGGTAGAAAACACAGCCTTTTCTCAATATCAGTCCCTTCAGACCAATCTCACCACGCGCACCTTTCACGGCATAACCGCCAACTTCGCCTACACCTGGAGCCATAACGTAGACAACACCAGCGAGATCTACTCAACCGGCGCCAGCGGAAATACTATCGCTGTCGCACAGAACCCGCTCAACACGAATCTAGGCGAACGCGGGAACAGCGCTCTTGATTTTCCCAACTCTTCCAGCATAAGTTTCACCTACAAGCTGCCTGATCTTCACAGTGGAAACGCTTTTGTTTCCAGGTTGATCGATGGTTGGCAAGCGAACACGATCTGGATCTACGACGATGGCCAGCTCTACACGGACTATCAGGGAATCTCCAATGGCTCACCGCAGATCAACCCGGATGACATTCGCACCTCTGAGTCCTATAGCGATATTCCCTTCGAAGAGAACTTCCTCCAAGTAGATACCGCGCGCCCAATACTCTCCAATCCCAAAGCGCCCGTCGGGACCCTTGGCATTTATACGGACACCACGGTGACCCCTGCAACAGCAACCACTCCTGCTGTTTTTTCTGCACCGGTTCTCGTGGACTACAAGACCGGAGCCGGTATTTCTCCTTCGGCCGTCCGATTTATCGCGAACAATCAGCTCGCCGCAAATCTTCTCAACAACCCATATCCAGGCTCAGGAAGAAACATCCTACGCGGCGATTCCTTCAACGACGTCGACTTCAGTGTCTTCAAGAATACGAAGATCAGCGAGGGCGTTACCTTCAGGCTGGAAGTCGATGCGTATAACGTGCTCAATCGGGCCTACTTCCCGGCACCCGGGAACGCCTTGAACGATTATGCAAATCCCGGGGGATCCAACTTCAACAACTTCTACTACAGCCAAGCCACTGGAGCCAGCCTCGTCACACCCGGAACAGGGCTTCGCAACCTGCTGTTCGTTGGCAAGATCCTGTTTTAATGCCACTCGGCCCAACCAGGAAAAGGATTTCACCGGTTCTGTTGATTCCAGGCTGGGTTCCAATTCAGATCGATTTTGGAGGAGATTTATGACGCTGTTCCGCTTCAACCTTCTGCTATCTCGTATGGCTGAATTCCCAGGTCAGCCGTGGAATCGTTTTAAGTTTCTTTCATCACTTGTGCTGGTCGCCGCTGTCGCCTTGTCAGTCTTCGGTGTGGTGGCCTCTGCACAGGTTGAAACCGGGCAGATCGCTGGCACGGTGATGGATCAAACCGGCGCCGCAGTGCCCGGCGCAGCAGTTGCCATCATGAATCTCAGTACCAATACGGTGCGTAATACGGTCTCGTCGACGTCAGGCGCATATCAGGTCCTGGGTCTCGAACCAGCTATTTATCAGTTAACCGTGAGTTCCAATAGCTTCAAATCCTTTGTCGGCACGGTCGAAGTAACGGTTGGCGGTCATGTGACTCTCGATGCCAAGCTCTCTGTCAGTGTTGCCACAACTGAGGTACAAGTCGTAGGCGAGGGCGGCACGCAAGTCAACACCCAGAACCAGGAGATGTCGCAGGTCGTCGATACTCAGCAACTCGCCAGCCTTCCCAGTCTCACCCGTAATCCCTACGACTTCGTTGCTCTCGCCGGAAACGTCTCCGCGGGCGACAACAGTAACAACAGCGGCACCACCGCGACCGATGCAGGGGGCAGTGGTCAGAACCAGACGAGTCGTGGCGTCGGGTATTCCATCAACGGCCAGCGCGAATCCGGCACCGAAATCCTCCTCGACGGCGTGGAGAATGTGTCCATATACAGCCAAAACATTGGCGAAGACGTTCCGGTCGACTCGGTACAGGAGTTCAATGTCATCACCAGCAACTATTCGGCAGAGTACGGGCGCGCATCCGGCGGCGTCATTAACGTGACGACGAAGGCCGGCACCAACAGCTACCACGGATCCGCCTGGGAGTTCAATCGTCTCTCCGCTTACACCGCAAATACCTACGGCAACGACGCGGCGAATTCGGCGTTTCTGGCGGGTGGCGGGACAGGGGCTCTGCCCGACCCGAAAGGCACTTATACCCGCAACCAATTCGGCTACGCGGCCGGCGGCCCCATCAAGAAGGACAAGATTTTTGCCTTTGAAAGCACAGAGTGGACACGTGTGCGCAGCGCCGCTACCGAAAGCGAGGAAATCTTCGATCCCGCCTTCATTGCCCTGATGCCATCGAACATTCAGGCCTATTACAAAACCTACGGCCAAACGACGCTTCAGTCCGCTGGAGTCGCCTCTACGGTCGGCCAGGTTGCGGCGACGGGCGTTGCCTTCGGCTCGGTCAACAACACCACGGCGATCCCCTCGACGACGCCGATGTTCGACACTGTCAACTTCAAGGCCCCATTCGACGCTGGTGGCGGCATTCCTGGAAATACCTACGATCTCGTCGGCCGCGTGGACTTTAACCCCACGGACAAAACCCAGATGTTCTTTCGCGGAGGCCGCGAAGGCTCCATCCAACTCCCCGGCTCCAACACCTACAGTGCCTATCCCCAGTACAACACCGGCACTGTTTTCCTGAACCAGAGCTATCTCTACAGCTACTTCCACACCTTGTCGCCTAGCGTATTCCTTTCTCTGAAGGCCAGCTACACTCGTTTTAACGAAAACAACTCTTTCGACCACACGCTCCTCGAAACTCCTAACCTGATGTTTGTCTCGCCTTTCGACCCCGCTACCGGCGACACGTTAATTCAAATGCCGGGCTTGGAAAACTTTAGCGAGCCGGGCGTGGGCGGTCTCCCGGCCGGCGGTCCGCAGAACACCATCCAGCTCGAGCCGGATCTCTCCTGGACCAAAGGCAAACACTCAATGCGCTTCGGATTCCTCGGAACGTACATTCAATTGAATTACGCCTACGGCGCCTATCTTCAGGCCATCGAAGAACTCGGCACTACATTCCAGGATAGCCTGAACGACATGATGAATACCGCTGGGAACCCCGGGGGCGCCCCACTAGTCGAGTTCGCGACGCGGGTCGACCCCCAGGGCAAGCTTCCGTGCTCCGCAGACACCTCGACCACCGACGGTAACTTTGGCAATGTGATGGATAATCCCTCATGCGAAATTCAGACACCTGCCAGCATTGCCTCATATGCGCGCAGCTACCGCTACAAGGATTGGTCCGGGTATGGAGAGGATAGCTACAGAATAACGCCGCGGTTGACCTTCAATGCGGGTCTCCGCTACGAGCACTACGGCGTGCAGCACAATAACAATCCCGCTCTGGATTCCAACTTCTACTTCGGCTCAGGCAGCGGCCTTGAAGCGCAGATCCGGAACGGACAAGTCGAGATTGCCGATAAGAGTCCAGCAAAAGGCTTTTGGAAATCCCGCTGGGGAACCTTTGCGCCTCGTGTCGGCTTTGCCTATGACATCTACGGCAACGGCCAAGACAGTATCCGAGGTGGATACGGGATCAGCTACGAGCGCAACTTCGGCAACGTAACCTATAACGCCAGTTTTAACCCTCCGGCCAGCGCCGTGCCCAGCGTTACGTGTGAAGCAGAAAGCGCAAGCTGCGTCGCCACTGTAACCAATCAGGATCTCGGCCCGCTGGGCGAATCCATCGGGCCACAATACCTGCCTCCGGTGGAACTTCGCCACCTCGATCAGAACATCGAAGTCTCGCAAACCCAGTTCTGGAGCCTCGCCCTTCAACACCAATTCGCCCGCGGAGCGATTTTTGAGATCGCATACGTCGGCGCAAAAGGAGGCCATCTTTACGATCTTGCTAATGTGAACCAGGTGGGCGGCGGCCAGGTTTATCTTGGCGATCCGGTGGTCCAGAGCAACGCCAACTGCCTAGGTTCCGGCATCACGAATCTCGATACTGGTATCGCCGAGTGCCTCACTCGCCCCAACGCACAATATACCAACATGAACATGCGCGGCAGCGCGGCGAGCAGCGCCTATGATGGCGTCAACGTCAGGGTGCAGGCGCAGAACCTTCGTCACACAGGTCTGAGCCTGACTGGGAATTACACCTGGTCGCACGCTCTCGATGAGCTCAGCTCGACCTTTGGCGACAGCCTGCAGGGCGGTTCCGGCTATATCGGTTCGCTCGGTTATACCTCTCTGCTCGATCCGAAACTCGATTGGGGCAACGCGGATTACGATATTCGCCAGCGCCTAGTCATAGCCCCCATCTGGCAGACGCCGTGGTTTAAGCAGGGAAGCGGAATCGAGCATCAGGCCCTGGGCGGCTGGACGTTTTCAGGAATTTACACGGTGCGCGGCGGAACTCCGTTCTCCGTCTTCGACGCCGGCGAGACGGAAACCAACGTTACTTTTCCCCGCCTCGAACCCGCAACGCCATTCTATTCCGAGGCGGTCAGCAAACATCCAAAATCAAATGGGATTAATAGCTTCGACGGATTGGATATTCCGCTTCCCAAGAGTGCTGCTCCCTTCAGCAGCGCACTGGGTATCTCCGACTTCGGGCCATTCCCAAGCGACATGATGCGCCGCAACTCGCTCCGCGGTCCAGGCGCATGGAATGTCGACGCATCGCTCCACAAAACCTTTCGAGTGACCGAGCGCGTGGGAATGGAATTCGCCGCTGACGGCATCGATCTCCTGAATCACCACAACTACTACGTGAACACCTCAACCCTGCAATACGGTCCCGCTCCAACTACCCCGCTCTTTGTTACAGAGCTAAAAGGTGGGCTCGGTACCACAGCCACGGGAGGCAACCACGACGAACGCCGTTTCGGTCAGTTATCGCTTCGCGTGAGCTTCTAATGATTAGGCAAGCGGCCGAAACCAGGGCCGCTGGAGGGTGTCATCGGCGCCAACCTGGGGGAAGACAACAAACAGCACCAGGATAACGGCACACGGCAATGCGGAAGACCGAAGCCGTGTGTGTGGATCGGAGTAGAACAGCTTCACAAATGTTGGTGCTTTTCAATGACTGCGGGAATCAAGGAGAATCGACTATGACAAGGACCGTAATGTCGCGCCGGAACCTGCTCGGAGCAGGGGCCTGCGCATTGACTGGAGCGGTGAGCTTGCCCGGAGTGGCAAGCGCGCACCCAGGCACAGAGATGAATGCCGCGAACGAGCAGCTAATCCGTAAGTGGTACGGGGCTTGGGAAAATAAGGACTTGGACACGTTCAATATGCTGCTCGCCGCCGACTTCACCTTTTCAAGCGCGGCAGGCGACGACCATATCAGCAAGAGTACGTTCAAAACGCGATGCTGGGACACACAAGTTCAATTTATTGACCATGTTGACCTGGAGCGAATGACTGCTGGCGCGGAGGACGCTTTTGTGAAGTATCTTGGTCACACCAAGAACGGCAAATCGTTTCGGAACGTGGAATACTTCAAAATCAAGAACGGAAGGATTGAATCACTTGAGTGTTATTTCGGCGCACAAGCCAATTTTCCGTCTGCAGTGAGCAGTGGGCAGAATTGAGCACATTACCTGCCCGATCTTTTGAACTAGATTGCTCGTTAGCGTAGCGCTCGGATCATTCCTCTGAGGTTCTCGCGAGAAGCGCGTGTCCGAATCTTCACACTAGCGTGCGCATCACCAAAATCCACAGGTCACTCCCCTAAACCGGAGAGAATAAGATGAGAACGGTTCAGTCATTGCAGGAGATGGCGAAGCACCCTAAGCAGCAGAATCTGGCTGACTCGTCCCCGCGTTTCATGCGATCTGA
>JBELAI010000182.1:0-12070 GCA_049508975.1 Occallatibacter sp. | reverse complement strand
TGCACGAAAATCGCGGCCATTCACCGTCACTACCGGCGAACACTCGGTGCAGCCGTAACCCTCCAGCGGGCGAATCCCGAATGTATCTTCGAATGCAAGAGCGACGCGTTCGGGCAGCTTTTCCGCGCCCACTAGCACATATTGCAAACTGCCAAAGCTTTCCGGCGAACAACGCCGCATGTAAGCCTGCAGGAAAGTGGGAGTGGCAATGAGGAACGTAACGCGGTATTGTTCCACGAGCTGACCAATGACCTGGGCATCCAGCGGGTTGGGATGGTAGACCACGCCCACGCCGTTCGTCGCCGGCATCCACAGCGCGGCCATGAAACCGAACGAGTGAAAGAAGGGCAGAATGCCGAGGATCTTGTCCCGTCCATCCAGCATGAAAACCTGCGACACCTGCTGAATGTTGGACATGATGTTGTAGTGCGTCAGCATTACACCCTTGGGATCGCCGGTGCTGCCGCTGGAGAAGATCACCGTGGCCAGTTGATCTACCGGGGAGGACTTGCGTCCGCCTGTGTCTGGAGGAATAGGCGAAGTCAGTTGCTTCTTTGCACCCAGTGCTCCGCGTAGTAGCGGCGAAGGTACAAGCCACGCAAGGAAAATCGCAGGCAGTTTTTCGCTGAAGCGCGGAGCGGCCAATGCATCTTCAAGGAAAAGCGTGCGGCCTGGGATCACGAGATTGGGAAACCGCTCGACAAAGGCCTTCGACGTAATCACCACATCCACGCCGCACTGGTTCGCACACGACGCGATTACTTCACTCGATGACGTGTAATTCAGATTGATGGTGATTCTACCCATCAGCATGAGTGCGTAGTTGGTGAGCGCGCCGCCGACGGATGGAGGGAGCAACATGCCTACCATCTGCTGCCCGCCAACTTGGTCACGCAGCCTGCGTGCAATGAATATCGTCTTGGTGAGCGCCGAGCCGAATGTCACTTTGGGGGTTTTTCCGTCGGCCATCATGAAGCGCAGCGGATGCCGACGGGCCGTGCGCACGAATGCGCGGTCAAGAGTTTTCATGCGTGGCTTGCGCCGTTCGAATGCCTCCGCATGCAGTTCCTGCACGGCGCTGCGCACCTGGATGGCTGTTGACGATGGCGCCATGGGAGTGCCAAAGCTGACCGTCACGGGATACGGAATCCGCCGCGGCATCTTCCATAGAAATCGCCCGCGCTCAAAGCTGAAAATGCTACCCCAGACTCCATCCAGGTTGACCGGAATGATCGGAACATCCACGCCCTTCATGATTCGCTCAAGCCCGCGGCGGAAGGGAAGCAACTGGCCGGTACGCGTGATCTGTCCCTCGGCAAAAATGCAGACCACTTCATCCTGGCGAAGAGCTTCGCTGGCAGTGTGAAGGGAGCGGATCATGTCGCGCGGCCGCTGCTCGCTGGAGATGGGAATCGCCTTCATCATCTTCGCGAATGGCTTGATGATCCTGTGTTCGTAGATGCCCTTGTACATAAGGAAGCGGATCGGCCTGTCCGTCGAAGCAATCAGCAGCGCCACATCTACAAACGACATGTGGTTGCATACGAGCAGTGCTCCCGTCTTGTCGGGAAAGTTGTCGCGCCCTACAACCTTGACGCGATAAATGGTGTGGGTGACGAAGAAGAGAATCAGGCGCCCGAACCACTCCGGCAGCAGGATGAGCACGTAGACAGTTCCGGCCGCGGTGATGAAAGAAGCCGCAACGATAACCCCGCGCGGATCGAGATGAATGTATTCCGTGAAGACGTAGTAAACACCTGCCGAAAGCGCGATTCCAATGAACGAGAGCAGGTTGGCGGCGGCAATAACTCCGCCCTTGTCTTCTTCTTTTGGTCGATGCTGAATGAGCGCATTCACCGGCACGGCATAAAAGCCCGCCCAAAAGCCCAGCGCACCAAGGAGCAAGGCCGACCCCAGCAGGCCATGCGGCGTAATGCCGAGCAGCAGGCCGGTGACTGTCATGCCGATGGAACCGAGTGGGATCAGGCCATATTCAATCTTGTTGCCGCTCAGCAGGCCGGCGATCATGCTGCCGATGCCAATGCCTATTGCCAATGTGGCATTTAAATAGCCGGTGGTGGCCTGCTTCACGTGCAATACATCGGGACCGTAGACAACAATCGTCGAAAACAGCAGCGAACCCAGGAACCAGAAATACGTGTTGCCGGCGACTGCCAGAAACAGCGGAGGGTCGCGATGCATTAACTTGAGCTGATTCCAGAGGTCGCCGGCGATGTTCACCTGGAACTTCTTGGTGGGGGCTGCCGGCGGAACCTTGTCGATCCCGAAGCTGGTGAACAGGCCCACACAGGCCAACCCCAGAAGCACGTAGCCGGCGTAAATCTCATGCCCGTGAAACCGCTCCGCCATCGTCGCGCCAGTCACCGTGCCGACGATGATGGCCAGAAACGTTCCCAACTCAATGACGCCGTTGCCCCACGACAAGCGCTTGGCCGGCAACAGTTCCGGCAGCAGGCCGTACTTTGACGGCCCGAAAAGCGCCGCCTGCGTGGCAACCAGCGTCAGCGCCAAAAGCGAGATAGGAAGCGATTGAACAGCCAGCCCGGCGGTCGCAACCACCATGGAGCCGATCTCCATCCCCTTGGTCCAGATGGTGATCTGACGCTTGCTGAAGCGGTCCGCCAGCCAGCCGCCCGGCATGCTGAATATCACGAACGGCACAGAAAACATCAGCGTGACCATGGATACAAAGCTCTCCCGCTGGTTCCTGGCCATGCCCATGCCGACAATGATCGAGAGAAGAAGA
The DNA here is from genome assembly GCA_049508975.1 of Occallatibacter sp. Taxonomy (GTDB): domain Bacteria; phylum Acidobacteriota; class Terriglobia; order Terriglobales; family Acidobacteriaceae; genus Telmatobacter. The sequence continues at coordinate 9,303 of JBELAI010000182.1, read as the reverse complement.
TTACGCAGAATGTTGTCGCTATACGCGCCCTGAAACTGCGTGGCAATCAGCGCCCAAAAGCCACGGGTGCTGCGTTGAGGCTCAGCGGGGATTGCCTGCATTTCGCCGGCGATGCCGGTATCTATAGTCGTCATGGATGTGGGTGACGTTCTGTGCTGCTGATTGTATCTGATCGTCAACAAGCCACGTGACGGGAGTATTGAGCCGGTAACCGCCTTCAAATGCCCAGCCGCGCCCAGGATTCCCGGCAGTCCGTTTGGCGGCGGCCCCATTTCCGGGTATACTGGAGATTCGGCAAGCTGCCGGTGCTGTGTTTCTATACACGCTCCGTTAGCTCTCCCGGTGGAAACGCCCAGACTGAGCGCCTTTCTAGGATCGGCGCCTACAGGGTCTCGAGCCGGGCAGCACGAAACACAAAAAGTTTGGAGCGAAGACATGGCACAGGTATGCGACATTTGCGGCAAAGGGCCGCAGTTCGGTAACAACATCTCTCACGCGCACAACGTCTCCCGCCGCCGGTGGAACGTCAATCTGCAGGCCGTCAAGGCCTTGGTGAATGGCGCTTCCAAGCGCATCCGCGTTTGCACTACCTGCATCAAAACCGGCAAGATCGTGAAGGCGCCCGCAGCAATTGCCAAGGCGCCGGTAGCAGCCGCGAAATAGCCGTTCGGTTTCTCTCAGTTCAAGCTCAGCGCGAACCCCGTCCTCATCCGGACGGGGTTTTGTTGTGCCTGCAAACTTCTACTTCTGAGCCGCAACCGCCAGCGGATTCTCCCAGGGAAACGCGCCAGCATCCAGCCCGTCGGGTGACCAGCGCAGCACAATGGCCTGCGCCAGTTTGCCCAGCGTCTGCTCGGCCTCGTTATCCCCGGTCCAGCGCTGGTCCGCATTTTCCCATGTAAAAGCGGCAATCACTACTGGCCCATTTTTGGTGGCAAACAGCGCCACGTCGTTGCGGACCTGGTCGAGCGCTCCCGTTTTGTTGGCAATGGCTGAGCCGTGTTCGCTCGTGTCCAGCGCCTCAATATACCGCGGCAGACTATTGCGATCTTGTTGATTGCGCAGCATGTGCAGCAATGCCCCGCACAGCGGCCCATCTCCAGGAATGGGAGCACTCCCGTCCAGACTCAAGCGGCACTCTGCTAGCCGCTCCATGATTGACGCCATCTCCCGCGCTGTCGTTTTGCCCAGCCCAAACCGCGGTTGATCGGCCGGCATTGTCCCTTGCGCCGGTCTGTAGACCTTCTTGTAGAGCACGGTCTGTTTCAGGCCCGCAGCGCGCAAAGTTGCGTTGATATGGTCCAGCCCGAGCCGATCAATTGCCAGGTTGGTCGCCGTGTTATCGCTCAGCACCACCATCAGGTGCAGGGTGTCGCGAAGTGTCAGGGTGAGCGGGGCGGTCAACTGCCCCAGTACGCCGGAGCCTTCCACCTGGTTGTCATGCGTCAGCACCAGCTTTTCTTCCAGCGAGGCCTTTCCCGCGCGAATCTGCTCCGCCGCGTCGAGCAAAATGCCCATCTTAATCACTGACGCGGTCTTGACCGGCTCGTCGGGTTGGAGAGACGCGGTCTCGCCGGTCTTGAGGTTGTGGGCGTAAACCGCAACCTTGCCGTGATGAGCCGCGGCGATCGCTTGCAGTTGCTGATCGAGCTCTGCATCTTCCTTGAGAGCAGGCTGCTCCGCACAAAGCCACGCAGCGCTGGCGGAGACAAGCGCAACAGCCAGAAAAATTCGAAGCTTACAAGGGAAAAAATGCATGCGGCCAGACTAACGCTCCTGGCGCTGCCGCCGCTACTCCTTCTTTGCGGCTGGCTCCGCGGCAGGAGCCCGTTCAAACGTCAACGAGGCGGAGTTAATGCAGTAGCGCAGACCCGTGGGCCGCGGTCCATCCGGGAAAACGTGCCCCAGGTGCCCGCCGCAACGAGCGCACGTAACCTCAATGCGCCGCATCCCAAAGCTGCGGTCTTCGTGCTCAACGACTGCCTTCGAATCGGCCGGCAGCATGAAGCTGGGCCATCCGCACCCGGAGTCAAACTTGGCGCCGCTCATGAAGAGCATCGCCCCGCAGGCGGCGCAGTGGTATTCGCCAGTCTCGTGGTTCTCCGTCAAGATCCCGGTGAACGGCCGCTCTGTGCCCTTCTCGCGCAGCACGTGATACTGCTCCGGAGTCAGCGCCGCGCGCCACTCCGCTTCAGTACGCACAATCTTTTCGGACTCTTCGCTCATTTTCGCCTCCGGGGTCTTATTCTCGCTTCCGTTGGATGCTCGTGGATGGGGGAAAGTGGCAGCAGCCGGTCCTCACACTTCCGCAATCAGGTCGATCTCCACCAGCACATCCTTGGGCAGGCGGGAGACCTCGACAGTCGTGCGCGCAGGAGCAGCAACGCCCTCCGGTGCAAGATACGCGCCGTAAACCGCATTCATCGCTGCAAAGTCGTTGAAATCCTTCAGGAAAACGGTCGCCTTGACCACCTGCGCCAGGCTAGAGCCCGCAGCTTCGAGGATCGCTTTCAGGTTTTCCATCACGCGCGTGGTCTGTTCCGTTATGCCCGGCGCGACAACCTGGCCGGTTGCCGGGTCGAGCGCAACTTGTCCCGCTGTGAACACGAGATTGCCCAAGCGTATGCCCTGCGAATAGGGTCCGATGGCGCCGGGAGCTAATGAGGTTGCAATCGCAGTTTTGCTCATGCGTCGATTGTAATCGGTGCTCTTGTTCCGGCTTCAAAATGCTCAGCGCCAAACCGCCAGCAGGCCACCGCAAATTAGCAGCCCCACCAGCCAGTAGCCAGTGTTAATTGCGAAAAGCTTGAACCGACGGCCCTCGTAGATGTAGCTGGCGCTGAGCGGAGCTGCAATAAACCCCAGCCAGAGGATGAATCCGATCAGAGCTCCAGCGGCAACTGTCCCAGCGTGTGACCAGATCACCACGTGCGCCAGCATCAACGATGTCACGAGGCTGCCAATGAACGATGCAATCATGCCCACAATCATGCTGTTCTTCTTGGTCGAGTCTGGGCGCACGAAAACCATCGCCATCCAAGGCTTGGCGAAGAGCGCGGGCGAATACCAGGCAGCGCCCAGAAACCACTGGATCAGTGCCGATACCAGAATGGCCCAATAATTGAAGTTGAGATGTGCCATCGCGGAAACTCCATTGCGGATAAATGTTCAAAACGGTGCGCCGGAAAAACGCGGAATTTGGGAAAATACCACCTGAAAGCCGGCAAAGAGTGGTGCCCTTGACTCTCCGTCAATCGAAGAGGCCGTGTCAAGAGGAAACGCCTTGCAGTCCGCAGGATTAACGCCTCTTCAGCGCTTCCAGTTCATCCAGCGTGCGCGGCCAGTCGGAGCCAAGCAGACGCGAAAGGCTGCGGTCCGCAAGTACCTTGCCGCCGGTCTGGCAACGAGCGCAGTAGTTGGTCTCGTTATCCGCGTAGCGAATGCGCTGCACCTTTTCGCCGCAGCGCGGACAGGGCTGGTCATATTTCCCATGCACCGCCATCTCCGGACGAAACGCGGTCACTCCTTCAGGAAACGACTTCTCCGATTCCTGGCGCAGCCTGTTCATCCAGATCGTCAGCGTAGAACGCGTCGCCGAGAACAGCCGCTCCCACTCCTCCGGCTTGAGCTTGTGAGTGAGCGTGATGGGAGACAGATGCGCGGCGTGCAGGATTTCGTCGGAGTAGGCATTCCCGATGCCGCTCACCAGGCGCGGGTCGGTCAGCGCCCGCTTGAGCGTGCGGTTTTCGAGGGTAAGCGCGGCGCGAAATCCGTCCAGATCCGTGGAGAAAACCTCTATTCCGCCGGGATCGATCGAGTAGAGTCCCGCTTCGCCGCGCACCACATGCAGCGACGCACGCCGCTTGCTTCCCGCCTCCGTCAGCGTCAGCGAACCCGGTGGAAAATCAAACGCCGCCAGCGCATTGCGCCCCGCCAGCTTGGCCTGCGGCGGCTTCCAGTGAAGACGGCCTGCAATCATCAGATGAAGAACCAGCCACAAATCGCCCTCGACGCCAATGGCGATGCGTTTCCCTATGCGGCGAAGAGCAACAACGGTGCGGCCTTCGGTAGTTTCGAGCGGCGGATCCACAGTGCGCAACAGAAACACGCTGGCCACACGCACACGCTCGAGCGGCTGGTTGAGGATGCGGGACTCCAACGCGGTGATGTAGGCGGCGATGTCTGGAAGTTCCGGCACGGGGCGTTTCTCCTTGATCGTTCGACCGCTCGGTGAAGAGTGATTCGCAGCCCTGCCCTATGCCTTGGCTTTAAGCAGCTTCTTCCGTTCCCGAATCACTTTGGTCCGTTCCTTCTCCGGCATCGCCAGCACGGTCTTGGTCCGCTTCGGCAGCTTCTCATAGATCAGATCGTAGGCCCGCTTGAGTTCCTCTTCAATCTCCCTGGGCCGCAATGCATCCCACCGCTCCAGCGTCACCCATAGCTTCTTGGCCAAATACGGCGTAGGCCGAATCCCTTCGAATTCCAGCAACTCATGAACCCGTTCCGCGCCGCAGTGGAACGCCAGCACGCCAACGCCGCTGCCATCCAGATCGGTGGATGCAAACATCTTACCGCCGATTTCCCGGTCGCCCACCCAATACACCAAGTGGTGTCCCCAGCTCACCGTCTCGGCCACATGCGGCATTCCCATGCAAATCTCGCGAATCCGCTCGTTGTCCATACCGCTCCAGGCTCCCAATAGCAGCCCTCCGGCTTACCAGAGTCCCCAGTCGCCGCGTGTCAGCACCCACACTGCCAGCAGCAGATTGCTCACCGCATGAGCCACCACCGCATCGCCCATCCGGCCACGATGCCGCAGCAAGAATGCGTAAGCCAACCCAGCCACAATCCCCACCAGCCAGTGTTGCCCATGCATCACGCCAAATGCCAGCGACGATAACCCTATCGAAAAAAGGGTCAGCCGCGCAAAGGGAATCGCATCGAACTCCCGGCCCACCAGTCGCCGCGCCAGGTACCCGCGAAATGCAAGCTCTTCGGCAATGGGAACCGTGACCACCGCTGCCAGCACGCGGATCGCAATCCAAGCTATCCGCGCCGACGGCGAGAGCGCCGCCAAAGCCTGCCTCAACTGACCGCCCGCATCCCCATGCACCCACCATTCCGGTGCAATCCAGACCAGGAAAATCCCCGCCCCCGTCAAAGGCGCAGCCCATCCAAACCGCCAGTTCAGGGTGCGATATTCCCGCCGTAAAAGCCAAAGCACTACTACCGCCGCTACAAAGCGCAGTGGGTAGAGCCACTCAAAGTACCCCGACGCGCTCTTTGAAATGAAAGAGGCCCCGAGAATCGCCAGGAAAGGAATCAAATACGCACCTGTAGCCGGCGATTCCCCGGCCGCCCGATCCTGCTCCGGCGTCGTCAACCCGTGCGGACCCATGATTCCCGCAGGTTTCTTCACCCATGCCCATCGCTGCGTAGTCATCGAGAAGCACAGGGCCACCAACGTAAAGGCGATCCATCCCGCTTGCGAGTGAAACCCCACAAATGCCACTTCCGGCGCACCCGCATTCCCAATCAGAATCAGCGCCGCTATCCGCACCACGTTCAGCACAAACGCGCATACCAGTGCACACGGTATCAGCAGCAGCGCCCGCGGAAAGCGATTCTCCCTGCGGAAAAACCACAGCCAGACACACGTGAAGACCAGCACCAGCCCCAGCCCCTCGATCCCCGAGCAGGGCGATCCCACTGCCACTGTGAACCGCGGCGTTCCGATGATGAACGGCCCGGCATCCACTACCATGTCCGGCAAAAGGAACCCCAGGACCCCCTGCACGGATCGAAAGGTGATGACTTGCAAAAAGTAGGTGTTGGCCGCGCTCGATTGAATCCAGAGCCACTGCGAGGGCGAACGTAAAAACCATGCGGCGATGCCCGCCAGGGTGGCATATTCACCCGCCGGGCTCGCCTCGCGAACTGTTTCCAGCCACACCTTCAGCGGCACGCACGCCAGCGCCACAAGTCCTACTGCCAGCACCAGCACGGCACCCGACAGCAGCAGGCCGGGCTGAGAGTTCAGCCAATCGCCATAGTCTTGTTGCGCCGCCAGGTTACCAAACAGCAGCGCGACCACGCACACCACATGTGCCCAAAACAAGCCGGTATTGAATTTTATTTCTTCCCGCTGCTGCTTCAACCGCGGGTAGCCCAGCCCCAGAAACACCGCGAATGAAACGATGCCGAAGGGAGCAAGCGGCCCCAGCAAGGGCGCGGCATGCGGAATGCCCGCAATCAGCGCACAATCCACCACCAGAATCGCAGCCAGCAGATACATCCTGCCAAGCAGAAAGCGCGGCAGCCCAAAGCGGGATAGGAAAGGGTGCGGTCCCGACTGGGAACGGCTTTTCCCAGTCAGGATCCGGTTGGAGTGACTGTTCAGGGATTCCTCCGTCTACTTGCGCAGCCGCGACCGCAGCACCGCGAGCGACCCAGCTAGAAACGAGATTCCGGCAATTGCCAGACCCGGATCTACTTCCGGAGCTGCTCCGCTAGGGCCTCCGGAGGGAGGTGGTCCACCATGATGATCGTGTGCAAAGGCTGGGGAGCTCAAAAGAAGCACCAGACCCAACACGAGGGCTGAGAACTTCCACTTTGTATTCATGGTTATCTCCAGCAGTTGTGAGCAGGCGCCGTTCTCGTCGAGTACCAGGACACGCCGGTCATACGGCTGTTCTCCGAAATGCTTCCAACCGGGATGCGTTCTGGTTCAGCGCTTGAGAGCCTGGGTCCGGCGGCCATGCAAACCACCGCATCCAGTCGTTACGGCACATGGTAGTCAGGTTTAGCCGAGTGGAATTCCACCCGGCAGGGCCAATGCATCTTCGAACCACTTAACCAGGGAGACGTTCTAATAGATGAGGCGGGACCTCCTCCCGAGTTGTGGTAACCGGAATTGGCTGATTCCGCAAGGTGCCTCGCGTCCAGTGTCTACGCTTTCTTAACTATTCTCAATCACCCATCTGCGTGGGATGGGGTACTTACAGTAACTTCAATTTTCTCTATAAGTAACCATTCCGGTAATAAGAGCTGAATAAAAGCCTCCAGGAAGATTTCTCGCCACAATTTGCAGTTCATTTCTCCTCTTCGGAGCACAATCAAGAAAGATCCAGCAAAAACCGTCTGCGGAAAGAGCCAATCACGGTCCAAAAAACAAGACATCCCGCCGCACTATTTCATGCCGTTTTCCGGAATAATCCACATATTACTGAAAACAAATATGTTACGTATGTATTGCCCCATTTTGACCCCCCTAAACAAAGCACTTACGTAAAATCGGTTCTTGCCCCTTTTGCAAAACAAAAGACTTACGTTCGATTATGGCGAGATCAGATCCCGCTCTAATTCCGTCCCCACTTCGCCTCGAACGCCTGAATGCGCCGCTCCTGTTCCCACTGCGCCGCCGCCTTTTCGCTTCCGTCCAGGAACGCCTTGCACCCAGTCGAAGGCTTCTCGGTTCCCAACCTTTCTCCGTTGCACGCAGCCACAGCCTTCGTAAACAAATCCGGCGCAGCCCACAGGCTCTGCCCCGGCAAAAAGTCGTGCTCCATCCCTGTCCGCGCCAGTTGCTTCAGGTCCCGGTAGGCGAGATGGTAGTCCAGCGCCGCGCGCACGTATTCATGGGTCAACTCGATGCGGCTCACCCCCTCATCGTCGGTCGACAGCGCTACAGGCACATGCGCCGACCGATAGAGCGGAAACGGATGCTCCGCGCCTTTGATCCCTAAAATGCCCTCGTTGGAACTGAGGTTGATCTCGACCATCACATGCTTGTCCGCCAGTTCCTTCAGCAGATCCTGCGCCTTGTCCTCATACATCACGTCCACGCCGTGCCCGATGCGCTCGGCATGTCCCAATTCCACTGCTTGACGGATGTGGAAGCGCAGTCCTTCCGGCGGAACCAGCCCCGGAGCCAGTTCGCCCGCGTGGAGACTGATCTTCACCTGGGGATAGACGGAATGCAGGTAGTCGACCATCTGCATATGCAGGGTGTAGTCGCGCATGGAGAGGAATCCGTCTTCCGGCTGCACGAAATTGATCCCCACCCACGTATCGTCGTGCGCCTCCATGCTGGCCTGGATCGTTTCAAACCCCAGCAATGTCTGGGCGAACACCCGTTCCGGGGAGGAACCGCGCAGAATCTGGTAAATGTACCTTACCCCCACCTGGCATGCAGGTGCGGCTTGGGGCGTTCCGCAATGTTCAATTGTGCGCCGGTCGTTCTCCGCCGTGCGCACATCCTCCCGATCCGCTGCAACCTCATCGCGAAGTCCGTTGTCGAGCAGAGTCTGGCGCGCTTTGGCGAAGTCGGGAGGAACAGAATCTGCCGATGGGTTTTGACTCCATCCCAACTGCGACGCAATTTGTGCCGCATGGCTGAAGGGCGGCGTCTGCATCAGCTCGAGATACTGCTCGTTCTGGGCGGCAGCCCGGCTAGCCACCTCGTCCACCCACTCACTTGCATGTTTCTTCCCCAGCCCGCCAAACCGGTCAAACGTCGCAAAAAACTGGTCATGGCCGCTGAACCCCGGTGTGGGCACAAAACTGCGCATCGAGAAGGCGTTCACCAGCCGGTCATAGAGGTCCTGATTCTTAGGAACGGTCGATGCGGGAACTAATTGTCCCGAGCAGGGCGGCTTGGCGAATTTCAACCCAACCGGGTCTACGCACAATCCGTCATCACCGGCGGCACGAATGAAGCTCTCCGCGTAGACCGCTCCGGAAAGGTGAACATGCAGATCGGCCCCTTTGGGGAAATCGGCAAGAAACGCTTGCAGCGGCAGCGGCCCCTCTTGTGCGGCGGATTGGAACGCGCGGGCGGCGCGAGCTTCCGGCGAGGCTGCCGATGGAGCCGGCGTCTGGGGAGTGGCAATCCACGGATTAACGGCGAGGGCGATGCAGGCGAGAAAGCAAGCTGGGAGACGCATGATTGCCTTCCAGTGTAGTGCAGCGTTGCAACGAATCGGGAAGGATTTGCGCGCAAGGCGAAGAACGAATAACCATCCCCGGTTTGGCGCAAAGAATGGGAGTTGCTATACTGTCTGAGGTTGTTTTGAGCGCAGTGTTCGTGGACTCGCCCACCTTTTCCGGCGACGCCGGATCCCGCGCACAGAATCGCACCCAATAGTTTGCACTGAGGCCAGATAGCTCAGTGGTAGAGCGCGGCCCTGAAAAGGCCGGCGTCGGCGGTTCAATCCCGTCTCTGGCCACCACATTTTATCGCTTAGAATCAATGACTTAATGCTAGATAAATGAAATGCGCGACCTGTGGCCTTAAGGGTTTCC
>JBELAI010000181.1:0-12080 GCA_049508975.1 Occallatibacter sp. | reverse complement strand
GAGAGATAGTCCGTAAGTCCCTGGATGACCATGGACGTCTGCTTCGTCGACTCCCAGAATCCTCCGTTGTCGTTCCCAGCCAGCCAGACCGCAGCTTTGGTCAGGAGTCCACTGCTTTTGTCTTCGAGCGTGAGAAGCTTCAACGCGAAGGCGGTTGTTTCCGGTGTGGTATCGCCCCAGTAGTCGAGAAGTTCGTCGTAGTTGCCAGACCAGTAGGCATCGTTGCCGGTCGTTTTGACTTTCTTTTCGAGGATGTCGGCGACTTGTTTGCCGCGTGCGTCCGAGGCAGCATGAAGGGCGAGTCCGGTCAGCGCCAGGCCTTCATCGCTGACCTTGCCGCGGTTTTCCCACGCCTTTTCCAGAGCGTCTTTGGGCGCACCGCCCGTGGTGGCAAGCGCATAGACTGCGTAGGCCCGCAAGTCCGCGATCATGTCGGGATGCGCCTTCACCATGGAAGAAAGCCACGAGCGGCCGCGGTTTAGCCGGGCGTCATCCACGTTGTAGCCGGCTTCTTTGGCTTGGCCAAGGCCGCTGACTACATAGGCGGTCATGAAGACGCGGCTTTGATCGTCGGGCCACCAACCCCAGCCGCCATCGTCATGCTGGAAGCTGTAGAGGCGATCAAGGCCGTCGCGCACCATGGTGTTCAACGTAGCGCGATCGACTGGCGGCTTGAGGTGCAGCTTGTCCACGGCCTGCGCGACGATTATGTCGGGCAGGAAGCTGGACATGGTCTGCTCAGTGCAGCCCCATGGGTAACCGGTGAGATAGTCGAGCGCGTCAAATACCGTGCCTGCCACGCTGGGTGCGATAGCTACAGTGAGTCCGCGCGTGCCTGCATCCGAGTTAGCAGGATAACTATAACTCCAGTCATTTTGCGCGGCGCCGGAGAAGACCACCCCCGAACCAGCCGCACGCAGCTTTACGCCGTACGGCAGGATGGGCAGCGGCATCTCCAATGCATCGCTCTCCTCATTGGTGAGCGCCTTGGCTGTCAGGACGGCATTGCCGCTAGTGCGGGCTTTGACACGCCACTCAGCGAAATTCTCCCCCTTGGCGGGGATGTTGACGACCTGCTGCTGACCACCTATTATGTCGAGACCCTGAACATCGAGTGCAAAGGTTACGTCTTTGGCGGTTTCAAGGTAGTTATGCGCAATGACGCGCAGAGTTACTTCGTCGCCCTGGCGGAAGAAGCGCGGAGCGGCGAGGCGGACGATGAGATTCTTGCGAACCAGCACGCGAGTTACTACGCCGCCAGCCTTGCCATCGTCGGTCATGGCGCGGATTGTGGTGCGCCAGGTGGTGAGCGCATCGGGGAAGTTGAACTCGACTTTGGCGTGGCCGTCGGGACCGGTATGCACATTTGGATTCCAATACGCGGTGTCAGGGAATGCCTTGCGCACCTTGGGCACTACGAGATCCGATCCCGGCTTTACCTGCGCCAGGCGCGGATGATAGAGGCTGTTGGCGAGCGAAGCGAGAAGTGGGCTCTTCAATCCCGCATCGCCGGAGAAATAGAATTCGAAAGATGTCTGCGGCTCCAGGGGGACATATCGCTTGGGATAGAAGGACGCGACCATGTCTCCACTCTCATCCGGACGCACGGAGTAAAGTGCTTCATCGACTTCACCGAAGCTGAGGTCGGCTTCCACTGGCTTGCCTTTGTAATCGACGGCCAGCACATCAAAGCTGCCTTTTTCTCCGGGTAGATACTTTGCCTTGCTGGGTGTCGCGGTGATGGTCAGAGTTCGCTCGACAGTGGGAACTTTCAGGCTTTTCTGCGCCGTAATGATCTGGTCGTTTTGAACGATGACAGCGCTGACAACGAGGTTGGGCTGCGCAAGTTTCGTGATGGGCACATCGAATGCAAAGCTTTCGCCGGTGGCATGGAGTACCTGTCGCGACTGCACGCTGTCGCCTTCGGCAGTGATGACGGCCCACGACTCTTTCAGGCCTGAAACGAGCAGGAGATGGGCTGTGTCGCCCACCTGGTAGGTCTTTTTGTCGGCAACAATTTGCGCTTGCGTGTTCTGGTTGTACCACTCGCCTCCGCCGTTCCAGATCCACACCCAGGTCTTTCCTTCGACGGTGCGGTTCTCCGGCGTTTTTGCGCTGGCGGTTATGTTGAAGTCGCCGCTGCCCTTGTTGCCTACAGGCAATTCGACGAGCGCGATACCGTTGGCTCCGGTTTGCGCATCGCTGCTGGTGACGGGGGTTTCTGTGTGCTCGTGGGCCCCGGAGTCCCATTTCTCAAGCATGACGGCGATATGCATCTGCGTCTGGATGGGCTTGCCGTCATAATCCTGTGCGGTCACCTTCACTTTTACGGGGTCACCGGTCTTGAATACATAACTGGTGGGTTCGGCACTCACGCGAAACGAGCCATAGGTTGCAAGGACGGTCGAGTGGCCTGCGACTTCTCGCTCGCCTGCGTCGGTGACGCGCGCTTCGATGCGGTAATCCTGATCCTGATGTTTCGGGTCGATGGCGACGGGGATTGAAACAGTGAGGCGGCCGTTGGCATCGAGTACGCCGGCGTGTTCCTGCTGTTCGGTTGCGCCATAGGTGTCGTCGGATTCGCCACCGGAGTCATCAGTCGCGCCACTGTCGTCTGCCGAATCGTCCTGATCCTGATCCCACCAGGAATGCGTGGATGTATGGACGACGTACTTCACCTTGGCGTTGGCTACAGGCTCGCCGAAGAAATAACGCGCTTCGATGGTGGCTTGAATCTGATTGCCTTGCAGAATGCGCGCGGCGGTGGGCTTGACTGTCACCTGGTATTCGGGCTTCTTGTATTCCTCGACATAAAAGTTGCCGCTGTTCGAAACTCCATCCAGATCGATGGAGTAATAACCGAGGCCAGCATCCGCGGCCAGAGTTAGTTCGGCTGTCACGGTTCCATGGGCGGAGACAGGGACATCCTGCTGCAGCACCACTTTGTTGCCGGCGTCGGTCACCTTCAGCTTGATTGGCTTGGTGTCGGGCAGGTCAAGCGCGTCGTTCTTTTCCTGGCGCAGCACTCCCTTGATGTGGACAGTGTGGCCGGGGCGATAAACGGGGCGGTCGGTATAGATGTATCCCTTCAGGTTGCCGGTCTGGTCTGGAGTGAAGTTATATGTCCATGGCGTTACCAGCGCGGCGTCGGCGCCATGGCGCGCGATAATCCAGACATTCTCCGGCTCAGGTCCGCCGGTCGTTGAGTTCGTGCCGGCGTTGGTAACGCTCATCGCAAGCGACGCGATGCCGTCGGAGCCAGTCTGCGCTTGGGATTGCTGTTTGCTGTTGGCCCACAGAGCTACATCGGCCTTCTCAATCGGCGCGCCGGTTTTGCGGTCGGCTACATAGAGGCTGACGTTTCCGTTGTTTGCACGTTCGACGATCGCGATACTAGTGACTATGGCTATGGTGTAGGCCTTGTACGTTCCATCGGTAGCTTCGATCAGATAGACGCCTGCAATAAGTCCGTCGATGGGTAGCTGCTGCGTTTCGCTCACAATAACTGGTGGGGTTTCGAGTTTCCAGCGGGCCACGAGCTGGCTCTCGTTCAGGATTGGGATTTGCGCGAATTCAGCTTGACCGACCACACGGCTCTTCTTGCCGAGCTTGCCCTGGCTTTCGCGAAAGCTGTCGCGGGCGTCGTCGGTGAATTGGCCTCGGAAGAAGCGGCGCACCACCCACCAGAGGTGCGCCTTGAAATCGTGCAGGCGCTCGATCCAAGTGCGCTCGTCAATCTGCTCGGCGGGCGACTGGCTCTGCGCGCCGAAGCTGTGCATATCTTTCAGGTTCGAAAAGAATTTTCCCGCGTCGCGGACTTTATATACACGAAACTCAAGAGCTGGCACGTTGCGCGCAAACAGCTGCACCTTTACGCTCTCGCCCGGAGAAAATGTCCGCGTGGTGGATAGGGAGAAGGAGCGCGGCGCGTCTTTGGCTGCGGCTGACTGGAGGGCGGCAAGAGCAACAAGGAGCGACGACGAAACCAACAGCAGCGACTTACGCAAGCTCATAGAGTTCCTCGCAGAATATTCCATCGATAAACGCCCAGAAAATTGGGATTGCCGGGTATGGGCCGCCATTGCGGCTGGGGATGATCGAGCAGTTCAGCAAGAGCTACGCGGCGCAATTCGCCGGATTTGCCGTGGTCTTCGCCGGTGTCGTAAACCACTGCGGCCCGTCCACCGACGCGGGTGACGATCATGGAGTGCCACGGAGACGACTGGCCGAATTGGCGGTAGAAGAGGAGATCGCCCGGTTCGGCTTGACGCACATCGCGAGTTACAAAGTAGGTGTTGCGCTCAACCAAAGTCTTTGCGTCGGCAAATTGCGCGAAGGCTCCGTTGGTCGCGTCCGCAGGCTCGAAGCTGCCGGGACGGATGCGAAATAAACCAGCCCCGAGCGGCGTTTCAGGATAGTGCCAGGCGCGAATTTCGCCGGGTAGAGCGGCAACCTCGGTTCCGGTCCCGGTAAACCACGTATCGTCGTGGCGCTTGAGGGCTTCGCGATAGGCATAGCGGAGCAGGCTGGCGCAGTCGGTGATTTCGGCCGGGATTTCCGGCTTGGGACGGACGGCCTGGAAGTCTGCGATTTGAGTGAACCACTGGCGGAAGGCGGCCCGGTCGGCAGGGTCGGTGAGTCGGAGGAAGTCTGGTGTGCCGTCGTTGAAGCGGTCGGTCCAGGGACGCGCGGCCCCGTTGATGCTCGACCCGTTGTTCGCGCCGTTGACGATACGCACTGCCATGGCCGGCGCTTTACCTGCCCCAAGGTATCTGTGCCGTCCATGGCCGTTCACAAAGACGAACAGCCGCAACAAAAGCAGCAAAAGCGCAAGCACGACAAAGCCTATCAAGACGATGCGTTGCGGGCGCGGCTTTGGTTGGGGTTTCATGGGGTTGGCCGGTAGGAAGCGAAACCCATCTTATCGCGAATCTGTGAACTCTGGTACGAAAGTGTTTGAAAGACAGATTTTGCGAGTAAACAACGTGCCGCCCACCAGGCTTGACCCAAGACGAAAAAAAGCCCCTCGACAGAGGTCGAAGGGCCTTTTCACTACTTACAGCATAGTTACCCGGTAACGGTGCGGGAGGGTTTGTGCCCGGCAAACCCGTAGAAAGCGATGTAGAGGTAGCAGAGAACCGGAACCACCAGTGCCCATTGATAATTGGTGTTGTCGACCAGCCAGCCAATGAAGACCGGAATTAACGCACCGCCCCACACCGCGGTCATGATAAGTCCTGAGCCTTTGCTGGTCATGGGTCCGAGCCTGGCAATCCCGAGTGTAAAGATGTTTGGGAACATGATGGAGTTGAAGAAGCCCGCAAGGACCAGGCATCCAATGGCCACATTGCCACTGGTCATAATGGAAACGACCACGAGGACTGCGGCGATGGTTCCGAAGATTCCCAGCAGCTTTCCCGCAGCGATCTTGGTAAGCATCCACGACCCGAGCAGGCGCCCGACAAGCGCTCCCAGCCAGTAGAACACCACCAGCTTCTGCGCTTGAGCCACCGTGAGAGCATGCAGTCCGCCATGGACCGTATCGCTGAAGTAGAGCACCATGGTGGTTGCGAGGCCGACCTCGACGCCGACATATACGAAAATGCCCAGGGCGCCCAGCACGGTATGCCGATAACTCCAGATGCTGCGGCTCAGCAACGGGTCGCCTTGCTTTGCCGGACGGAATTGCTGCGTAGCCTCAACGTGGGGCAGCCGGGTGAACGCAACAGCGATCCCCAGAATGATGAGGGCGAAAGCGATAACCAGATACGGCACTCGGACGGTGTCCGCGATGGTTAATTGATAGGCGTGCTGCTCGGCAGCGCTTTGTGTGGCAACCACAGATGGATTGAGGACTGTGGTGGTCAGAATGAACGTACCGGCCACCCACGGCGCAAATGTGCCGCCGAGCGAGTTCAGCGCCTGTGCCAGGTTCAAACGGATAGGGGCACTATGTTCCGGTCCGAGGATCGAAACATAAGGATTGGCCGCGGTCTGCAGCGCGGCGACTCCGGCTCCTACGACGAAAATCGCCAGCAGAAACAGCGGGAATGAAACCTGTTGGGCAGCGGGCACAAAGAGCAGCGCCCCCAGCACCTGAACAAACAAGCTCACAACCATGGTCCGCTTATAGCCGATCAATTCGATCAGCTTGCCCGTAGGGCTCGAGAACACGAAATAAGCAGTAAAGAACGCTCCATTCGCCAGCATGGCCTGCCATGTGGCGAGCCCTTGAATCTCAAATATCTTCTTCAGGTCTGGAACCATCCCCATATTCAGGTTGGTAATGAACCCAAAGATGAAGAACAGCGCAGTGACGATGATAAAAGGGACCAGGTACCCAGGCGACGTGAGCGCCGTCGATTGTTTCGATTGTGTTGCCATATTTTGTCGTTCCCCGCTTCCTCAAAGAAGTTTCGCCCGGTTAGGGCTCAAATCCGCATCCTGGAACAATCACCGGCTCACTGCATTCGCAGGATGTCCGCCAGGATCCGCCGTCGGTTGGTTTGCCGCTCCACGGAATCCCGGCCTTTTGCACCACACAACACTATACGGAAAACCCCATAACGGGGAAGTGGCTGCAACGTGAATAGGTAAGAGGCGCACCCGAAGGCTACCGCTGCCACCCCGCATTCCGGTATTCTCAAAGAAAGCGAGGAAAGACACGTGGCCACTGCAACGCTGAGCGGCGCCAGGCTGAAAAAAGTTCTGGCGGCCCTTGAAGAGAACTGGCATGCCGAGGTGGAGGCCTATCACACCTACCTGGCCCTGGCCGAGCGGGATACGGACCCGGTGCGTGCGCAGGTATTGCGCCACCTGGCCAGCGCAGAATGGGAGCACGCAGCGCTGTGGCATGGGCGCATCCTCGAACTGGGCGGCAGGGAGCCTGTTTATCACGGCAAGCCGGGCGGCGAGGCCGACTCTCTGGCGAACCGCGCCGGCGGCGTACGAATGGCGCTGCGAAGGCTGGAAATTGAAGAGAGCCGCCACATTGCCACCTACGGCGAACAGCTCAAGGCGCTGGGCGATGAGGGATCCACCGCCATCCTCGATCACGTTATTGAAGACGAGAAGGACCACTATCGCGAGCTTGGATCGCTGTTGCGCGGCCACTATGCGCCCTCGGCCAGCGCGCCCAAAATCGACCCAAAGGCCGTGCTGGAAGAGCTGCTGGCCAAACGAAACCAGGGGCGCAAGCAGCCGGGGGCATGGATTGGTGACGCTATTTATGGCGTGAATGATGGATTGGGGGCTATATTCGGCATCGTCTCCGGTGTGTCCGGCGCGACGGCCGGCGACAGTAAATATGTGCTGTTAGCGGGGCTCTCCGGCATGATCGCTTCCGCGCTCAGCATGGGGTCAGGCGCATATCTGGCGGCCAAGAGCAACCAGGAGATCTACCAGGCCGAGGTTGCCCGCGAGCGCGAGGCTATCAAGATGAATAGCCCCGAGGCGCGCGAGATGCTTTCCCTCTATTACCAGATGAAGGGCCTGCCCGAGGTGGACGCCCTGCACATGGTCAATCATATTGCCAGCGATCCGGAGCAACTGCTGCGCGCGCTGACGACGGAGCGGCTTGGGTCGTCTGAAGAATCTCTGAGCAATCCGCTGGTCTCGGCCAGCTCAGGTGCGCTATCGACGGCGGTTGGCGCGGCCATTCCCATCGTGCCGTTCTTCTTCATGCACGGCCTTGAAGCGGTCATTGCAGCCGCCATCATTTCGCTCGCTGCGCACTTTGCTGTCGGGGCGGCGAAGAGCCTCATTACGGTGCGGTCATGGTGGTCGTCTGGATTTGAGATGACCGTGGTGGGCGCAGTGGAAGGCGCTGTAACCTACGGGATTGGCATCCTGCTGGGTAAAGGCGGCATGTAAAGGCTGCGGAAAAACTCGCTTCCCAGGCCGATTTCGAGAGCTTTGTAACAGGGCACGACTTCAGTCGTGCCGCAAGTAGCTGAAAAGAAAGGTGGGCTTTAGCCCCGCGGGATGCTTTTATTCAATCGCTCTCGAGCCATCGAGTTTTTCCGCAGCCTGCGTAGCCGTGCCCTTTCAAAACCGGGCGCACAAGGGTAATTCCTTAACAAAATCGAACGGGCCTTTGGTAGTTGCGGAGGAAATCGGGACAGCTCCTCAACTCGTCGGCTGAGGAGCATTCCGGGCCAAAGCCTTGTCGGTCTCTATCTTGCGCGCGTGATCTTCCAGGGCCTGCGCCTCGGGCAGGAACGTCAGCGCCTTCTGGATCTGAGGGTCCCAGTCGGCAAGCGTGCGAAGGCCTTGCAGCTGCCCAAACTGGATGGTCACAATCTTGTCTTTGATGCTGGCCTTCAACCATTCCTTCGTTCCGTTGATGTCGGCTTCGGACCACGGGATGTTCCGGCTGGTAAGGAACTGCTTGAACTCCGATATCACGGCTTCGTTGACTTCGAAGTTCTTGTCCACCGTGTGGTTTGCGACATAGCCCGGAGCGAAGTGGAAGAACACATTTTTCGCGAGCAGCTCCTGCTCGAAGCGCGTGCTCTTGGGAACCTCGATCTTTTCATCCGGAGTAATGCCGCCCCCGCCGTAAACCGTGCGCCCGGAGTCGGTCAGCTTTACTTCCTGGTTGGTGGCATTGGCCGGCAAGGCTCCGCCGCGGTCGTAGTAGTAAGCGAATTCCGAGAGCCCGGTATAGTTGCGCTGGATGAGCCTGCCGGAGGGCGTGTAGTAGTGATACGTGGTCAGCGACAGGCCGGTCCCGTCGCTCAAGTTATAGACCGACTGCACCAGCCCCTTGCCAAAGGTGGTCTGGCCAACGATCAGGGCGCGGTCGTGATCCTGCAGCGCGCCGGTGACAATCTCCGCGGCCGAGGCCGTCCCCTGGTTCACGAGCAACACAATCGGAAAAGTCTTTCCGCCATTGCCGTGAATGGCTGTATATACCTCATCCGGGTATGCGCGCCCGCGCTGCGAAACGATCGTCTGCCCCTTGGGCAGAAGGCGATCGCAGATTTCCACGGCCTGATTGACCAGGCCGCCGGGGTTGCCGCGCAGGTCGAATACCAGACCCTTGAGATTGGGGAAGGCGTCGATGGCGTCATTGACCTCCTGCGCGGTGGTCTCGTCAAACACTTTGAGGTGAATGTAACCCACGCCGGGGCGAATCTCGTAGCTCAGGTCCACGGAGGGGTTGGGAATCTCGTCTCTGACCAGGTCGAAAAGAAGCGGCTTGGCCTGGCCCTCGCGGACGGTGCTTACCTGCACATGGGTGCCTTTTGGCCCTCTCAGCTCTTTCGATACGGCCTCGGTGTTCATGCCATCTGTGCTCTTGCCGTCCACCATGGTCAGGACGTCGCCGGGATGGATGCCGGCCCGAAACGAAGGTGTATTCTCGAAGGGCTCAACCACATAAATCTTGCTGTCCATCTCCAGGATCCCCATGCCCACGCCATAGTAGCGGCCGTGCTGCTCCTCACGCATGCGCGCGTAATCCTTGGGGTCATGGAAGCTGGAGTGCGGATCGAGCACGCGCAACATGCCCGGAATCGCTCCGTCGTAGATGGCCGCGTCGGCCTTGTCGCCTACGATCGGCTCGGCGTAGTTCTGCTCCACCAGCGCATAGACCGAGGTGAAGGACTTCAGGCTGTCGCGGAGCTGGCCCTGGTCAGTCTGGGACTGGGCCCCAACCCTGCGCTGCAAAACGGTGCCCGTCACGGCGCAGACGGTGAAGAAAAGAACTACGGCGAAAAAGGCGCGGCGGGCGCGGGAACTCATAGCCTGAATGGACCTCCAAATAGTGTGCAACCCGGACGCCCTTTGCGGTCTTCAGCGGGGGGCATGGCAATCCTGCGCGAGCAACAGCCTCGTTGCTCCAGAACTCAACCCTCAGGAACTCAGCCCTATGAACTTCGATCCGAATCCGGTTCCGACATGGCCCGGG
This sequence comes from Occallatibacter sp., assembly GCA_049508975.1. Classification (GTDB taxonomy): domain Bacteria; phylum Acidobacteriota; class Terriglobia; order Terriglobales; family Acidobacteriaceae; genus Telmatobacter. The sequence goes on along the minus strand of JBELAI010000181.1, from coordinate 2,167 downwards.
TTTGGGAGGCTATCCGGAACCACAAGAGAGCCGTCCGTGCCAGAAGCATACTACAGCTTTGACGCTCGCCTGCGATTTCTGTTGCGGAATGCACCAATATCTTTCCAGAGTGGGCTTCGTTAACAGGCAATGTGCCGCGATGAATAAGCAGAGTCTGTTGGCTTCGCGACCACGCGCCCAACCGTCAGAGGAATCGCAAAAGCGAGTCCGGATGTCTCTTCTTGACCCGTGCAAACCAAGCGCAGGGCCAGTAGAGGAGCACGATTACGCCAATCCACATCGCGCACACCACACCCAGCCCGTGTCCATACGGTGACGCCCCATCTGGGGGGTAGTTGAGAAAGAACCCACCATGGAAGAGCCAGGCCACGGGCTGATGGGTGAGGAATCCCAGCAGTCCTGCGGCCAGGTGAATCAAGTACAAATGCAGGATGTAGAAGAACAGCGGCACGCGGCCGTAGGTCTCCATCACTCGTCCAAACCCGCCCCAGAATCTCGCTCCGCCAATGGCCAACAAAATGAAGATCGGCCCGAGCGTCATGAGCAAATATTCGAGCGACGGCGGATACTTCTCGACATCGAAAAACAAGATGATTGTCTTGGAGATGGTCGGCATGACGTGCCAATTCCCCGGCGTGGAGCGGGCTATCTCCGCGCCTGGATTCCCGTAGATATTGGTTGCGCGCAGGATCGCGAAGAGCAACAATGCACCCGCACCAGCCCAGATCAAAGTCCGGCGCGACGATGCGGAGTTGTCTTCAAATAGCGAGCCCAAACTGAAGCCAAGCAGGGCGACGGCGCACCAGGGAATCAACGGAAACAGCACAAACAAACGATGATCGCCAATATGCGTCCCACCGGAGCGATGCAGAACAAACAGCAGCCACTGGTTGGCCTGGAAAGCCGCGGGCTTGAGGCCGTCAAATAAGTCGTGGGTGGCGATGACAAGCAATGCCACGGCCATCACCACGTATCGCGGCAACCGAACAAAGGCCGCCAGCAGGATCATGGACAGCCCCAGGCAGCAGATCACGCCGAACATGCCCCAACCTAGATGGAATGTCCAGGCAAAGCCAATCACCGTGAATTCCAGCACCACTAGCCAAACGCCGCGCGTCACCAGGAATTTTTGCAGACCGGCGGGCGAATGCCGCGTTCCGTAAAGATATGCGCCGACTCCCACAAGAAAGAAGAACGCCGGTGCGCAGAAGTGCGTCACCCACCGAACAAGAAAGTAGAACGCCCAGGTCTTGTCGATGTTTTCCGGTTCGAAGGGAATATTGCAGATGAAATCGCGCGTATGATCGAGGGCCATGAAGACCATCGCCAGCCCGCGAACAAAGTCGATGGAGCCGACGCGCAGGTAGTTAGCAGTCTGGAGGTTGGGATTCTGAATGGGAGTGTCCCCTTTTCAGCCCTGAATTTTCTCGAATTGTAACCTGTGTGAATCGCTTTTGAGAATTTAATGCGGCGTTGCGCGGATATTAGTGGCTCGACGAAGCCAGGCCGACTTTCCCCTTGAACTTCGTGTAAACAAATACCACGTAGCCAATGGCGAGCGTCATTCCAAACAGCCACCACGCCAGCCCCACCGCCAGCGTATGCGGCCCGGAGATTGCCTTCACCAGAGTGATGTCGCGATCCGCTCCGGTCGTTGCCGGCAGCAGCGTGGGATAAAGCCCCCAGCACGCGCCCGCCAGCATGAAGAAGATATACAGGCACGACGAAAGAAACGCCCGCAGCGGCTGATATTTGCGATTGAAAATCCAAATGCCCGCCAGTGAAGCGATCACACCTAGCGGCACCACAAATGTGAAGGGGTAATTGAAGTAGTTGTCCAGGCTTTCCGGCCGCACGTGTATGGTGGCCCCGAGGCTGATCACCGTGAGCGCCGCCAACTGAATACAAAGCGGACTGGCGATGCGTCGGGCGCGCTGGGCCAAGTCGCCGGAAGTCTTGATCGTCAGCCATAGCGCCCCATGCAGCGTTAGCGCAACCAGCGCAACCACACCGCCGATCACCGTGTACCAGTCCAGAATGCCGGGATGGGGGCCGGGTTGCCAGTTGGTCCACAGAGGCAGGAAGAAGTAGCCGTCTGCTTGGAGGGGAACGCCGCGCAGCACATTGGCCAATGCCGCGCCAAAAAAGATGGTGAGCAGCGCGCTCG
>JBELAI010000180.1:0-12101 GCA_049508975.1 Occallatibacter sp. | reverse complement strand
GGTATTGTGCTGGGCCATAGATGCCACTGCAGGTCAGGCCGCCATTGCTTCACAAACGGCACCACCAAGCGCGTGGAGAAAACGCGGAACTGTTCCAGCGCGACCAGTGCAACCGCAACCGCGGTCCCGGCCAGAGCCTGGTAGAACAGCTTGGCGCGCGCCGTCAGTCCCAGGCTGCGCCGCTTGACCACCTTGATGTAATCGTCCACAAAACCGATGGCCCCGAAGGCGAGAATCGCAAACACGGCGACCCAGACAAACGGATTCGACGGATCGGACCACAGCGCAGTGGGCAGGACAATCGCAATCACAATCAGGACACCGCCCATGGTCGGTGTGCCGGACTTTTTGAGGTGCGACTGCGGGCCGTCTTCGCGGATGAACTGCCCAATCTGAAATTCGCGCAGCTTCTGAATCACCCACGGGCCGATGAACAGCGCAATCAGAAGAGCCGTAAGCGAGGCAAAAGCGGTGCGCACGGTGAGATAGCGGAAGATACGGAACGGACGAAAAAACGGGTACAGCTTTTCGTAGAGCAGCCAGTAAAGCAAGTGGACTCCAAAGCCAGAACGAGGCGGGATTCATCTTGATTTTACAGGTCAACGGGGATGCCCGCGCTGTGGAAGAGCGATGTTTTCAGCTTGGTTCTGAAACCGGCAACAGGGCCTCGATTGAGCGCTCCAGATGCACGCCGCGCGAGCCTTTCACCAGCACCACATCGCCCGGCCGCAGAGTCTGCCTGAGCCAGCGGCCGGCCTCTTCCGCGCTAGGCAGAAACAGCGATGCAACCCCGCCGGCACAAGCAGCAGCCGCAAGGTGCACGGCATTTCCCCGCACGCCGGCCACCAGGTCGAGCCCTGCCTTGGCCGCAGTCACCCCGCACGCCGCATGCATCGCGGACGCGTATTCTCCTAACTCGAGCATCTCTCCGGCAACCAGAATGCGGCGCTGGGCTGGGCGCGCGGCAAGCGTGCGAATCATCGATCGCAGCGCTTCGGGATTCGAGTTATAACTATCATTCAGAATGGTCGCGCCGTTCAGTTCGATGACCTGCCCGCGCTTGTCGCCGGCGGTGAGCGACTCCAGCGCGGTGGCTGCAGCCTTCAGTTCGACACCGGCTTCCAATGCCACAGCCAATCCGGCCATTGCATTTGCGGCGTTATGAGCGCCCAGCAATTGCAGTGTAAGCGCTCCCGTGTGCGCCCCGGCGCGGAACTCGACATGCAGCCCTTCAAGATCCTCGTGAAACTCAAGAACCTGCGGATCGGCGCATGGCCCCTCGCCAAAATACACAACACGCCCCGGAAACCCGCGCCCAAACTGCGAAACATATTCGTCGCTGCAGTTGAGAAAAGCCACGCCGTTGGCCGGCAGCGCCTCTACCAGTTCGAGCTTCGCGCGCGCAATTCCGGCCTGGCCGTCAGCGAAATTCTCAATGTGCGCCGTGCCCACGTTGGTCACAACGCCCCAGTCGGGAGCGGCGATGCGCGCCAGCGTGGCGATCTCGCCGGCATGATTCATTCCCATCTCGACGACGGCGATATCATGTTCCGGCTTCAAACGCAGCAATTGAAGCGGGAGTCCAAATCCGTTGTTCAAATTACCCTGCGACTTGAGCACGCTGAACTTGGCGCCGAGCGCCGCGGCTATGGCTTCCTTGGTGGTTGTTTTTCCCGCTGATCCGGTGATAGCCACAACCCGCTTGCCCCATCGCCTGCGCACATGCGCGGCCAGCGCCTGGAGCGCGATGAGCGGCTCCTCCGTAATGAGCAGCGGCCGGGCCAGCACCGCATCTGGCAGCGAGGCCACCCGCGTACGTGACACGATAGCCGCGACAGCACCCCTCTCGAAAGCAGCCTCAATGAAGTTGTGCCCGTCGAGGCGCTCGCCGCGCACCGCAAAAAACAGTTCGCCCGCACCCACAGTACGCGAGTCAATGGAGTAGCCTGTCACCGTCAGCTTCCCGGCATTGGTCACGTGTTCCGGAGCCTCAAGCACCGCGCCCGCGCCAATCGCTGCCTCTGCCAGTGTAAGATTCATTGCTCTCTACCATAACCCATTTTCGATGCCAACTCCGTCAGAGAAGTCAGCGCCACCTGCGCATCGTCGAACGGAATGGTGCGCCCAGCCAGGATCTGCTCCTTCTCGTGGCCCTTGCCGGCCAGCAAAACCACGTCGCCTGCCTTTGCCGCACTGAGCGCGATGGCAATTGCCGCAGTGCGGTCCGGTTCGATTGTGTATTGGACGCCTGTGGCCTTCAAACCGGGTTCGATCTCGGCAAGAATTTCCAGCGGATTTTCCGACCGCGGATTATCGCTGGTAGCCACCACAAAATCGCTGCCCGCTCCTGCAGCCTGCCCCATCTTTGGCCGCTTGGTGCGGTCGCGATCGCCGCCGCAGCCGAACATCGTAATCACACGGCCGCCAGTTTGCGACGTCATTTGCCGAGCCAGCACAATCAGATTCCGCAGCGCATCGTCGGTGTGCGCGTAGTCCACAATCACCGTGAAGGGCTGGCCTGCATCGACGGCCTGAAAGCGTCCCGGTACCGGCCGAAGCATTGGAACAAATTCGACTAACGAGTGAAAAGAAACGCCCCGCGCATGGGCAGCAGTGAGAGCGGCAAGCAGGTTCAGAATGTTCACCTCGCCGGCGAGTTTCGATGTCACTTGCGCCCCACCAGCCGGGGTTTCCAGGTCGATTACCGCCCCGCCAGGAGTGAGCTTGTAACTCGCCGCACGCCATTCGCCTGTGCCGATTCCGTAAGTCCTAACTTCGGCGCCTGCGCTAGCTGCGGCAGCGGCGAGTTCGGGCGCATGGGGATCCATCGCATTCAGCACAGCAACGCGCGGAGCCGGGTACATGGTCCCGTCGAACAAAAGACGCTTTGCCGCAAAGTACCTCTCCATCGTCTGGTGATAATCCAGGTGGTCGCGAGTTAGATTCGTGAAGACGGCCACATCGAAATTTATGCCGTGCGCACGGCCCTGGTCCAGGCCATGGCTAGAGACTTCCGTCACCAATTCAGTAGCGCCGCGAGCCGCTCCCTCAGCCATCAACTCAAATAAATCGCGCGACTCAGGAGTCGTATGCACGCTCGGCCGCACCTCGCCCGCCACATGATATTCAATTGTCCCCACGAGTACGGTAGTGCGCTTGTCCGCATTCAGCAAAGCTTCCGTAAGATACGCGGTAGTCGTCTTGCCGTTGGTGCCAGTAATTCCCGTGGCTGCAAGCTTGCGTTCGGGGTGCCCAAAGAAAGCCGCTGAAGCTTCAGCAAGCGCACGCCGCCCGTGTTCCACTTCCAACACCGGAACGCCCGCCTGGTATACGAGCAGATGATCGAAGGTATTCGACGAATCGGTGATGAGGCCGAGAGCGCCAGCCTTGATGGCTTTGTCGATGTAGCGATTGCCGTCCGTCGAGCCGCCTTTCATGGCCACAAACACCGCGCCGGGCTTGATCTTGCGCGAGTCGTACTCTATGCCTGTTATCGGCTCTTCCGAGGCGCCGCCCGCTCCGACGGCGGTTACTTCCGCTGCTAGTTCTTTCCAATTCATATCGAATTCCATTGTAGATTGCTGGAATGCTTGATTTCCCCAAGCGCCATCCACGCATTTTGCATGCATTTTCAAATCAAATCAAAGAACAATCTTGACATGCAACAAAAATGTTGCCTATTATTACGATCATGCCCGCGGATGTCGACAAGGTATTCAAGGCGCTCGGGGCCCCGGAACGACGGTTGCTGCTTGACCGTCTGCGCGCGGAAAATGGCCAGACACTTTCGCAGCTTTGCCAGTACCTGGACATGACGCGCCAGGCCGTGACGCGGCATTTGAATGTGCTGGAAGAAGCGACGCTCGTGGCCACGATCTGGCAAGGCCGCGAGAAGTTGCATTATCTGAATCCCATGCCGATCCATGAAATTGCCGAGCGCTGGATTGGTAAATATGAGCGCGGGCGTTTGCGCGCCCTGGCCGAATTGAAAATGAAGCTGGAGAAAGAAGAAAATGGCTGAGTCTGAATTTGTTTATGTCACCTATATTCGCACCACGCCGGAGAAACTCTGGCAGGCATTGACTGAACCTGAATTCACGCGCGAATTCTGGGTCGCTACGGTGCAGGAATGCGATTGGAAAGTAGGCGCGTCGTGGAAGCTTAAAGCACCTGACGGCCGCATAGCCGATGCCGGCGAAGTTGTCGAGATCGATCCACCGCACAAGCTCGTCCTCACTTGGCAAAATCATCTATTTCCGGAGATGACCGCGGAAGGATTTTCGCGCATGACCTATCTCCTCGAAGCAAAAGGGAGTTTCGTCAAGCTGACCCTCACGCATACGATGGACAAGAAAGATTCGAAGACGATCAAGGCGGTTTCGAACGGATGGCCGCACATCTTTGCGAGCCTCAAGAGCCTGCTCGAAACCGGCGAAGCGCTGGAAGGATCGGATCGCTGGCCGGAGGGAATTTAGCGAGCGCAACGAACCACAATCTGCGTACCGCCGGCCACCATGGTTCCGGCAGCGGGAGCTTGTTCACGCACGGTGCCGCTGCCGCTGACCTGAACTTCCAGGCCGGCGGCGGCAGCTTGTTCAATCACCTTGCGCACCGGCAGCCCGACCAGCGATGGAACCTTGAGTTGCCGCGCGTCGCTCACCAGTATGGCTTTCGTGGCCGTCTGCGCAGGTCCCGGCAGCGGCGCTTCGTGATCCGAGGCTGTTTGTACGCCGCTTGTTACCTTATGAGTAGCTGTAGCCGTGGTCTGCCCTTCATTCGCCTTCTCTGGCTGAGTATTCGCCTGTGCCGTCGCACTCGCCTGCGCGGGCTCAGAACGCAAGGGGTCGTCGCTGGGAAGATCGTTGATGGCGGCATAGAGCGAATTCACGTCACCCTGCGCATGCGCGTCGTCTTCCGCAATATTGGATTCCGGCGCCGGCTTGGTGCGGGGCGCGTGGATTTCGACGTCGTGCGGCACGCCCAGGTACTCAAGCACCTGTTGCGCCACCTCTGCAAACACCGGTGCAGAAACAGCGGCGCCGTAGTACGAAGCGCCTTTCGGGTTGTCGATCACCACCGCAACCGAGATTACCGGATTGTTCACCGGCGCAATCCCCGCAAACGACGCGATGTGCATTGACCTTGAGTAAGTGTGTGTATGTGGATCTATCTTCTGCGCCGTGCCGGTTTTTCCGCCCGAGGAATAACCATTCAATTGTGCGGACCTTCCGGTGCCGTAGAGCACGACGCCTTCCATCATCTTGCGCATCTGCGCTGCAGTCATCTCTGAGAGCACGCGGTGCGCGCCTTGCGGAAGCGGATTGGGCAGCTCACCGCCTGGCTTGAACGGAGAAGGCTGCAGCGTAGTTTCCGCGTGCGGACCTGAACCTGTTGGCGCCTGCATCAGCACATGCGGGGAAAGATAAGTTCCTCCATTGGCAATCGTGGAAACCATCGAGACCAGTTGCACAGGAGTAACTCCAACCTCCTGGCCTATAGAAATGGATGCATAGGACGTTGCGCCCCACCGCTTCAACGGCTGCAACAAACCGCGCGTCTCTCCGGGCAATTCCAAACCTGTGCGCGAGCCGAAACCAAAGCTTCGGATATATTCGTAGAACTTATCTTGCCCGATCTTCTGTGCAAGCTTCACAGCGGCCACGTCGCTGGAGTGCTCGAGCGCCTCATGTACAGTGATCACTCCATAATGGTCGGCCTTGTCGTCGTGAATGATGCGGCCCGGCAGGGAAATCTGGCCGCCCTGGCAATCGATTTTGTCGTCCGGCGTGGTGACGTGCTGCTCCAGCGCGGCAGAGTACGTGACCAGTTTGAATACCGACCCAGGCTCATACACATCGCTGACCGCGTGATTTTTTAGCAGAGCCGGCGTCGTCTTGCGTGCCTCGTTGGGATTGAATGTTGGGCGAATGGCAAGGGCAAGTATCTGGCCGGTATGTACATCCTGCACCACGATTGTGCCGTTGTCGGCGTGCGTCTTCTCCATCACGTGGTCGAGGGCGCGCTCGGCCAGGAACTGAATGTTCTCGTCGACGGTCAGGACCAGATTCTGGCCCGGCTCGGGCTCGTGTTCGCTCGATCCGAGCACCTTGCGCCGAGCATCCATCGCCGTGTACATGCGGCCCGGCACGCCATGCAATTGCGGCTCATATCTTTGCTCAAGACCGCCGAGACCGTTGTCGTCCATGCCCACATATCCAAGCACCTGCGCGGCAATCTCGTTGTCAGGATAGAAACGCTGAAATTCCTTCTGTGAATAGATTCCTTTGATGGGCAGCGCCTTCACCTTCGCTGCAACCTCGGGCGTAACGCGCCGCGCCACCCAAGCAAAGCTGTGACCATTTGAAAGCCGTTCGGCGATCTGTTGTTCACTGGTGAGCGCGTCGTCAGGATCGGTGTGTACAACCGCAGCCAGTGCGTGCGCGGACGACTGCACCCAGGCCGCTTTCTGCTTGTCGTCAATCTCGCTGGGTACGGCGTAGAAAGAATCCGCCTGGACGGTCATGGCTAACTCGTGCAGGTTGCGGTCGTAGAGAACGCCGCGGCGCGGCGCTACTTCAAAGGTCCGCAATTGCTGCTTCTCAGCGCGCTCGACAAATTCCTTGTGCCGCACCACCTGAAGCCAGAAGAGCCGGCCGCCAATGGCCAGCGCCCAAAGAAAAAAGAACAGGCAGATCAACCAGAAACGCGCCCGCTTGAGAGGAATAACGCGCGTTGCGCTGGTGCGGCTTCGACCGGTTCTAATGTTGAATTGCATCGGGAATTGCTCCGCGGTCCCAGGAGGCTTTTAGCTCCTCTTCGCCAGCTTTCAGCTGTCAGCTATCAGCTGCCATTTACTTGATTGGCGCTGGCGGAGGCGTAATTTGAGCCAGCACTGGGGTCGCGGTTTCGGGATGGGCTGCTGGGTGAATCACTTGCCCCGGCGCCGGTTCCGCAAGACCCAGTTGGCGCGCCATCGAGTCGATCCGCCCGGGCTGCGTAAGCTGTGCCTCCGACAGGCGCAACTGCCGGTTCTCTTCGCGCAACTGCTCCACCGCAAGCTTCTCCGCCTCAACGCGGTAACCGCCTTCGATGGCATAAAAGTGCTGTAACCCATAAACCATGATCAGCGAGAAGAGCACCGAAATGGCGGCGCAAAACAGGCGCATCTCGCGCACCCGCACCGGATCGGGAGCTTTCACTAGCCGCGAATTGTCGATATGCCTGGCGAAATAGAATTCTGGAGTCCGCACACCGCGCCGGCGTAGCGGCTGCAACGCCATCAGCTCGTCGTTTCGCTCACGAATCCGCTGGCTGGGACTGCGGCCCGTCTCAAAATAGGTTGTCGCGATTGCCGCCATGATTGACCCTCCAGCTAGGTGACAGGTTACAGATGGCAGATGACAGCCAGGAGTTAGTTACTCCAGACTTCATTGATCCCACCCCTTACTTGAAAACTCTCCATTTAAAACTAAAAGACGGTAATCCCCGGAATTGAATACAGTGGTAAATCACCAACTCCATGCCTGACAGATTTCAGCTCTTACTGTCATCTGTAATCTGTAACCTGTCATCTGCCCTACTGCCTTTCCGCCGCTCTCAGCTTGGCGCTGCGCGAGCGCGGGTTGCGGTCTGTTTCTTCTTCGCCGGCCGTTACCGGCTTCCTGGTTAAAATCTCCCAAATTCCCTTCTGCGCACCTTCCCGCAGACTGTCTTTCGCGATACGATCTTCCAGTGAGTGAAAGCTGATGACCACTAGCCTTGCAGAGGGCTTAAGCAACTTAGGTGCGGCCTGTAACAACGCCTCGATCTCAGCTAACTCACGATTCACGTAAATACGGAGTGCCTGGAATGTTCGGGTCGCCGGATGAATGCGCTCTTGCTTCATTGTTGGGGCGGCTGAAGCTACTATCCGGGCTAACTGCCCCGTCGTCGTAACTGGCCGCCCGCGAACAATGGCTCTGGCGATTCTCCGCGACCTCCTTTCCTCTCCGTACTCGTAAATGAGGTCGGCAAGCTCGCGCTCGTTCGCCTCATTCACCACTTGTTCGGCAGTCAGTCCGGATCGCGTGTCCATCCGCATATCCAAAGGACCATCTGCCTGAAAACTGAAACCCCTGTGCGCCTCATCGAACTGCAGGCTGCTTACTCCAAAGTCTGCCAGTAACCCATCGACGGAAGCCGGCTTCACATGGCTTGCAATGGAACTGAACGCTTCGCCGATCAATGTAACTTGCGGCGCTTGGCTGCCTAACTCGCTACTAACTCCTGCCAGCCTTGCTCTGGCTAACTCCAGCGCCTCGGGGTCCCGATCGAATCCAATCAAATGCCCCTGCGGTCCGAGCAGCCTTACAACTCCCTCTGCGTGCCCAGCAAGCCCGAGAGTGCAGTCAACGTAGGTCCCGCCTGCGCGCACCCGGAGAAAATCAATCGCTTCTTGAAAAAGAACTGGCACATGCCGGTCATTCGATTTCGTCATGTGCTCCCCCTGAGGGGTGGTTACCGCTCAACTATGCCGGCGCGTAATCGCCGCCACCGCTCTGCGTTCATCAGCGTTCATTTCGAGAGATGGAAGTCGCATTTCGAATTCCTTCTCGTTCTGTACTTCCAGATAGACCAGCTTCCCCAGCACCACAACCTCGGCATCGAGCTTGGCCTTGTCGCGCAGGATCTGAGGAATCACAACCCGCGACTGGCTATCCATCTCCACCTGCTGACCGTAATAGCTGGTCAAGTTCAAATACTTCTCCACCGCATCGTCGAGTGTGCTGTACTCAGCCAGCATCTTCTCCTGCTTCTCCCACTCCTGCAGCGGCCAAATCTGGGCGCTTTTTCCGTCCGTTGAGGTGATATAAAACTGGGTCACATTGGCCGCGTCCAGCAACGTTTTGAACCCAGAAGGGATCTTCAACCTCCCTTTGTCATCCACCTTGGCCGGATTGTTGCCCCGAAACACCGATTTGCCTCTTGCACATCCACGGCCGAAAACGAATCCTAAGCCGCGTCTGATTCTCTGGCTCGAACTTTTGTTTTCCCGTTAGCCAAGCTGGTTCCCCAGTTGCTTTGGACCCCTGCACATCTCGTGGAAGAAGTGTTTTGCGAGTAGACTTGCTTTTGTGTTGGTTCAGCGGCGCTTTCGGGGCTTGTTTTTCTGATTCCCTTATGACTCCACTGGACTCCACTTCGCTCCACCGAACTCCACAAGAGCGATAGTACAGCCGATATTTCGGGCGTGCCACGAAAAAATACACGTCAGGTCGCAACAGTTTCGGATTAAATGTGGGAAATTGGTCTAATAGGTTAGAAAAAATCCATAACCACAATATCTAGTGTTTACTTCGATGGTTCCACTACTGGACAGAAACCGGCATCTCGTGATAAAGCGAATAAAAGGCGAAATGCATTAAGACGCCGCCGTGGGAGCTTCTCCATTGGACCGCCTGGTCCGCTCTGTGACCACCTTCAGAAGATAGAAGAATACCAGGATATTCACCGCCAGCAGCGCTGATCGGATATACGTAAGCCGGCGGATTACTTCGAAGATCTCCCATGGCAGAAACGATGCTGTGATTCCCAATGTCATATATTCGGCCCAGGTCTTTTCCAGATAGAGCCCGATTCCTTCCACCGCACCCAGCGTTGCATAAGCGAAAAGGCCCACGCTGAACCGGCGCAGCACCTTGTCATTTACAAACGCCGCCCTTTCGAGGATGAAGTCAACGAAGTGCGACTCGGGGCTGAAGTGCAGGTGGTGTGCTAAACGCTGCAGCATGTCGGGCAGATCGTGGTGCACCAGGCGAAGCGCACTCACGCCGACAGCGATGAAAAGGGCTGCCTGGGCCAGTTTGAAGGCCGCAATAAGAATGAGCCACCGGTTATGGCGGGGCTTTCGAATGGTGGACCTTGATGGGGATTCGATGATTTCCTCTGCCATGCGTCGCCCGATTGCAAGGGGCTCCTATCGATACGTTAAACGATGGGGGTTGGTTCTCCCAACCAGGCTTCGTCGGGTCGCCCTAAATCCAATTCGAAGTCTGGCGCGTTCGTGAGTTCGAGTCAATTCCCCAATCGAGGTGGTCGATCCAAGAGCTGCGTTCACCTTTTTTCACTCAGCAGCGCATCGCGGTCCACCAGATTTCCATCCACAATCAAGCTTGAGATGCGGCGGGCGTTCCAGATGCTTTGCGTTGGATCTCCGTCCACAACCAAAATGTCAGCGCGGCGGCCGGGAACAATCTGACCCAATTCATTCCAGCCGAATTGCAGAGAATAGTTGCTGGTCGCCGCGGCAAGAGCTTCGCGTGGCGAGAGCCCCAGGCGCACCAGCATCTCAAGCTCCGTATGCATGGAGATTCCGGGCATGCTTCCGAACGCAGCCGCTCCGGACGCCGCCAGGTAATGCGGAAATGAGGAAAAGATCGTCTGGTTGATGCGCCATAGCCGCATGGCGGACTGGTCGGCCTTCTTGCGCTGGCCTTCTTCCATGTAGCGTTGCGCGGACCCCGGCAGATGGCGTGACCACGAAGCAAGCGGGTAATTCAATTCGCCGGTGACTCGATCGGAAGGCATGAACATTTGCGTGGGGTCAAGCAGTGCCGCGGCAGGCTCTTTCCACAAGTTGCGGTGGTCTGGCAGACTAACGTAAAAGAGGCTGAATGTAGGCATCAGCGCGGCGTGGTGCGTCGCCAGAAACTTCGCGTAGGTTCGCCAATGAGGATCAGTGGGCGGCAGGCGCTCGGAGTAGTCATAAGCAGTGTTGGCGGGCCCACCCTCGGGGTCGTCCACCAGCGGCCGCTGCAGCTCATCGGGAATCACGCCCAGTTCATAGCGGCTCATATGCAGCAGCACATCGACACCCGCCTCAACGCCAACCTGGTAGGGCGTGGAGACGAACTCCCCATAAGTGACAATCCCCAGTTGATGAGCGCGGGCAATGATCCACTGCGTGTTTGCGGCGGTAAGGTTATGGCCCAACCACAACACGCGCGTGCCCAGGTGTGCAGTTTCGATGAGTTGGCGGCCAGTGTCTGCCGGGGCTAGCTCGGCGGGATGTGCGCCCTCTTTCAACATCGCAGCCCACTCCGGACGATGGGCAAGCAAGCTCCAGTTGTCGGTCGATCCGATCGAGTCCAGAAGATAAATGTGCGGACTGGGATTGGCGGAAGTATCGATGATTCCGCGCCGGTCATCGCTGGATGCTACTACCGTGGTCACGCCCATGTAGAGGTTGGCGCTCGCCTGCCCCTGCGAGTTCATACCGGCGAATCCGTCGACCAATCCAGGGATCAAATATTTGCCTGTGCAGTCGATAACGCGCGCGCCTTTGGGAATGGTAATGGCATAGCGTGAGCCGACATCGCTAATGCGGCCGTCGCGCACAATCACAACCGCGTCTTCAATATCCTTTGCCGAGTGACCCCACTCTGTTACATCCACGACGGTGCCGCCGACCAGCGCGAGCACTATTGGAGATGGAAGTTTTGGAACTATGGGGAGCTGGGTCTGTGGCCAGGCAAACACAGCAGCCAAAGCCACTCCCCACAAACCCGTCGCAAGGTCACGAACTATTCGCATAGATAATTTGTTCTGTTGAGGATTGTCGCACAGCGGTTGGGAAAAAATGATGAAATATGCCCCCGGAATCCCAACATGGAGACCCTCTAACTGGCAACGAGCGCGGGCCGACGGCGACGCGCCAGCAGCGGCGTCACCTGCGCCTGCGCCGCTTCTACTGTTAATCCGTATTTGGCGCGCAGATCGTCTACCTTGCCGTGCTCGATGAACTGGTCAGGCCAGCCGATGCGCACCACCGGAACCGCGCTCCCCATCTCTTCCAGCGCTTCAACAACCGCCGATCCAAATCCGCCCATCTTCACATGATCTTCGAGCGTAACGAAAGCGGCTACACGGCGGGAATACACCTCCAGCATCGCACGGTCGATCGGCTTGATGAAGCGCGGATTGATCACCGCCGCGGAGTAGCCATCGCGCTCCAGACGGCGGCCGAGTTCCAGCGCCAGCGAAGTCATGTTCCCAAGCCCCAGGATGGCAACATCGGAACCATCCTCGAGCACCTCGGCCTTGCCTACTTCAAGCACTTGCGG
>JBELAI010000018.1:0-47086 GCA_049508975.1 Occallatibacter sp. | reverse complement strand
AAGGCCGCCATTCTCGGCAAGTCCGCGGAAAAGGCGTTGAACGAATACGTCAACCTTTTGTTTCCAAGTCTCTATTCGATTTCGTCGCAGGGCATCGTGGTGGCCGGCCAATATGCAAATGACATCCGCATCCAGAACAACACCATTGAAGGCACCATGCAGGGGATTCATGTTGGGCTTAGCGATGCAAAGGCCAACCCCTATGTTTCGCACCTGCAGGCATCCCTGGTGCAGATCGAAGGCAATACGATTGCATTGCGGCTGACGCCCGAAGCCAATTTTGATCGCCACGGAATTTACGTCGGCGGAGTGGAGAGCGCATGGATCAGCAACAACAATGTAACCGTGATGCGAAACTCCGGTTCCAGTTCCAACTCCGGCATCGGCTACTTCAGATACTCGCTGCCGGTTACAGCCATCCGGGTTGTGGGCCTGCTGGGACCGCGTGTGCTGATCAAAGGAAACTTCATGAACAACTTCAGGGCTCAATATGACACCGGCATTGAGACCATCCCGGCGCGGACGGACTCACCGCCGGTGTACATCTGGCGTGCATCGGAGAATGTGTCGACGGCGGGAAACTCGCTCAGTGGATTTACGGGAGTCGACAACAATCTGCCGTGACGACATAGCGATTTCAGAATGCCAACGGACGCAAAATCGGCGTTCGAACGCAGCATTTTGGCTGGATAAATTGCGACTCGAAAACAATTGCTTTAAGCTCCGCGAATTGTGGGGCAACTCGATCGAATAATCGTTGACTTGGCAGCAGGTCTGAGATACTTTCATTCCAACGCTCTCACCCCTGGGGGGGCAGCACGTGAGTGCCGGAGGGTTCGACACCCTAAAGAGCATAGGATCTGTGATCCTGTTACAGGTCCGGAAGATTATCTGCCCATGCCCGGAACCGAATAAGGGGGCTGCATGTTCTCCCTGCATGTTGCCAAAGATCGAAGCGCCACAGCCGAACTAAATCGTAATTCCAAGGCTCCCGTGGCGCATAGTCCCTTGCCGGCCGGCAATCAGGCCAGATTGCGATCGATTGCGCAGCTTGCAGCGGCAAAACACGATGGGCCGGCGGAAGCAGAGCCGGTGCCAGGGACGCAGTCCGCAGCAGTGCCGGCCGCCCCGGCGCCGATGCCAGGCGCCGCGTCCGCCGCGGAACCGGGCAGCGGCACTAGCGGCACCATCGCCGATATCCGTACGCCGCCGGGGCAGGGCCGCTCGACCACTTCGGAATCCGCCGCTGGGCCGCGTGTTGCCGCCGATCCGGCGTCACCCGATGCCGCGCCAGTGACCGCCAATTTCAATATCCGCTTCAGCCAACCAAAAGTCGCGGTTTCCGGCGGCGGTAAATATGATCCGGTGACGTCTGGCGTGACCATGGGTGCGTTCAGCCAGCCTGGCGGCCGCGCCGTCAACGCGTTTGGCAAGGAATTCTACGAGCCGGCCTTCACTGGAATCTCTTATGCCTTTGCCGGCGGCAAATGCACGATTTCCGGAACGCTCGACACCATCTGCCCATGGGGCACCAATGCCGGTGGCGATACCGATGTGCCATCGGCCACCGATCCGGTGGTGACCAAGACTAGTTTTCCGCAAATCAAGGCCGACCTCACACCCGAAGCGGCTTCGCCGTTCAAATCGCCGCGAGACCAGTTCTATTCGCAATCATTGGTCGAGCGGCATGAAAAGTTTCATGGCACCGACGATCTCGGCTGGACCACCGGCACCGGCCTTGGAATCGTCAAGACCCAGCTTGAGGCGGGGTCGGTCGCCGCAGCCACTGCCGCGGCGGATGTCGCGCGGGTGGTCGACCAGGCGCGCGTCAAGCTGATCGCGGAAAACTTGACCTGGTATAAAGGCGGTGGCGCATCGCATGACAGCTTTGCTGGCGAAATCCGGGCCTATGCCGATGGGCGTCCACTCTACCAGGCGCTGGCCGATGCGGTCGATCGCCAGGGCGCGATCCTTTCGACACCGGCGCCGGCACCAGGGGCGAGCCCGGCACAGCCGGCCCCACCGCCGCCACCGGCTCCGGCTCCGCATCCCGCGCCATAGAGATTGTGCCGGCAGGCGGAACGCCCTCCACCCAGCAATGCGTGCCAACGGCGGCGAATCCGCATCCTGAAGTTGAGCCGTGCGGGAGAGCGCCTACCAACTCCCAGCCGGTCGCTTTTCGAAAGGTGAACATCGCAATTGACGCGCCGGCGGGCGTTCCGGCGCCCACCTCAAAGGTCAATACAATCTTTCTGGGTGTGGCGTCCGGTTGACAGATCTTCCCGGCGCGCGCTCCTGCTCCCAAATTCGTTTTGAGACTGCCCTCCTCGTCTTCCGGTCGTTACGCAGCACGAATGCAGTATCCTCAGGGACGTGGACACGGCCACTCCCAAACCCGCCGATCTCGACCTGCCCATATCCATCGAGCAGCGATCCTCGGCGACTGAACCTGCGACGATTCCCAATCCAGGCATTCCGCAGAGCCTTGCCCACGAGCTCTGGCGAGCAGCGGACGCTGAGACTTGCGGCCTGAGTGTGGGGGAGTTTGGCGCCGTGCTCGCATCCGTCGGCCAGAGATTCAACCATGGACTTCCACCCGGCGATGTTCCGGATATGTCACAGAAAGGCGCATTCTTTCGCGGGCTCCAGTTGGTCGACCTAGCGCTTGCGCATGCCTGCGCCCTCGGCCGAGATGCGGCCTGGCAGACCTTTTTAAGCCGCCACCGGTCGTTTCTCGTCCAGACCGCAATCGCCATTACCGGATCGGCGACCCTCGGCCACGATCTCGCCGACTCCCTCTATGCGGAGCTTTACGGACTTCGTCAGGTTGAGGGGGAGCGACGGTCCCCGCTTGCCTCCTATTCCGGCCGCGGATCGCTGCGGGGATGGCTTCGCACCACCCTGGTTCAACGGTTTCGAGACCATCACCGTAGCACCCATCGGGAGGCGCCACTCGAAGGCCTCGATACGCCCGCACCGGCACCCGCTACCCCCGTCCCTCCGGAGTTGGCGAAGGTGACCGCAGCGGTTGCATACACCCTCCGCTCGATCGATGCGGAGGACCGCTTTCTGCTTTCCGCCTACTACATTGACCGGCAGACGCTTGTCCAGATCGCACAGACCCTGGCTGTTCATGAAGCGACCATCAGCCGCAGGCTGAAACGGCTTACCGATCGCTTGCGTGGGCAACTGCTGCAGAATCTGGTTACTGCCGGGCTCAGCAAGGCCGCGGCCGAGGAAGCTCTGGGCGCCGACCCTCGCGACATCGAAATAAACCTGCGTAGTTTGCTGCAAACTTCGCAAAACCCGACGTTCTCCAATCAGGCCGCTTCCAGCGCAGCCACCGGCACAACATGAGCGAGCCTCTCCAATCCGCGTACCATCCAGACGCCGACCAGATCAGCGCCTTTGTTGAGCAGGCCCTGCCTGCGCACGAGCGCGAGCAACTGCTGAGCCATCTTGCCGTGTGTCCGGGGTGCCGCGACCTCGTTGCCCTATCGCTGCCCGAGCTCGAGGCACCCGCGAAGCCCGTCGCCACGCCTGCCCGCAAGCCATGGTGGCTTGGGTGGACGCTCGCGCTGCCCCTGGCAGGAGCGCTCGCCACAGCCGTTCTGACCTTCGTCTACTTTCACCCCACGCCGGGCACACCGGTTGTGCAAAAGCCACAAATTGCGGATGCGCATGCGGCTCCACGGACGGCCACCTCAGAACTATCCTCAGCTTTACCCGCGCGTTCAGCACCGCCTGCATCCAGGAAAACTGCGGCAAGCGGAGCCGTAACCGCTACGCCTGCGCCGTTCCCCTCAGCACCCGCTGCCGGCGAGGCCATTGGTGGGCCAATCGTCACCGGCCGCAACTTAGCCGGTCTCCGCCTCCAATCCGACAAACTCTCCATTAGCACGGAGAGGGGATTCATCACCGGAGAAAAAGCAGAGTCTAAATCGGGCCCTGGAGTCGACTCCGCAGGCGCTGCCCTCGCCAAGGCGCCGGCAAAACTCCTTGAAGCCGAGCCGCGGAGTTTTGCGGCCAATCAAGCTGCACCAATCGCCAGTTCGGCCGCGCCACCGCCAACAGCCCCAGCCACAAGCGCAGATGAAACCGTGTCGGTCCAAAACGCTGCGCCCGCCATCGATACTGTCTCCGCGGATCTCTCCAATCTGCAAATTGCACAGGAGGAGGTAAAACTCGACCACCCGTTGCCCAGCCACCTGGCGATCTTATCCAGCGCGACGCTCGGCAAGCGTATCGTCGCCATCGATTCCGCACGCAACGTCTTCGCCAGCAAAGACAGTGGCAAGCACTGGAAGCAAGTCCCGACCCATTGGCAGGGCAGCCCCTTGCGGGCAAGCCTCATTCAACCCACGCGCGAATCAGTCCAGGCCGGAATGTCGAGCTTTGCTACTGCCGCAGCATATCCAGTTAAGCCTTCACCTGTGCTCCCTTCCACTCTGAGCGGCACGGTGATGGATCGGACCGGCGCAGTGATTCCCGGCGCTTCCGTCACTGCCACAGAGATAGCGACTGGCGTGGCTCATGCAGCCCGTTCAGACGCGGCAGGCCATTACGTGATGAGTGGAATTCCGGCTGGCATGTATCGAATTGAAGCTCAGTACCCTGGATTCAGAAAGCAGCAGATTGCGAGCGTTACCGTTTCATCAACAGGCGCAGCGGCAGCCAACATCTCACTGGACGTCGGCGAAGCCAGCCAAACTGTGACGGTCGAGACGAACAACACGGCCGTTGATACCAAAGCCAAGAAGCAAGCCAGCCCCCAGCCCGCTGCTGGGACCCTGCCACTGTTTCAGATTGTCACCGACAGCGGCGACCATTGGACCAGCAGCGACGGCCTCCACTGGAATCACGAATAGAACGTCGGGTTTTCTCTCTTCACATTTTTTTCGCGCTCTCCTGCAAGTTCCCGGAAGTTCCGCGTTCTCCTGTCAGACCAGCCGCCGGTAACTATCCCCCCGGCAACGCACAGGAGAACTCGCATGAACACCCTTCGCATTGGCAATGCCCTTCGCAACTTTCTGATCTTCGCCGCTGTTCCGGTCCTGGCAATGGCCGCCTTCCTGCTCAAGTTTCCGGTGCATGCGCAGCAACTGGCCGCGACCTTCCGGCAAGGCAGACTCGTGGTGACGATTCCCTACGATTCGCCTCGGCAAAGTTCCGGAAAACTCACGGTGGAGGTGCTGGACCCAGAAGATCGCTCCCTGGGCAGAGTCGAACACCACGTCGAGATCCGGAAAGGAGCCGGCGCATGGCAGGAGACAATTTCATTCTCTCAGGCCCCTTCCTATGAAGAGATCCTCTGGCAGCGCCTTCATTACCGCTTCGAGTTCGACGACGTTTCACTTCCCGCCATTGAAGGCATCGAGTCTGTCTCGCGGATCATGAGCCGCCCCGTGCTGCGCATTCTCGGCGACAAGGAATACATCGCCGGCAGCCAGGCGGCGATACGCGTTATCGTATCGGATGCCAATAGCAATGCGCCGCTGTCCGGCGTCATCCACATCGACCTTCTGGTGAAAGATCAAAGCCCGCGGCGACTCTTTTCAGGCAACCTCAGCCGCCGTGGCACTGTCGAGGCAAACTTCCACTTTCCCGCCGGCCTCAACGGCGGCTATCAGCTGCAATTCGTCGCAGACACCCCTATCGGCACCACCGATTACACCCTGCCCATTCAGCTCCAGGACAGAGCTTCCATCCTGCTTACTACGGAGAAGCCTATCTACCAGCCAGGCCAGACCATGCACATACGCGCGTTGGCCTTGGACCAGGCTGCCGGCCACGCCGCAGCCGGCCGCAAGCTCACGTTTGAAGTCGAAGACGCTCGCGGCAACAAAGTCTTCCGCAATCGGACCGAGACCGACAAGTATGGCATCGCTTCCACCGAGTTTGCACTCGCCGACGAAGTCAACTTCGGGACGTATCATCTGCGCGCCCTGATGGGAGATCCACAGAATCCCGCAAAAACCGCCGAAATCGCCCTCCAGGTGGAGCGCTATGTTCTGCCAAAATTCAAAGTCACCGTAGATTTTGACAGCAAAGACGGCAAACCCCGCCGCGACTATCGCCCCGGCGACCATGTGACCGGCACCGTGCGCGCCAACTACTTCTTCGGCCAACCCGTGAGCGACGCCGAGATCGCCATCAAGGCTTCCAGCATTGACGTGAGCGTGTTTGAAGCCGCTTCCGCATCCGGTAAGACTGACCACGATGGCGCCTATCGATTCGACCTCACAATGCCCTCTTACCTCGCCGGCCGTCCACTCAGCCAGGGTACTGCCCGGGCACTTGTGGAAGCCACCGTCAAAGACAACGCCGCTCATGCCGAAACGCACGGCGAACCGATCACCATCAGCGAATCACCGATTCTCATCACTGCGATTCCGGAAGGAGGAACCCTCATCCCTGACGTCGAAAACGAGATATTTCTTCTCGCCACCTATCCTGACGGCAGCCCTGCGACGGCCACCCTTACGGTTCACCTTCCCCAGCGCCTCGATCACATCCCCTACATTGGTGAAGCTCCCCAACTCGACCAGAAGCTGTCTACCGATTCATCGGGCATCGCTGTCTTCCGCATCAATCCGGCCTCGGGCATCGCTTCGCTGCGCATCGAGGCCGACGATCGTCACGGCAACCGCGTCTCAGGCACCGTGCCTCTCGAATCCCGCGAAGGCGCTGACCAAGTGCTCCTCCACACCAATCGCGCAATCTTCAAAGCCGGCGACCGCATCCAGCTCAAAGTGTTGTCCACTCGCGAACGCGGCGAGGTGTATATCGATATCGTCAAGAGCGGGCAGACCATCGTTACCCGTGACCTCGATCTCCAGAATGGCCAGGCCGAGCTCTCCCTGACCGCAACTCCGGAGATGGCTGGCACCCTGGACGTCGACGCCTATATGTTCGGAAAGGACGCGCGGCCCGTCGCCGATCATCGCCTGGTCTTCGTCCAGCCCGCGGACGAACTCAAGATTGAAACCACCGCCGACGCAGCTCAGTACAAGCCCGGTTCCGACGCGCGCATCCGATTCCATGTCACCAATGCCCGCGGCGAAGGCGTCCAGGCTGCTCTGGGCCTCCAGGTTGTGGATGAAGCTGTGTTCGCGCTCGCAGAACAAAAGCCCGGCTTCGCCAAAGTCTTCTTCTACCTGGAACAGGAGGTCATGAAGCCTCGTTATGAAATTCACTCGATCTCTATGAACGATGTGGTGCAACCCGCTTCAGACACAGCCGCTGAGCAACAGAACCTGGCTGCGCGCGCGCTGTTCTCAGCGACTGAGATCGCCAACCCAGCGAAAGTCGATATCGAATTCGGTCGCACCCTGCCGCAGGAGAAATTCGAGGAGTATCGGCAGCGCTATCGCGAGGCGTTTGAGAGCCAGGTCGGCCAGCTCGCCGTTCAACTTAGCCGGCAAGTGGCGGAGAAGCCCGGCAAGACGGACATAATCGAAGCCTTTGCCGCTCTCAAAAACGGCGCGCCGCGCGATGCCTGGGGTACGCCTCTGCGCATCCAGCGCAGCGGATGGTTTCGCGGAATGAGGCATGTCTACCAGGTCCAAAGCGCCGGCCCGGATCAACGATTCGATACTGCCGACGACCTCTCCGTCTACATTGAAGATCGCTCGGGATCTGTGGTGCAGCCTGGCCAACAAGGTGGCTCCATCGCTGTACACATCGACCACGATCGTGGGCCAAACAACGATCGCGCGACGGTGAGCGGAACCGTAACCGACATGACCGGCGCAGTCGTTCCCAACGCCACCGTCTCCCTCGTTCAGATCTCCACCGGAGAGGTGCGTTCGGCGCACACCAACGTGCAGGGCCAGTTCTCCCTCGCCGCGCTTCCAGCCGGCCATTACCGTGTCCGCATCACCATGCCTGGATTCATGACCGCATCCCACGAATTCTCCGTCGAGGCTCGCGATAGCGCAGTCCTCTCCGCCACTCTCAACGTGGGCGCTGTAACCGAGACCGTAATGGTGGAAAACGCGGCAGTAATGGAAATGCCCATGGTCAGGACCGAAGGAGGCATGGCACCAATGCCGACCGCGGCCAACGGCGGCCCCGTGTTTCTGGACAAAAAATCCGCGATGGCTGATAGCCCCGTCGCCACAGGCCGCAACTTCTCAGTGCTTCAAGCAGAGCGGCAGCCCGATGCCCCGCACGTGCGCTCTTACTTCCCTGAGGCGCTGTACATCAATCCTGAAATCATTACGGATGGAAGCGGCAATGCCGGCATCGAAATCCCCATTGCCGACTCCATCACGACATGGCGCATGGCCATGCTCGCCTCCACCCAGTCCGGCGCACTCGGGTCCGCATCCTCCAGCCTCAAGGTCTTCCAGGACTTCTTCGTGGATCTTGACCTGCCCGTGACGCTGACCCAGGGCGACCGCGTCTCCATTCCGATTGCCGTCTACAACTACTCCGGCAAGTGCGGCCGCGTCAGCCTGAAGCTTGAGCCTCACGATTGGTACACGCTTGAAAACGACACGCCCGAAAAATCTCTCGACGTGGAATCCAATCGCGTCGGCAGTTCCAGCTTCACGCTCAACGCGAATCGAATCGGTAAATTCAAGCTCACGCTCTCCGCCAGCATGGATGCAGGCGCGCGCCAGGACATCGTCGTCCGCGAAATCGAAGTCATCCCCAACGGCCGCGAGCAGAGCATCGTCTTCAACGGCCGACTCGACTCAGCCGCCCATCACGAACTCAACTTCCCCGCTGCGTCCATTCCAGACGCGGCCAGCGTCCTGGTGCGTCTCTATCCCGGTCCACTCAGCCAGATCATCGAAGGCATGGACAGCATTCTGCAAATGCCTGGCGGCTGCTTTGAGCAGACCTCATCCAGCACCTACCCCAACGTCCTGGCCCTCGACTACATGAAGCGCACCAAAAAGCTCACGCCTGAGACACACGCCAAGGCCGAGGGCTACATCGCCAACGGCTATCAGCGCCTGCTCACGTTTGAAGTCCCCGGCGGCGGCTTCTCCTGGTTCGGCCAGGCGCCGGCGAATAGGATCCTCACCGCCTACGGCCTGATGGAGTTCAACGATATGTCCAAGGTCTCCGACGTCGATCAGCGCCTTATCGATCGCACTGCCGATTGGCTGGCCCGCCAGCAGCAGCCTGACGGCAGTTGGAAGCCCGACACCGAGTTCATCAACGAAGGCGCAACCAATCGCTATAACTCCAACGTCCTTCGCATCACCGCTTACATCGCGTGGTCTCTGGCTAACATTGGCTATCAGGGTCACGCCGTCGAGAATGCCAAGCGTTTCATCGAGTCGCACAACGGCACGAGGCTCGACCCCTACACCCTGGCCGTCATCGCCAACCTCGGCGTCGACTACGGAAAGGACCGCGAATTCACAAACCACGCAATGCAGGCCCTTCTCGACGCGCGCACGGAGCAGGGTGACCAGGTCTCCTGGAACGCCGAAGAAACCGGAGTCTACTCCACTGGCCAAAGCGCCGCCATTGAGACCACCGGCCTCGCCACTCAAGCTCTGCTCAAGTGGGGCCAGTCGTCTGAGACCGTTCGCAGAGCTCTCAGCTTCCTCTCCTCAAAGAAAGAGGCGTCTGGAAACTGGGGCACCACGCAGGCCACCATCATGGCACTCCGCGCACTGGTTCTCGCTACGCAGCTCAGCGCATCCGATGTTCATGGCGCGGTTGAAATTACCCTGGACGGCAAGCCGGTTCAAACCCTCCAACTCACGGCGGAAAACAACGATCTCCTCCACCAATTCGTGTTCAAGAGCATCGATGCTGCAAAGCCCACATCCTTACAAATCAATTTCAGCGGTACAGGCACTCTTGCCTACCAGGTTGTTGGCAGGTACTTCACCCCGTGGACACAGAAGGCCGCCGCGGAAACCCTCTCCATCGATGTCGTCTACGACCGTACTCGGCTCGCGGAGAAAGACATCGCCACCGCCACCGCCACCATCCGCAGCAATCTTTCAAAGACCGCCAACATGGTGATGGTGGACCTTGGTATTCCTCCAGGCTTCGATCTGCTCAGCGAAGACCTGCAATCGCTGCAGGAGAAAACAGCCGGAGACAAGACCGGCCGGCTTGAGAAATTCTCCCTCACCGGCACACAGGCAATCCTCTACTTCAATGCGCTCGCTCCGCGGCAAACCACCACCGTAACCTTCCGCCTGCGCGCCAAATACCCCATCCGCGCCCACACCTTCCAGTCGCGCGTTTACGAGTACTACGATCCGGCAGTCAGCTCTATCGCCCACCCCGTGCAGTTGGAGGTAACCGCAGGCAAATGATCGTCGGACCGGCGTCTCCCGGAAGTCATCCAGCCAGAGCCCGATGACTTCCGGATGGCCGGTCACTTGAGCGGAGTCGGATTCCAGGACTGCCTCAGGCAATTCTCGGCGAGATTTCCAGCACCCAGAAGGAACGGAGGATGGATCTGCGGGCGATGAGTGGGCGAGGGCTGCGGTCGAATCCTGCAGCCCAGCCAAAGCAAAGAGATTTTCGATTTTCTGAGAGGGTTAGTCTTCAGAGCTCGGACTGGGCGAGGTCGTGTGTTTCGGAAACAATTCGCGCGCGAGGGCAATGCGGGCAAGGGACCAATCCCGCTTGACAGAGCGTGGAGCGATCTCGAGAATCTGCGCGATCTGCTCGACAGAGAGGCCGCCGAAGTAGCGCAGCTCGACGACGCGGGCTTGGCGGGGGCTCTGAGCCGCGAGACGGGTGAGGGCTTCGTCGATGGCGACAACTTCGTCGATCCGCTCAGGAGAGATCGCGAGCTCGTCGTCCATTTCGACGCGGTGAAGACCGCCGGTGCGGCGCTGTGCGCTGTGGGCGCGCGCGTAGTCGACCAGAAGCTGACGCATGACGTGGGCAGCGAAGCCAATGAAGTGGGCGCGGCTATTCCAGTCGATGTCCTCGCCGGCGAGGCGGAGGTAGGCCTCGTTGATAAGCGCGGTGGCCTGAAGGGTATGGTCGCGGCGCTCGCGGCGCATATAGGCCTGGGCGAGGCGATGCAGCTCCGCGTAAACCAGAGGAAGCAGACGGCCGGCGGCGGATGTGTCGCCGCCGTTCATCGCTTTGAGGAGCTGGGTGACTTCACCTGGATTGGATTGCAGGGCACACCTCCGTCGATGACCGCATTCTAACGCGGCGGCCTGCGCGCGGGTAAAACGCGTGCAGGCCGATCGCGGAAAAGGCGATGGGAAGTGGCTTTCCGGGAGGTCCGGTGGATTTACCAGGGAGGGTGACCCAGGTAATCGAACAGCTTGGAGACGACCTCAATGACCGTGCCGGCGGAAGATGCGGAGCCTGCGCCTGAGATGGTCATGTACTTCACTGGGGTGCCTCCAGGTTTGCGAGTTAGAGCTGCCGCGCTGGTTGGCATCACGGCCATGGTAATGGCGACGACCGAAGTAGCAAGTGCGAAAATGCGATGACTTTTCATGACGTTTTCTCCTGTGGAGGGCGCTGAGCAACAGCCTTCACCGATGAGTGCGTTGCGGGCGGGAAAAAAGGGTTACTGTCCGGGAAATTTATTTTGCGAAGTCTCGGCGAGGGGTTGAGGAGACCGGTGGGATCGGTTTTGAAACTAGGCTGCGGGGTGGCTCAACCTGGAGCCACCCCGCTGGAACAGCGGAGGCGGAGCTACTGCATCAGCGTCGCTGTGATTGTGCCGGCGAGTGTTGCGACTTCCGTCGCAGTCGAGGGAGCACTGTATTCGCACGAGACCCAGATTTCCGTCGGCTCCGTGACGGAGTAATATCCGTTGAGCGGAAGCGTGACATACCCACCGGTCGTCACCGTTGAGGCGGACCAGGGTCCGTGGGTCAGCATCGAAGTGCTATTTGGCTTGGGCGCTGCCCAGCACTGCACGGACGTCTGCTGGTTGCCTTCAACGAGGAGCGCTTGCTGCCCGCCAATGAGGTAGGTTCCGGCATACGGCAAAATGACCGCATTGATGGTTCCGACGCCATTCCAGGGAAGTACATGGTCAGACGTTGTAGAGTTCGCATAGAGGTATTGCGCGGAGGCGCTCTGCGTGGTCAAGGCGAAGGCTGCTGCGGCGATGGCGGCCAGGACGAAGGTGCGGATGCTGAATTTCATGGTAGTTCCTCCTCTTGGATAGCGGCCTTGATGACCGCCTTCACTGAGCAATGCGCATCGAGGAGAGAAAAGGGGCAAAGGGATTCTTAATTTTTTAAATCCAAGACCACTTTCAAGTGTCCCATCCAAAAAGCAGGCATCTTACCTAGCCCGAGAAAGAGCATGGGCCTGGTCGGCGACAAGCAGAAGTCCGTGGGCTCGAGCGTCGCGTTCGAGAGCGTTCAGCCCGGCAACCGCGACAGTGGATCCAGACCACAGCTCTATCTCTCCCAGAGCAAGGCGCCCCTGGTATTCAAACGGGCGATACCCAAACCGGTGCGCGGAAGCGATCATGGATTCAAGCTCCTCGCGAGCTTCAGCCCTCTTGCCCAGCTTCGCCTTGACGCGAGCGTCTGCCAGCGCAGCCTCGAAGCCGGAGTTCGCCACTGTGCTTTGCTTGGAAAACGCGATGGCCTTCAACGCCGCGCGTTGCGCCTCCACCAGGTTTCCCGCACCCAGCAAGTTCCTCGCCAACAGAGCCTGAGCCCATGCCTCGTTGGAGCTGGAGTTCGATTTTTCGAACACCACCGTTGCCTGCCGTACCAGCGACACTCCGTCGGCATACCGTTTCTCGGCCAAAGCTACGGACGCGAGCGCAACCCCAAGCTCCGCAGAGAATTCCTCATCCTTTATTTCCCTGCATAACGCAAGTGCTTGTTCATATTGCTTGCGTGCGCCTGCCAGATCGCCCTGGGCCAGCAAAGCGTCGCCGAGACCGGAAATTGGATAGGGTTCGCCGCCAAGGTAGCTAATCTCGCGATGCAGGGTTAGAGACTTCTCGTAGTAACCCTTGGCCTCGTCGAGATTGCCCATCTCCGTCTGCACGTCGCCCAAATTATTCAAGGTTTCCGCGGCCCCGCGCCGATTGCCAACCTCGTTGAACGCCGCCAGAGATTGTTGTTGCATCTTAAGTGCTCCCGCCAAGTCACCGAGCCCCTCAAGTGCATTCGCAATGCTCCCGTAATCGCTGGCCAGCCCCCCAGGATCGTTGATCTGCTGATCGAAGCGCAAGGCCTGCCGGTAATACTTCTCCGCCTCGTGCAGGCTTCCCTGTTTGTAGAAGACATTGCCTATGCGCTCGGCAGTAGCGCGAATATTTCGCTCAGCCCCGATCTCCTGAAAGACCGGAAGCGCCTCGTCGAACTGCTTCCGGGCACCCACATAGTCACCCTTATCGAAGAGCACGTCGCCCACGTTGAGCAACGTAACCGCGGCGCCTCGCCGATCACCTGCTGCAACAAAGAGATCTCTCGCTTGTTGCGAACACTCGATCGATTTCTGTGTCTGCTCCAGGCGCTCCCAGGCGTTCGCTTCCAGCTGCAGGGCTTGCGCCTCCACCAGCTTCGCGCCAATCTCACGGCCTCGATCAGCTGCTCGTTCCGCGACCGACTGCTGCTGATGAAAGTCGCTCAGAGACGCAGCAATGTTGGCCTGGGCCAAATCGATGCCGGCAGCATCCGCTTCCGACACCGCCAATCTGCGAAGCTGCGCGAGCGTCTTTTCGCCGTCAACCGCGTGCCCTCCGGCGATCTGGGTGCGAATGAGGTCCAAGCCATAATCCACGTTGTCGGGGAAGAATTCCCACAGAGTGCGGTAGCTCTCGATGGCTTGCGCGGTTTCCGCCGAGAGCTCATGGGCGCGCGCCTCAATCAACAACCGCTCCTCCCGCGAAGTTTGGCCGGAAAGCTTCAGGGCACGCTGGGCCTGCTCTTTCGCTCGACCTTCGTACCCCAGCCTTGACCAGGCTGCGGCCAACGCGGATGAAATCGGGGCATAGTTAGGATCAAGTGCAACCGCCTTCTGCAATAGGTCGACAGCAGAGAGAGCATCGAACACGCGCAATCTTTGCAAGCCTTCGGCATAGAGACGGGCAGCCTCGGGACTCGATGGCAGCGAGGCCTTCACCATCGTGGACTGTACGTCGGAAAGAGGCCCGACATCCAGCTTCGCGCGCAGTTCGGCGCCCGCTGTGCTCACCAGCTGATCGATTTCGGATTCTTTGCCCTTCACCGAGATGGAGACCAGCGTCACCCCAGCCGCCGCGTCCTGAAGCCGCAGATCCAGTCGCAGCTGCCCATCGCCCAGCGGAACGTACGAGCCCAGCACCACATCGTCGCTGCCGAGATTCTGACGGATGCGGTTCAGAGTCTCGCGGCCATAGCTGTCCGCATCCTTAAGAGAAAGGCTGAGCTTCATCTCCGCTACGCTCTCGCCCGGAATGGTGCGCAACCGGTCCCCCTGGCTCAGCTCAGTGGTGAGCATCTCGGAAAGCGCCGTCGAAAGCCAGGACTGCTCAGGCTTTCCCGAAAGATTCTGGAAGCCCAACACCGCAACAGTGCGACGGCGATTCACCTGTGGGGAAGCGGCTTCCCGAGGTCTGCGCCCGTGGAAGAATACGGCTGCGGCGCCAATCGATAAAAGTACCAACACTACCAGGGAGGCAAGCTTGAGCGGCTTTCGCCAGGCACGCCAATTGTGAACAGACCCTGAAGTCGAGCTTGGGTCCCGTTGCAGGCGCTCGAGGTCCGCCCGCAAATCGGATGCCTGTTGATACCGCAATTCGCGGTCCTTCTCGAGCGCTTTGTCAATGATTCCATCGATGCCGGCCGGTAGCTGGGTGTTGCTGCGCGTGGCGGGAATCGGTTGCCGGTTCAGGATACCGTCGAAGATGGTCGCGGCGCTTTCGCCCCGAAAAGGCGCCAGGCCGGTTGCCATCTCATAGAGCACCGCGCCAAAAGAAAACAGATCTGTGCGGCAATCCAGTTCTTTCGCCGTAGCCTGCTCGGGAGACATGTAAGCGATGGTGCCGAGCATGAACCCCGGAGCAGTGAGTTCTACAACGTCATCGGTGCCGCCTTCGGTTTCGGTAGCTCTCAGCTGGCCGGCGGAAAGGCGACTGGTCAGCTTGGCTAAACCGAAATCCGCGATCTTCGCATGTCCACGGTCGGTGATAAGAATATTCGCCGGTTTGATGTCGCGATGAATGATGCCCCTTGCGTGGGCCGCGTCGAGCGCGTCGGCGACCTCAATGGCCAATGGGAGAAGAACATCTATTTCCAGCGGACGGCCGGAGATGCGTTGTTTCAGAGTCAGGCCATCAATGAACTCCATGGCGATAAAGGACGCGTCCCCAGACCTTCCGATCTCGTAAATGGTGCAGATATTTGGATGGTTGAGAGCGGAGGCCGCGCGCGCTTCGCGGCGAAGGCGTTCCAGGGCCTGCGGGTCTTGCGCCACTGCGTCAGGCAGGAACTTCAATGCAACCAGGCGGGCAAGTTCCGTGTCCCTCGCCTTATATATCACTCCCATTCCACCGGACCCGAGAGGTGCGACGATCGAGTAGCGACTGACCATCGTCCCCGGCGGAAGCTGTCTGCTTATCGCGGAACCACTGGCCGATTGCGAGATACCCCATGGCGTTAGTAGCGGCGCGGCCAGGAAACTGCCGGCGCGATCGTTCTCGAGAAGCAGCCCCTCCACTAACTGACGGAGCTCGGGTGCATCCTCGCACGCTTGATCCAGAAAGGCGGCGCGTCTCTCGGGCGCCAAATCCAAAACGACTCCGAACAATTCCTCTGCGGATTGGTCCCATTTATGCATCGTTCCTATCCAGAGGGTTAGGACCGCTTGTCAGAGTATTGCATCCCGAAGGCAATAACAGACGGGACCTAACCTGTAACAGTCTGTACCCGGAAAATTGCATGGACCTGCTTGGCGCGTGAAATAAATTCGCCCTGTCACTGCTCGTCCCAGAGCGCAAGAGTTCCTTCATGATATGCGAGGACCCGGTCTGTCCGACTCCAAACGGAACTGTCACTCCAAAAAACTGCAATCAGCGGCACTCTCACGGTCAGATTCAATCCGCCCTCCGGGGCAGAATTTCAGCGCATGTCCGATGTGCTTGTCCTTATTTCCAGCGATTTCGACCCCATTAGTAGCTTCTGCATTTGCTCAGAAGAACCTTAGCCTCTAGTTCTCCGAAGCCGAAAATGGGAGAAAGCAGGTTGCGGAATTGCAATCGGAAGTGAGTCTGAGCTGCGCTATGCCGTCTTCTTGGCTCTGGTACAAATAGCAAGGCCGAGTGGACTACAGCAATGAATTCGAAGAAATGGGCCGACCATAAGCAGGGTACGAGGCATGAAGGATCTGTTTGCAGGGTGCCAACTGTTTGAGCATTGACGAACGGATAACCGACGGGAAGGCTACTTGCCGATCATATTGCAGTTGAATCAGATACTTTATGGCGGAGAGGGAGGGATTCGAACCCCCGATAGCCTTGCGACTATGTCTGATTTCGAGTCAGGTGCATTCAACCGGGCTCTGCCACCTCTCCTTGTGTGACTTCATGTTTTTCTGCTACTTGAGAGCATACCTCTTTTGCCCTCTTTCGCTTCGAAAGCTTCAGTGTCCGATTCGGTGCGCCATTACCCTTTTCCAGACGATGGACTGCCAATGCCCCGTGCATCAGAAACAAGATGCGAATACCGAATGAACATCTTAAGCGTTCTGTGCCCGAGCAGCCTTGCGACGGTGCGCAAGTCCACTCCAGCCATTACAAGTCTACTGGCAAAGGTGCGGCGGTTGCAATCCCAGCTTGAGTCGGCCGGAACCGTGGTGATTGTCGACGCGATGGGCTGTCAAGATCCCAAAGCGGACTGCGATGGCCTACATGCCGAGAAGATGCGGCGCTTACTCCCTGCAGGGCGCTTTAGGAAGGCCAGAGAGCCTTAGGAGGGAGCAGGGCGCTCTAGCGCCCTAAAACGCCGCGAAATTCCTGCGCCTTTAGGCGCGGGCCTTCGCAGCTTGCTGCCATTCGAAGCAAACAAAACGGCAGAGCAAGAGCATTCCTACTAAAGGTGTGAAGTGTGGGTGCCCCACCCTCGCCGCGTCTTTGTCTTTGCGGCTAGGGTGGGATCGCTATATAGCAAAAGGAGAAATGCTTTAGTGCACCATACTCTGGAACAGCGGTGACCGGAGCAGGCTGCTGAAGTCGTTGTCCGTGGCGGCAAAGTGGATTGACATGTTGCCCGAATTGGATGCGATTGCCGTGTCTGCCAATGCCTGCTTTTCCGCGTCGGAACCGCTCATCTTGCGCACCAGCACTGCTGCGGTCAGAAGCGAAGAGATCGTCGCGGCGGCGAACGTGTCACCCGTCGAAATGGTCAGGTCGAACTTTACGCCGTGTTGGAAGTCCATCCCGTACCAGGAGCCTTGCAGCCGCTTCTGCACGGTCTCGAAGTCCGTAACAGATCCAGCTCCAGCTTCGCCCAGAACCTGCTTCATCATGACCCTGGTTCCCTTTTCGTCCAGGATGCTCCACAAGGAGGCCGTGTCCACTGTTTTCATGGCATCCATCATGCCGTTATTCGACAGCATGTTCGGCTCTACGCCATCGCGCGCGTCCAGCGCCTTTTTCACTGCGTCGCTGGATCCGAAAACCATCGTGGAGGCATCCACAAAGCAAAGCACCATCCCCGTCTTGGCTAGCGGATAGACTTTATTGGTCCGAATCAGCTTGGGCTTGACTTTGTTTTTGGCGAAGTTGGCTAGAATGTCCTGGATGGGAAATTGCCCCTGGGCAATGCCCACTGTGATGAGTGCTTCTCCCGTGGACGAAGGCCGAAAGAGCGCGAAGGCCAGTTGCTCGACGTCGTGGTTCTCGTTCAACCCGGACTTGGTCAAGGCCTCGTCGAACTCCTTCAGTTCAGGCGGCATTACGCGGCCACGCAGGTCCATAGCAGCTGTGGAGTTCTCCATCGCGCGGTAATCAATTACGACCAACTGCTGCACATCGTGCGGAACCGCGGTGCGTGCATCGGTCGACAACTGAGCCGCACGCGCCGGGATCATAGAAGCCATGCCAGCGGCAGCCAGCATCAAGGCCAATTTCGGGACTTTCGTCAATCTCTTCAATTCGTATCCTCCGGACATCGTCGGTTCCCATCTCCATCTCAACGGCTTGATCGGCAACGCCAAGGGGCTCGGCTACCATTGATTTAGACGGAAAGGCCGACACTTACATCACTATTCTACCTGCAAGACGCTTTTCGTTTGTCAATTGCTTGTTGCAATTGGTTTATGAATTTCCTGGCGCAGCCAGCGGCCAAGCCAACGGAGCGCCTAACCGGTGTTCCAGAATCTTGGTTTGCGCTTCAAACCCAACTAATTGACGCATCCAATCGCTTTCCCGCTCACAGGCGGCTTCAGGAATCAGGCCGATGACCTCACCCTCGACAAGCGCCACTTTGCGGCGCTGAGCAAGACTTGAGACAGCGCGATAGACCTGCGAAATGGGGGTGACCTCAAAGTCAGTGATATTCATGGAGAGCTGTGCCCGTCCACCAGCAAGAAGTCCCATGGCTTTCACTCCCTTCAGACCGCCGGAGGCCGCGCGGATTTCCCGGGCAATCGCCCTCACCACAGCAACGTCCATCGAGTCCAGATAAATGTTATACGCCACAAGAAACTTGCGTGCACCCACGGCACAGGCCCCCGCCGTGGGGTGCAGACCCGGTCCGCCCAGGTCCGGCCGGCGGGACGACTCCTTGCGCACCGCTTCTCTTAAACCCTCGAACTGCCCCCGCCGCACATCGTCCAGGTTGGCTCGGTCGGGCCGTGCCGCCGCTGCCTCGTAGAAGAAGACGGGAACACCGTAGCGACGCCATATCTCCAATCCCGCCTGCCGCGCCAGAAGTACACACTGCTCAAGCTTGATGCCCGAGATGGGTACAAACGGAATCACGTCCGCTGCGCCGATGCGCGGGTGAACTCCCTGTTGCCGGGTCAGGTCGATCAGTTCGATCGCCTTCCCTGCCCCGCGCACAGCCGCTTCCACCACCGCTGCCGGTTCCCCCGCAATGGTCACCACGGACCGGTTGTAAGCCGCATCCATGGTCCAGTCCAGCAGGTGCACCCCATTCACGCACATCGCGGCCACAATGGCCTCCACCCGCCGGACATCTGTGCCCTCGGAGAAGTTAGGTACGCACTCGACAACCGGCCCGCTCATTGCTGCTCCAAACCGTCGGCCCATGTCTGTTGCCGGAATTTCAATTTAGATCGCGTATCAATTACTTCCAAAACGTGTAGCCGACCTGCAACTGGAGACTTGCATTGACGCCCGGGTTCCGGTCGCCGAGTGAGGCGGAGGAAATGTGAACCGCGTTCAGGCCTACGTCGATCGACCGCTTGGGACGCGTGAAGTAACGAATCCCGATCCCTCCCTGTGGAGAGAAATTGAATACGGACGTCGCCCCCGGCGTTCCATGCGGAACCAGCAAATCCGGTGGAAACTTGTGCGTGGTGTAGATAATCCCGCCAGCCCCTTGAAACCACGGTTGGAAATGCCGCGACCGGGTCACGAAATTCCAGCGGAAGATCACCGGGGTCAGGCTGACGCCCTGGTAGGTGCCACCGCCATCGGGTCCCGCAAAGTAGCCGCCCGGATACTCAAACTCCTGCACATGCGGTGCAGGCGTAAATGCCAGCCAAAGCGGCATAATGTTAGCGGCGAGCTGAAACTGGCCGGTAAGGATGCCCGCGTGGAGCACTGGGGTCACCTGCTTGCCTAACTCGGCGCCTAGGGAGAAGAATTTGAAATCCGACCGGTCGCCGACACCCGAGCCCCAATTCAAAAATGGGCCGAACTCCCAGCTCTGGGGCTTGCCGACCTCGGCAACAGCAACCCCTGGTGCCATTGTCATTAAAGAAGATCTCCCATTTACTTCGGATTGGCTCGATGAATCAGGCGCCTGAGTTGGAGCCTGAGCGCTCCCAACAATGGAACTCACGCCTAGGACAAAAGCAAAAAGCTTTGCAGTTCCGATCAAAGTCCTCTTCCCTTCCTTCTATCGTTCTATTCTCGTTCCACAAAAAGGCCGCCACGTCCGGGCGGCCTTTTCCTTGCCTTCCGGGGGGAAATCAGCCCGCGGCGTGCTCCATTTGCTCGGCGTCCATATCGAAGTTGGAGTACACATTCTGTGTATCGTCGCAA
The DNA here is from genome assembly GCA_049508975.1 of Occallatibacter sp. GTDB lineage: Bacteria > Acidobacteriota > Terriglobia > Terriglobales > Acidobacteriaceae > Telmatobacter. The sequence continues at coordinate 26,946 of JBELAI010000018.1, read as the reverse complement.
TCTTCGAGCGCCTCAAGCAAGCGAATCATCTGAGCCGCCGTGTTGCCCTCGAGCTTCGTATAGGTGGAAGCGACCATGGTGATTTCGCTCATGACGGTCGGAATTTTGGCCGCCTTGACGGCTCCCAACACCGCTTCGTAGGCACCGGGGTCGGTTAGGATCTCCCAGGTATCGCCTTCGTCGTTGAGGTCGTCGCCTCCGTGCTCAAGAACGATGTCCATCAACTGGTCTTCTGTCGCGGCAGTTTTTTCTACGGCAATGATTCCCTTTTTCGAGAACATGAAGCGCACCGAGCCGGACTCACCCAGGTTGCCGCCGTTCTTTGAGAATGCATGACGGATTTCGCTGACCGCGCGATTGCGGTTATCCGTCGTCACGTCGACAATAATGGCGACGCCGCCGGGGCCGTAGCCCTCAAAGGTGATCTCTTCGTAGCTGAGGCCTTCGAGCTCCCCTGTGCCGCGCTGGATGGCGCGTTTGATGTTGTCCTGCGGCATGTTTTCCGACTTTGCCGCCAAAACGGCTGTGCGCAGCCGGGCGTTGGTATCAGGGTTACCGCCGCCCTTAGCGGCTACGGCAATTTCCTTGAGCAGGCGGGTGAATATCTTGCCGCGCTTGGCATCGAGCGCGCCCTTCTTGTGCTTGATTGTGGCCCACTTTGAATGGCCGGACATGGGAACCTCAGCGAGTGATGAAGATAGGGCGCTGACACGCGCCTGACCTTGTGAGTATACCACCGGGCCGGCCTGTCAAGCGCACCGGAAAGGCAGGTTCCGCTAGCGGTTCCGCACACTCAACGCAGGATGGCTGTCTCCGTAGAGCAGGTCGGCGGCGCCAAACTGCGCTTTTTCAATTCCCTGTTCGGCGTGCGCCGGGCACTGAGTGGCTATATGTATCCATTCATGCAGAATGACGCGCGCCACCGCGACGGCCATCATCGAGGCACGCCGGTCCTTGTTGACACCTAGCGCCTGGACCCCAAGAACCTCTCCGATGCGCGTGCAATCCACGTGGGCGAACGGCTCAATCCGCCCCTGGTGGCGATACACCCAGCCCAGCGGGACTCCGAAAGCGGTCCTCCGCATCAGTGGCTCCAATTCGCAATTGCCATGCAAATAGACCACGACTGCCGAATCGACTTTCAACCCTGCTTGGATGGCATCGCCACGGACAAATTCCGCAGTTTCGTCCAATGTCTGCGCATCTTCCCCACCGTTTAGGAGACCCGTCTGCAAGGCAGAGAACAGAGCGGTCCACTGAGCTGGAAGCATGGGGCGATCGGAAAAGACAACCACCGTGGTGCGCTGCCCCTCCTCATGCATTCCTGAAGCTGGCGGCTCAGCGATCTTTGGGCCTTGCCCATATCCGTTCGTCACTTGGCATGCAATGATAACAATCGCGAAAGCAGCCACGACTGCGGATAGAGCGCCCCGCCGATCGTAAAGGTTCACGCGGCTGTTTTGAAGTTCTCTGTTCACAGAGACCATCGTGGAGCCGATGCATCTCTTCTTGCTACCCGTTTCTTGCGCTGGATTCCGAATCTTTCCAGCCGAGTGCCATCTTGACCCCGCACCGTTCGAGGGTTCCAAGGGGCATGGCTCGGTTTTCCGCCAGGCCCATCCTCGTGGCCAATCAGTTCGTCTCATTCCGTGAGTGTGTGCCCGTCCTTTTCATCCGTCCAATAGATTGATACGATGAAGTCCATCTGAATCGGAGATACCTCCATGGAAGTCCGCCAGCTGCAGATATTCCGCACCCGCGCCGAGGAGCTCAACTTCACGCGCACGGCTGAGAAGGTTCATACCGTTCAGTCAAACGTGACCGCGCAGATCAAGGCACTCGAAGAGGAGCTTGGTTCTCCGCTTTTCGACCGTCTGGGCCGCCGCGTGGCGCTCACCGACGCCGGCCGCAACTTCCTGCCCTTCGCCAACCAGGCCCTCGCGGCCATGGAGCAGGGACAGCGTGCTGTCCGATCAGGTGCAGAACCAAGCGGGCCGCTACGCATCGGAGCCCCGGAGAGTGTCCTTACGTATCGCCTGCCGCCGGTGCTGCGTGCCTACCGCCGCCGATTTCCTCATGTCGAGCTCACTTTCCGCCCTTATTCGGACGCGACACTCGCGCTGAAACTCGAAGCAGGCAAGTTCGATATGGCAATTCACATGTCGGACATCTTGCCCGCGAGCTCCGTCCAGTCCATGCGCCTGCGTACGGAGCGGGTCTTCCTGTTAGCCGAGGCCAATCACCCCTTAGCAAGCCGCGCCACGGTCAAGCCCGCCGACCTTGCCGGACAGAGCCTGCTGCTTACCGAAGCTGGATGCGGATACCGCGAGAAACTCGACAAGGCACTTGCGCTCAAGAATATTCGCCCCGGCAACGTGACGGAGTTTTCGAGCGTGGAGGCAATCAAGCAGTGCGTCGCCGTCGGCATGGGTCTGGGATTGCTCCCTGCGATTGTTGTTGCACGCGAACTGCGCCAGCGGCAGTTCAAGGCTCTTCATTGGGCGGGGCCATCGCTGGACATATCGACGCATGTACTGTGGCACAAGGACAAGTGGATCTCGCCCGCAATGGCTGCGTTCATCAGCCTGGTCAAGGAGAAGCTGGAAGACTCGGAGTGCGAAGGCTCGGGCGAGGCGGTCGAAACTTCAGCCGCGGATTAGCATCAGAACCCGAGAACAAGGCCGTGCGTTGCGGAGCGCTTCGTTTCCCATCGCCGCTTTTGTGAATTATGCTTCTTGACGACCCACAAATTGGCTCCCATGAGGTGCTGAGTGCAAAGGGCAGTACGTTTCTTGTCTGTTTTACCTGTTGTTCTGTTCTTAGCCGCAACGTCACAAGCGAATAACACCGCCGAAGCCCAACAGAAATCAGGCTTCGTCCGGCTGGACCGGGTTACCGCTTCCCGGGCAACCCCGAATGGAATTGAAATCCGCGCAGGCGCGGCCATCCTGCAGATCACTGCTTTGCGCGACGACGTTCTGCGGGTCCGCGTGGGCGCCAACGGCCAGTTGCCTGAAGACGCTTCCTGGGCTGTGCTGGCAGAGTCCCGTGGCGCGTCGGTTCCGGTGAAACCGGAGTCGAGCGCCACAACGGTAGGCTTCAAGACGGCCAAGCTTCAGGTCTCCGTCCGCAAGGATCCCCTTGAGCTGACGGTGACCGACCTGGAAGGCCACGTACTAGCGGAGGATCTGCCGGGAAGGCCCGTCGAGTATCACGGCGCTGCTTTCCGCGTGTTCCGTAAATCACCGGGCGACGAACACTATTTTGGCTTGGGAGACAAGCCTGGCCCGCTCGACCGCCGCAATGAAGCTTTCGTCGACTGGAATACGGACTCATTCGGCTGGCAAGAGTCGACCGATCCCATCTACAAGTCGATTCCGTTCTTCATCACCTATCGCAAGGGCATCGCCGCAGCCACGTTCGTCGACAACACGTGGCGCGCCAGCTTCGAGTTCAACAAGGAATACCGCGACGGCTACTCGTTCGGCTCGGAGGGCGGGCCGCTTGATTACTACATTTTGTACGGGCCGGAACCCAAGGCAGTGGTTGAAGACTGGGCATGGCTGGTGGGCACAACGCCGCTGCCTCCGCTCTGGGCGCTGGGTTACCAGCAGTCCCGATACAGCTACTACCCGGAGTCGGAAGTGCGCCGGATTGCCGCCCGCTTGCGATCGGAACGGATTCCTGCCGATGTGATCTGGCTCGATATCGACTACCAGTTGAAGAATCGGCCATTCACGGTTGATCCTGAACGTTTTCCGCATTTCGATCAGATGATTCAGGATCTTAAAGCCGAGCATCTGCACACCGTGGTAATTACCGATCTGCACATCGCCGACCTGCCCAATGCAGGCTACAAACCATTCGACGAGGGCGCAAAGGGCGATCGCTTTGTGAAGAATCCAGACGGCTCAAATTATGTGGGTATCGTTTGGCCGGGGAAGGCTGTCTTTCCGGACTTCACGCAGAAAGCGTCGCGCGACTGGTGGGGCACACTCTATGCCGATTTTGTCTCCAGAGGTGTTGCCGGTTTCTGGAATGACATGAACGAGCCGGCCATCTTCGAGGTGCCTTCGAAGACCATGCCGGATGACACGCAGCATCGCATCGACGAACCGGGATTCGCGCCCCGCGTCGCCAACCACCTGGAGATCCACAACGTTTTCGGTATGCAGAACAGCCGCGGCACCTTTGAAGGCCTGCTCAAGCTTTCTCCCGATTCCCGGCCGTTCGTCATGACGCGCGCCAGCTATGCCGGAGGACAGCGCTATGCGGCGACATGGAGCGGCGACAATTCCAGCACATGGAACCACCTGCGCCAGACGACTCCGCAACTTATCAACCTGGGGCTCAGCGGGTTTGCCATGAGCGGCGCGGACGTGGGTGGATTTGCCGGCTCCCCGCAAGCCGAGTTGCTTACGCGCTGGCTTGAGGTGGCCGCATTCCATCCCATCGACCGCGACCATACGGCCATCGAAACCAATCCCCAGGAACCATGGGAAAACGGCACACAGGAGGATGTGGACCTCCGCCGCCGCTACATTGAAGAGCGTTACCACCTGCTGCCATACATCTACACTACGGCGGAAGAAATGAGCCGGACGGGGTTGCCGATTATGCGGCCTCTGTTCCTTGAATTCCCCTCCCCGACCGCGGATGGCAGCCCCATCGACCTGGCCAACGGCAACGTCTTCATGCTCGGGCCGGACTTGCTTGTGGCTCAAAGCCCCTATCCGGACGAGGTGGACAACTACTCGGTGGCACTGCCGCCGGTGGGCTGGTACGACTACTGGACCGGCTCGCTGGTTGAGGGCGCCGCTGGGAGAAAGGCCATCGATAACACCCACGTGATTCAGCCGGAAGTCAGGATTCAGCGCAGCCTGGACACGCTTCCGGTGTTCGTTCGCGCCGGGTCCATCGTGCCCGAGCAGCCGCTGGTGCAGAGTACCGACGAGAAGCCGCAAGGCCCGCTGACCCTGCGCGTTTATCCGTCTGCCCTGCCCGGGAAGGATTGCGACGGTAGCCTCTATTTGGACGATGGAACCAGCTACGCCTTCAAAAAGGGCGATTTCCTGCGGGTTGGATTCACCTGCCACTCCTCCGCGCAAGGCTTGACCGTTACCGTAGAGCCTCACCGCGGCACGTTTGCACCCTGGTGGAATCTGGTCTCGATCGAAGTGTATGGCGCTTCCCGGCCCGCGACTGGAGCGAGCGCTGTTCTGGACAAAGCGCCTCCGACACCCGTAATGCCCGGCTTCGATCCTGAACACCACCGCATCACCGCCATTCTGCCGGACGATGGCAAGGGACTTGAACTGCAGGTGGCATACTGAGTCCATTGAAAATGAGACTACAGCCAGAACTTGGACGATCCCGGTGCTCTGCAACTACAAGAAGGCGGGACTCACTGCCAGCATCGGTCGCTCGCAAAAAAATTGCGTTGTTCTATGCTAGATTCTCTCTATGCCGCACGGATTTGATGCTTACCGCGTCTTCATCTCGACGCCTGGCGATTTAGAGCCGGACCGTCAAGCGTGTCACGATGCGATAGCACAGGCAAATGAAACGACAGCCATGCCGGCCAAGATCCTGCTGGTTTCCATAGGCCTCCGAGACAACAATCAGATTGAAGGCAATCGCAGTATCGTTTCCGACAATGTCCGCTGGAGCACGTATTTCATACAAGTTTTCGAGGACGATTGGGGCCCCCGCGATCTGTTTCGGAAACTCTTTCTGCTGGCCGTCGAGTGTCGCGATGACGCGTCCATGCCTATGCGCGAGATTGTAGTTTGCCTCAAAGACGCGCCGCATGAGACCAACGCGGAGATTCTGGCCTTTCGCAAAGAGTTGGAAGAGCGGCAGGACGTCACCGTCTTCCGCTACAAAGGCGTGGACGACCTGAGAGCGCGACTCACCGAAGTCTGCGCGGGGTGGGCGCGGGTAATTATTGACTCGCCGACAATCGCCGGCGGATAGCCCCGCTTCTCGATTCCCTCACCTGCAGGACGATTTGGGCGAAAAATCCAATTCGATCTTTTTGAACTTCCGCCTTGAGAATTAGCGCAGATCTGTTTGGCCATTCAAAAAAATGGTGACGATTGGTAGCTGAATGTGTACTATGCTGAAAACGCCACGCTGGGCGTGAGCGCAACCGGGGGGCGTAATGAATAGGCGCGATTTCGGAAAGACCGCGCTCGCGGTCACTGCAACGGCATTGGTTGCGCCAGCGGCGCTGGCTTCGACAGGACATTCCGTTACCGACTCAGTCATCATCGATTTCAAGACAAGTCAGCAGATTTGGGTCCACCTGAGCACCCCGGACGAAAAGGGGCGTCAGTTTGCCTATCAGGATACAGGCAAGATGGTCACCTATCGTCATTTTGAATTTCTCCGGGATGATGGCCTGGTCGTGGGACAAAGCTCATCGATGGCCAACTGGACTCAAACGTACGATTCATTCGAGAATTCATTCCTGGCCATGAGCAAGCAGGCGGGCAGCCCGGTGTTTACCCTGGAGGAATTCCGGAAATACGTTGACGAGGTCAAAATCTACTTGAATGGTTGGACTGTCCCATTGAATGAAGTGGGAAATTCCTGAGAACCTGTCTAATAATCTGGCAGAGTGTGAAGGGTACGGGCTTCAGCCCGTACATTTCAGCCATCAAAGGATTGGGCTTTAGCCCCTGAGGGAGGGTTTCAAGAGATTGCATTCCCTCGGCGGCTAAACAAGGCTGCGGAAAAACTCGAGATTTACTGCGAATTTCGAGGAAAGCATCCCTCGGAGGCTAAAGCCAACGTTGATATCGCAGGGGTTACGTACGGGATGAATCCCGTACCCTTCAATCCACGATGTTTTTTGACAGGTTCTGAGAGGTCCATCGAGTCTCCTGGCTGGTGGCTCGGACCGGAATCTGAACCGCTTCAAAACAGCGGCGCCGGTCGCCATTCCAGGAAATAGTTGACCTGATCTTCGCGCACGATGGTGAAGCCATTTCGCTGGTGAAAGCGCAGCGAGCCGGAGTTAAACCGGAAGACAAAGCAGCGAATGGGCAACCCGGCATTCGTGGCTTCCAGTTGCAGTCTCTTGATCAGCGCCGATCCGATCCCCTTGCTCTGCAGCGACGGATGCACCGCGATATCCACGAGTTGAAATTCCCCATCCCCAGGCGCGAACCACAGGCGGCCAACCGGCTTACTGTCCAGCAGAACTACGTGATAGCAGGAGTTGGGATACATCTGCGCGTAGGCCGACATCGATGCGCGAAACTGCATCCGGATCAGGTCTTCCTTCTGCTGAGCCGGGATAGGCGCAAGGGCGAACTCCGGTCCGCGAACCGCGGAGTACAGCTCGTAGAGGAAAATCTCGTCCTGTGGAAGCGCTGGGCGAACGGCGAGAGTGGACATGGCGACAGGATACGTGGGACCGGCATTGCGACCAGTCCCTTACTGAGAAAGTTGACTTAACTGCGGGGCGGAAAGACTCCCTGCAGGGCGATGCAGAAATTCAGCGTGAGATACGGCATCAGGTTGTTGTGCGGCTGGCTTCCACCTATGGATGACAACGCGCTTGGGGCCAACTGCAGGTTCGGTGAGCCGCCGGAGACGTAAGCATTGGGCGGAGTGCCCGACGTCTTAACAAGAATGGCGTTGCCCGGCTGACCTATTTGCCCGCTAATTCTGCTGCCGTCGACGCAATTGATGCTGTGACTGTGTTGCGGCATCTCGCTTGCAAGCAGAGTTACAGTAGTCGAACCTCCTGTTTCTCCCAGGTCGTGCTGGCTTAGGCCAGGTCCCTGATCCGGATTCATGGGAGCGTTTCCCTGCATATTTGGAAGCCCAAAGGTGGATCTACCGTCGCCACCGTAGGTCGTTCCCAGCAAAGAGAAAAGTGCCGTGTTCTGCGAGAGCGGCAAAAGTTGGCCGTTGCAAAAGGCCCAACCCAGGGGCGCAAAGTTGAATGGGAATATCCGGATTTCCGCGACAAACGGATTTGACATTTTCTGGCCTCCTGGCGGCTATAGCGGTTCCACAATTGCTGTATCCCGAAACCTTTACTCTCAAGTGGCTTTTTTCTCCAGAAAAAGCCACTTTAACAGATCCCACAAAGGCACGTGAATTGTGCAACCGCTCTAGTTCGGAGAAGGGAATATTCCCTGCAGCGCGATGCAGAAATTCAGCGTAAGGTAAGGCTGCATATTCAGATGAGGCTGGCTTCCTCCGACGCTCGACAACAGGCCGGAGTTCATCCCCACAAGTCCCGATGTCGAACTGTTGTACGCCAGCACCTCGCCCAGAATATTGCTCGTGGGGGAGGGCGCATTGGCGGCCGAGTTGATTGCATTCCAAAGATGATTGTGCGAGGGTGTTTCGGCCGTCGACAGTGTGTGATTCTGCTCGCCGCCAATCTGGCCAAGGACGAACCCGCTGCCGAAATGAATAGGATTGCGGCCCTGCACGTTAGGAAGTCCAAAGGTGGTCCTTCCGTCGCCTCCGTAGGTGGTTCCGAGCAGTGCGAATATGGCCTGGTTCTGATTGATCGCCAAAAGCTGCCCGTTGCACAATTCCCAGCCCTTCGGCGCGAAAGCGAAACTGAAGATTTTGATCTCAGCTAAGAAAGGTGTACTCATTTCTCACGTTCTCCTTGTCTCTTCAGTACAGCGGTTAATTCTGACTCGGATAGACGCCAAACAGGGAAATGATGAAATACACGCACAGGTAGGGTTGGAAATTGCTGTGCGGCTGACTCCCACCGGAAGACGATATGGCGGAATACATCGTTGCGGTTCCCGTTCTGCCCTGCTCATATATGTCCGGTCCTGCCGCCAGATATTTCACGCTGGGGCTCGAAGCATTACTGGAATTCGAATTGGCGGAGACTAAGTGGGTGTGGAGCGGTATCTGGTTCGTTGTCAGCGTCACGGTTTCCACGCCGCCATTCTGGCCAAATGTGAACCCGCCTCCCTGGTGGATCGGCAGCCGGCCTCTGAGGTCAGGCAGCGCGAAAGTGCTCTGACCGTCTCCGCCGAAGGTAGTCCCGATGAGGTTGAACAGCGTTTCGTATTCCGAAATGGGGAGCAATTGACCTTCGCATAACATCCAGCCGGCGGGTGCGAAGTTACCCCCAAACATCCGGATCTCACCGACATAAGGCTGACTCATGGGAAAACCTCCTACAGTTCTTCTTCGCGGTGGAGGAAGCGGGACCGCAGATATTCACAATTACCACGGCAGCACATCACTGGCAAACTAATTCCTGAAAAGAGACGCAAACCAACGTCCAAATCCAGGATTGGTGTATTCGGAACCAATTGAGCGGCCACTTTGGCGGCGACGCTGGCACCGTCTCGCGCCAAGCCCTTTCAGCGAGGGAGATTTTCGTTGACAACCGTGTCTGAAGCAACTTAGATATTTATCATCACAGGAACTGGCTTGAGCTTCCCCACAATTTTACCCATTCCTTTCTTGCATTGACTTCAGTGCGTGATGTGACTTACGGACTAATGACCGGCACTCTTAAACTTGCACGGGAGGTGGAACATCAGCCTCCTCACCGGCAAATCATCTCGGTCTGTTCTCAAGGCCCAATCGGATAACACGATTCCCCGAGGTCTCCCACTATGCCGCTCTCTACCGTTGCTGTGGTGCAGGTGCAGTCCTCTCGCATTGGATTCAGCCTCATTCTTACACTTGTCGCTCTTCTGCTTCCCGCCCGGGCGCTTGCAAGCTGCTCCACCACAGGCAATGTGACGACCTGCACCGGGAGTGGAATCTCCTCCCTTAGCGGCACCGTCAACGCTTCGACGGGTTCCTCGAACGCGGTCAGCGGCATCACGGGTTCCGTGACCAACATTTCGTTGACCTTCACCGGACTCGACGTCAACAATCTGAACAGCATGGCGATTGTGCTGGTGCCTCCCTCCGGCTCGGGTTTGACACCTCTGGACCTTCTCTCGGGTCTCTGCGGGACGGGAACCCAGCAAATTGCGATCAGCACTTTCACGTTGGCGGATACGGCGAGTGGAGGTGCCGGCAATACCGACGGCATGTTACCCGGACTGGGAATCAGCACCTGCCCCGGCTCACTCTCGGGAACGTACTATCCGACCGACTGGTATCCCGGGCTGGACACATTCACCGCGCCCGGCCCCGGGACGGACTACAATTCTGCCGGACTCGGCCAAACGACATGCAGCGGCATCGGCAGCAACGTCGAATGCGGCTCATACAACTTCAGTTCCTTTGGGGAGACCGGTAGTCTATTCAATGGATCCTGGAATCTGTATATGGCGTGCCAAGGTACCCCCTGCGGGTCCGGATCGCTCACATCGTGGTCCCTCGCATTCACGGGGTCCACTTCCATCTCGACCACGACGTCGATCAGCGCCAATCCGAACGGCTTAACTTCGACCGTGTATACAAATAGCGATGTTCATGGCGATGCCACCGCAGGCACGCCAGTAACACTCGCCGCCACCGTCTCTCCCAACCCTGGCGGCGGCAGCGTCACTTTCTACGACAGCACCAGCACTGGCATCCCCGGCACCGGCACTGCCATCGCCTCGAATGTCGCTCTCTCTTCGGGCACCGCCACGACTCCCTTTACGTTTCCGGGAACAGAGGAGGGGCCTCGCACCATTTCCGCGGTATACAACCCGACTACCGGTTACCTGGGGAGCACTTCGACCACCCAGGCGTCGGTACTGACGGTCAACCATCCCTACAATCCGTCAGGCGCCACTTACTGCAACGGTCCGGTCACAGTTGAGACCAACAGCGCAGGCGCGGGCGGGACCGGTGGGTTTCCCTATCCCTCGCAACTTATTCTGAGCGGTGTGACGGGAACCATTGAAGACGTCACCGTGACACTGAACGGGCTGCAGGTTGAGAGCCCGAATTTCATGGGTTTCGGTCTTCAGGCGCCTAACGGCAATGCCTTCGAATTCTTGTCCTGGGCCGACGGCGACGGTCCGGGGAGCAACAATCTGACGCCAAGCAACTACAGCCTCACCCTGGCGGACGACACTTCAACGACGCTTCAGACCAGCAGCAGCAATACCTGCACCGGCTCCACGTGCAGCCCGGCCGACGATTATTCCGAGCTCTTGTCAACCGACACGTTCCCCGCGCCCCCCTCCCCGTTTTCAGCCCCCGCCACTTTCGGCAGGGCCTATCCTGCCGGTTCGTCCACTTTCACATCGGAGTTCGGCGGCGCGGGAGCGAACGGCACCTGGTTGTTGTATCTAAACAACTGGCTATCCGAGGACCCGTCGACCAACCCGAGCCTGCCCTATGGACAACTGAATTCGTGGTGCGTGAATTTAACCATGCAACCCAACGCGCATGCCACCACGACCACAGTCAGCGGGTCCCCGAATCCGGCTGCTATTACTGCCGGCTCCACTGCCACTGTGAACCTCACAGCCAACGTCACGGTTACCGATGGCACGCCCCTCTCTGACGACTCGAATCCCGGCACGGTCACCTTCGTCGACGGCTCCACCAATCTGGGAACTGCCAACGTTTCGAGCGGTGGAGTGGCGACGCAGACCGCATCCCTGGGCCAGGGCACCCATCAGATCGTAGCCACTTACAGCGGCACCAGTTCCGGAACCGAGTTCGGTGTAAGCTCAGCGTCCGCCGATGTGCGTGTCGACTACGCCACCACAATTCCCGCCTCGGGAAGCGGAGCAGGCCCATATACCTACTGCGATACCGGTTCCATCTCGGCCGGAAACGCGAGTTCGGGTTACGACTATGGTCCGGCCACGCCCTATCCGTCCAATATCTATGTCACCGGCCTGCCCGGCACCGTGAGCGCAACAACCGTTACATTGAAGAACTTCAACAGCGCGGACCAGGAGGATCTCATGTCCCTGCTGGTGGGTCCGGGCAGCAAAAACCTTGAATTCTTCTCGCTCACCGGCGTACGCCAGCCAGGCGCAACCGTCAGCCCCACATTCGCCGACGGGGGGAGCAGCATCACCGCAAATCTCACAGGTGCCGGCCCGTACGAGCCGACAAGTAACAACGGTTCGCCCTACAACACGGCCGTCCCTTACCCGCAATGCTCGCAGAACGCTCCTCTTTGCGGCACCGAAAGTGTCGGACCGCCGTTGCCTTCCAATCCATTCACGCCGACTAAAGCTGCTCCTGTCGGTTCGAGCATTCTGGGCAACGCGAGCGAGGCGGGCGTCTTCGGCGGCACCACATCAAGCACCTACAACGGAAACGGAACCTGGAGCCTGTACATCGACGACGGTGGCCTCCTCGGTCCCGGCTCAGCGACGACCATCGGCGGCTGGTGCGTGAACTTGACCGTCAACCTGCCCAGCATCTCGTTTTCGGGGCCAACTGCGGGAAGCACCTTTAAACAGGGTGACTCCTCCGATTCGCTGCCCGAGGTGATCGTTACCAATAATGGGATCGGCGGAAGCGGCGTGGCCGGTTCCATCGGCGACCCGACCCAGACCATCGCGAATGCGATGACCGTCGTCGACACGCTGCCCACAGGCCTCACTTATTCGGGCGTCAGCGGTACAGACTGGGCCTGCTCTGCGCCAGGAGGCGGGCCGACAGTTACATGCACCAACCAAGACACGGTTGCGGTGGGCACGAACTACAACCCTCTGACCATCGAAGTGAGCGTTTCACCCACACTCTTCGGGCTTATCGGTAGCAATAAGGTCTCCGTAAGCGACGCCGAAGCTTCGAATACGCCAGCGTCCCAAAGTGGTTCGGTTACCATCGACGAGCCTCCGGCTATCACCAGCGCAAACGCCGCTGCCTTCACTGCCGGTGTGGCCGGCACATTCACCGTAACCACGACCGGGTATCCGACTCCAGCACTGAGCGAGACTGGAACAGCCTTGCCTGCAGGCGTTACGTTCACCGACAACGGCAACGGGACCGCGACTCTTGCCGGTACAACAACCGCTGCCGGCATTTACTCCATCGTCATCACAGCATCCAATGGCACCAGCCCCAACGCCACTCAGTCCTTTACGCTGACTGTTTCTCCGGCTGCCCCGAGTTCGATGACCGCGAATTCCGGAACAACGCCACAAATGACAACCGCCAACACAGCATTTCCAAATCCACTTGCTGTGACGGTGACCGATTCGTTCGGCAATCCGGTTTCAGGCGTCTCAGTTACCTTTACGGCGCCTTCTTCGGGCGCAAGCGGGACATTCAGCAACAGCACCGGCACAATCACCGTCACCACGAATGGAAGCGGCGTTGCCAGTGCCGGTACGTTCACGGCAAACTCCATGTATAGCGATACCCCCTATACGGTCTCGGCAACAGGGAGCTCGCTCTCAGCCAGCTTCACACTCACCAACGTCATCGCCAACATCCTCTGGATTGGCAACCCGGCCAGCGACGGCACGACTTCAGCCATACGGGCTACGGGAGTTCCCGTCGGGTCGTCCGCTCCAGGGCATGGCGGCACAGGCGTCGCAGTTGACAGCGCAGCGGATGTCTGGAGCCTCGATGGAACGGGGAATACCATGACCGAGTTCACCGTCGGCGGCACCAAGCTGGGCATCTCAGGAGGCGGGCTCTCAGCGGCTACCAGTCTGGCCATCGACGGATCGAACCAGGTCTGGGTCACAAACACGGGCGGCACCCTCTCGGTTTTCAACTCCAGCGGAGCCGTCACTCCGACTACCGGCTACACGGTTGGAACCACTTCGCCCACCAGCATCGCGATCGATATCTCCGGTAATGTCTGGATCGCCAACAGCGGCAACGGCTCCGTCACCAAGGTCCTCGGCGCGGCAACTCCAACCGTCCCATTGGTAACCGGAGTCGCCGGCGGAACACCCGCGGCCAAGCCATAACCTGGAGCGATGGAAGCATCTTTACCTGGATGACCCGCAAACAGGAGATTACCCGAGAATTGGGGTCCTGTATGCGTGGGCGGCCAACCGCCCGGAATCCATCTGATGCCTCAAACGACCCCTTCCCCGACCGGGCAAGAATCGAAACGGCTCGGAACCATAGCTATCGGAGCCATTAAGTGGGAAGGCGTCATTTTGAATTGACAGCCAGCACATCGTAGCGTACCGCCAGACAACTGCTACCCCTTTCCCTGGTTCTGCCGCGAAGCCTCTCCGCAACGAGGGGCTTTCGTGTTTCTATAGTGATCCAGATCACTTGAGAAATGCTCATCGCCCTCCATTATTGGAGAACGCACAGACTGACCAAGCCCGGAAAGTCAGGGGTTCCAGGAAGAATGCTAGAACCGCGCTGCGTCATATCTCACGAGCCAAAAGGAGGCACGCAATGATGGGCGCTGAACTGAAAATCGCATACGATCCAAACAGCACCCCGATTGGGGCGGCATGCACACTGTGTGGGGAGCAAATGCCCATGCCAACGAGGCATCTCTCAACGAGCAAAGAAGTGATCATAGCTCTCTCGATTGAGTTCTCTCAGCACATTGAAAACAAGCATCGCATGGCAGAAGCCTGCTCTCCGCGGAGAATGGATTTTTCCCAATCCAACCGTTCTGCGTCAGACTTGAACGGAGCGTAAAATCCTACACACTTGCATTTCGGCTGAACGCAGAGATGGTCACCACCAAAAAAGTGGTCGCGGGCCGGATGGTCGCAGAACAGACAGACAAGGTCCGGGCTAGAGATTCGAAGGTCTGAGAATGCCATATAAGGCATATTGGCAGGAATGTTAACTAGTAGGATGTGATCTGTCGCACTGATAGCTGGTCGCGCCCGGCATCCCACCAATATGCGCGTCGCAGTTGATTATGCCTGGATATCCTCCTGCGGCAGAGGAATGATAGGAAGTTGGCTGAGCCCGACCTTCACACAAGCCCCAGGCCGCCATCCACCGCCAGAATCTGCCCGGTCACGAAGCGGGGGCCGCTAGCGAAAAAGAGCACTGCCTGCGCTACATCGTCGGCGGTTCCGTTGCGGCGCATGGGGGTTCTGGCGGCAAATCTTGCGCTGGCATCTGCTTCTGAATCGTCCACCTCCATAAACCCGGGCGCCACGCAATTCACAGTCACCTCCGGCGCGAAGGCCTTGGCCATGGTTTGCGTCAGCATGTGCAAAGCCGCCTTCGATCCGCAGTAGTGGGCGTGGCCCGCCCAGGCGTGGATTCCTCCCAGAGAACCTATATTGACGATCCGTCCTTGAGCGGCGCGCAGATGGGACAGGGCTTCACGCGCTACCAGAAACGGCCCCCGCGCATTCGTCTCGAAAACCGTGTCCCAGGCCTCCAGGCTGATCTGTTCCAGCGGAGAGGACTCAAAGACCGCGGCGTTGTTCACCAGCACATCAAGCCCACCGAATATCGCTGTAACGGCATGAATAACCGAACGAACAGAATCCTCAGAACGCACCTCACATTCCACAGCCAGCGCCCGGCAGTTGAGAGATCTAATCGCTTCAACCGTCTGCGTGGCGTCTGTGTGTGAATTCCGATAGGTGATGGCGACATCCGCGCCGGACCGCGCCAAAGCCAGGGCGATCTCCCGGCCGATGCGCCGAGCGCCTCCGGTTACCAGTGCGGATTTTCCTTGAAGTGGGAGATCAGGCATGGCGGCTCAAATACTGCCTTTTAAAAAACATAGAAGCTTGAGCCGCAACTCATGAGTATGCCCAAGTTTCCCGAGTCCGAAGTTCATATCAAAAATAAACCTGTCATCCTGAGCGAGGCGTACTTCAGCGGAGTCGAAGGACCTGCTTTTGGGGCACTTCACGGCCTGCGGCTCTGTTTCAGAAAAATGCAATGAACTTCAGATTCACCACACTAGTTCGATTGCGGCTTGCTGTCGGGCGGTGTCGCTTGCGGAGCTGCGTTCGATGGCGTTACAGGAGCCGCATCCTTGGCAGGGGTTGCATCGGTGCTCTTGGCCGCCGTGTCGTGGCTCTTGTATATGGAGTACTGCTCGCCCGGACGTTTCATGCGGATCTCGATTGCCAGATCGGCCTTGTCGATCTTGTAGTCCTCACCGTAGGTCTGAAAACCGCGTGCGATCACCTGTAACCGCACCACGTCGCCGATGGGAAGAACATCGATGATGGTCTTGCCGTCTTCGTTGGTCTTAAGTTCCATGTTGCCTTTGTCTTTCTCCCCTTCCATGGGGTGAAAGACTACCGCGGCATTCTCGATCGGCTTGCCATTCACGTCCTTGAGAATTGTCACTTCGATACGCGCGGTCGGAGGTGGTGACTTGTACTTGCGGCCACGCTTTGAGGTGTCGTCCTGACCACCGGCGACGAGCGAAGATGCGATCAGGCCGAACCCGGCCACGACGACAATGAGAGGAAACAGGGAGCGGCGCAACATACCCTCCATTGTAGCCCATCTGGACATCCGTGGCCGCATGGCTCCGAGGCTGCATCCAATAAGCATGGCGCCAGTCTCCCCAGTCTCCGAAGCCCGAATCAGCCAGGTGAACCCAGGTACCCGGCGCTTCCCGCTCGGTACTCTTGTGGTGGGCATTCTGCTGGGCTGCCTGTTGTTGACCGGTTTTGCCATCATAGCGCGAACCGGCCTGTTGGGCCGGTTTTCCGGATTCCTCGCGGGGGGCAAAACCAGTATGGATATTTCGTCCCCCACCGTCGTCGACAAGATACGCCAGCTTTCGCGATTGGAAACGGTTGATTATTCCATGGACAAGATTGTCGGAGGCGAACGCGAGAGTGCTTACCTGCCAGACTTCCTGGTGGGCGACAAACTGCTTCTGGTTGCTCACGGCGAAGTGATTGCAGGCGTGGATCTGGGCCAACTCAAACCCAGCGACGTAGACGTCAAGGGCGATTCCGTGAAAGTGATTTTGCCCCCGCCGGAGTTGCTTACAACCCGGATCGACAACGACCGCACGAAAATCTATTCACGAACCACGGGGCTTTTCGCCAATGCCGATCCGAACCTGGAGTCCCAGGTTCGGTTGACCGCCGAGCAGCAGATTACCCAGGCGGCGCTCTCTGACGGCATCCTCGACAAGGCTAAGCAGAATGCCCGAACCAGCGTTAGCGCCTTGCTTTATGGACTTGGATTCCATACCGTGGACGTGCAGTGAGGTCAATAATGCTCTTTGACGTTTTATGGAAGAGGCATACTATGGCAACAGGTCGGGACGAATCGGAGGGGTCGATGGCTGCGTGCGCTCATTGTCACAGCGTTATTCATCAATCAAGCAAGTATTGTTCGGAATGCGGCGTGCCGGTTGGCTCGCTTCCTCAGATGACCGGAGTTACGGGACGCCAGGTTTCCGCCTACGCGGCGCCCGCATCGAATATGCCGGCCAATCCGGCCCAGCATCATTCAGGCTTTGCCCAGGTATTCGGCCTTGACCCTCGCATCGCGCTGCTGACGGTTGTTGTCGATACGATGCTCTTCGGCGGCACAGTAGCCACCCTCGGCGCGAGCACGGTTGTCTCAGTGCCGGCGGGAATTGTGCTTGGCTTGATTACCTATAGAGCGCAGCGGCACTGGTACGGAGACGATCGCGAGTCCGCCATGCTCAAAGGGCTCATTGTGGGCCTGCTGACGGCAATCCCGACAAGCCTGCCCGGGCTTCTGACGATTCCGTCTGGAATTGTAGGGCTGTTGCATATGCTGCCATGGAGACGGAAGAACCGGATGTTGACATAAGCGGCGCTACTCGAAGACGTAATTCAGGGATAAAGCTCAAAGAGATTTTTGATTCGGGTTCAAGCCATGCCCTGCGAGTGGCGGCTTTTCACTTGTGCGGATGGTGAGAAAGACCCGTCCTGACAATAGATTCAGTCCGCAACCCCAAAACACATGAACCGAGCAGTCGTTGTTCGAGATCGCTTTACTGGACGATGTACATCTCGGAACTACTCGACAGATTCAGGTTAGTGGCTGGAATGAAGGGGATGCTCAAGCGAAAGATATACGTCACCTGCACCTGGACGGGGCAACCCGGCGCCTGGCTTCCAGCCGTGCATGCGGACACGCCCCCGCCCGGATAGGTTGTATTGGGGACTACCGTCCCCCCGCCGATATTCGGCCAGCCAGTGGCCAGCGCGTAAGCATTGACGCTGCTGCTGGTTGCGGTGCAGGTACTCCCCGAGCCGGTCAAGCATGTCGACCCATGAACGCTTGCATAGCGGGTTGACTCGCGCGCCACCTCCGAGATCATCTCATGCACGTAGCAGGCCATGCATATCTCGATGAAGCCGAAGACTAATGTAAGCAAAATTGGCAAGGTGAGGGCAAACTCAAGCGCCGCTCCTCCTGCCTCGCTGCGGATCCTGTTCCGGCGTCGACCGCCGCTCTCTGCGGAGGACCCGTCGCCTTTTTGAAAAACATGCTTAACCCGCCGCATAAGCCGCCTTAACGCCGCCTCGCCCCACCTCGGACGTCGATCATGGCAAGTCATGGCGGCTACTCCGTCTCCGTAACCGATGAACTGGTCAATGTAATGCTCGCAGGAAGGCCTGGGCACTTGATTGGCATGGTTACGGTGGTACTCGTACTCACTTGAATCAACTCCAGCGGGTGATTGGAAGTACCTGTGCATGCTGCCGTCGCGCCGGAAAGAGTGGAATATTGCGTTCCAGCGAGAGCCGTCGAACAAGCCCAGTAGACGTTTGGGACTACGTTGAGGTTGGTCCCGAAATCCGAAGCCTCCGCCTGCGCCGCCGCGGTGAGTCCCGCGGTGAGGCTGGAGCTGGTCGAGTTGGTCATCGCCCAACTGGCGCCCGCGCGTGCTGCGTTCGATACTTCGATGGAATCGAAGATAATCTGCGCCATCTCCACGGTTCCAAAGAGGAGGGGGCTGAACAGGAGCGATACCACGAGAGCGAGCTCGATCAGGGCGTCCCCGGACTCGTCGCCCACCACCTTGCGGAACTTCGAAAGCGCTCTCAACCTGGCGCGAAGACTCTTCAGACTGAAATCGAAGATGCTACTCATTGGTCACTCCACCAATCCATTCCCTACCGCTCCGCCACTGGCCAGCAGCGCGGCCGTAGCGTTGTCGGTGACTGTGGACCCGCCCTGAATCGCGACGGTATTGGCCACGATCAGGCTGCTCATGGTCCCCGTATTGGTTCCGTTCCCAAGGTCCAGGTTGGTATTGGGCATGTAGATGGTTCCGGTCAAAGTGGAACTTGCTCCGCCACCAAAAGTGAACGTGTCGGGCGAAGAACTGGTTCCGCTGTTATCCCACATCAAAATGCCGGCGTAAGTCCCGGTGGTCGCGGCGGTCAGGTTGACCGTGACGCCGTTTGTAAGCCCATCAGGGGCGCTGCCCTCCGGGTTGTTGACGCTGGAATTCATGGTCGAACCCGGAGCGAAGTAGAAAAAGACACCGGCTCCCCCCGTGCAGCCGCTGCAAGTTATCGGGCTCGTACCGCTGTTCGTGCTCCAGTTGCCCTGGAAGATATAAACGCCGGGACTCAGATTCAGTGAGCCGACGTTGGAGGTGTTGAAGTTGCAATAGGTGCCCGGGCTCAGAGTCTTGGCGCTCCCCCCAGCACTGGTCGCGGAACCCGTGCCATTGGGATTGCCTGCCATCCATACCGGATCGCTGCATGTGCCGACGGTTGGTGCGGTGAGCTTGCCCGCCAGCGGATCGCTGCATCCGGACTGTGTTACGCCATTGGTTGCGTTAATCGAACCACCGCCAGTGCTGTAATCGCCCCCCGGGCTGCTCACCGACAAGGCGTTAATGACACCGCTTCCGACGGCGTAGACGGACGTGCCCCCGGGGCTGTTGCCGCATACCCCGCAGCCGGTTGCATTCAGATGCCCGCCGCCGGAGATCGCGATATCCGCCATGTCGTTCGGGTACCCATAGATAGGCGCATTGGCCGTCGAGACTCCCGTCGGGCTCAGGCCGATGATGCAGTTCGCCGCGGCCTGATGACCGGCCACTGCCCTGGCACTAATCACCATGGCGTTGCTGGAATGCTGAAAAGCGCCGAGGAAGAAGGTGGAAAATGGCTTGGAAACGATTACCTGCACATAACTCGAATTGCCCGCGTAGTTTCCGACCGTCGGCGTGCCCACCGATACAACCGCTGGATTGATTGCCAGCGTCGGGTCGAAACCGTTCAACTTGGCAAGCGCATTGGCCGCGTTCTGCTCGGCTGTTTGACCGTTCGTGTACTCTTCCGCCGCCGCAACCGCTGCCGCATCCGCTGCCGACTGGGCTACGCGTTTCTCGTGGAAGAAATAGCCCACATCGACGGCAAGGGCTGCAAATCCCAAAGCAAGCATACCAAGGAAGCAGGACATGTAAACAACTGCCTGCCCATCTTCCTCTTTCAGCATTTTCATCGAGTGCCCCTCAGACGCGGATCGGCGTTTTCGCTCGAGATCTCCTGGAATTTCTCTCAATCCCTTATCGGCATCGGAACAGTAAAGGTATACATCGCCAAGAAGAACTAGCACTTCGTCTGCCGCATGGCCGCGCTGACTGCTCACCTGGAAGGTAACTTCAACGCGAACCGAAGTACATACATCTTAGGTTACCAAACGGTCATTTTCATGTACAACTTTTAGGGGATTGTCCGGAGCATTCCGCGCTGGGCGGTTTGGTTGTTCTGCCAGGACAGGCATGTTTTCATGAGCGGGATTCACTCATATTTAATCGAAGTTGCACTTGACATCTACGCGGTCGCTTGCCTATCGTTAGCAATTGGAAGGCTCGACTGCTAGCACATCGCTGGCAGAACTGCTTAGGTCCCCCGCTCTTCCAAAATGCGGGTTCGCTTGGGCAGCTTCCGAGGTCTTTTCGTTCAAAACCACTGACATCCCGCGGCCGGGGCTCAACCCTGCCGGGGCCTGAAGGAGAAGCAAAGAAATGGCATCGACACACGTAAAAACCACTTTCACTCCGCTCCATGACCGCATCCTCGTCCGCCGTCTGGAAGAGGGCGAAACCATCCGTGGTGGGATCATCATCCCCGACAGCGCCAAGGAAAAGCCCCAGGAAGGCGAAGTGATCGCCGTCGGTAAGGGCAAGTCGAACGACGAAGGCAAGGTCTTCCCTCTCGACGTCAAGGCTGGCGACAATGTGCTCTTCGGCAAGTACTCCGGCACCGAGATCAAGCTCGACGGCGAAGAGTTTCTCATCATGCGCGAGGAAGAAGTCCTTGGAATCGTAAAGAAGTAGTTGCGAGCAGCTTCTAGCTACTAGCTCTTAGCTTCTAGCTTTACGGACTGCTGACAAACGAAATTGACATTTCAAAACCCAGGCTTTGGGCTGAAGGCTAGAAGCTAGCAGCTAGAAGCTGAATTCGGAGAATTCAAAATGGCAAAACAAATTCTGCACGGTGAAGAATCCCGTCAGGCGATCCTGCGCGGAGTCAACATTCTCGCGGACGCCGTCAAGGCAACCCTCGGCCCCAAGGGCCGCAACGTTGTAATCGAAAAGAAGTTCGGTTCCCCCACCATCACCAAGGACGGCGTCACTGTCGCCAAGGAAATCGACCTCAAGGATCCGCTTGAGAATGTCGGCGCACAGCTGGTTCGTGAAGTCGCTTCCAAGACCTCCGACGTAGCCGGCGACGGCACCACGACAGCGACCGTTTTGGCTCAGTCCATCTTCAAGGAAGGCGTCAAGACTGTTGCCGCCGGAGCCAACCCCACCGCTCTGAAGCGTGGCATCGACAAGGCCGTTACCGTCATCATCGGCACGCGCGACAAGGACGGCAAGTGGACCGAGGGCGGCGCTCTCGGCAAGCTGTCGAAGCCGGTTGACGAAGGTTCGGTTGCGCAGGTCGGAGCCATCTCCGCCAACGGCGACCAGGAGATCGGTGACATCATCGCCCATGCCGTGAAGGTTGTCGGCAAGGACGGCGTCATCACCATCGAAGAGTCGAAGACCATGCACACCGGCCTCGAGACCGTGGACGGCATGCAGTTCGATCGCGGCTACCTGAGCCCGTATTTCGTTACGGACGCAGAGCGCCTCGAAGTGGTTCTCGAAGATCCGTACATCCTGATCTACGAGAAGAAGATCAGCGCGATGAAGGATCTGCTTCCCCTGCTCGAGCAGGTTGCCCGCGGCGGCAAGCCCCTCCTGATCATTGCTGAGGACGTGGAAGGCGAAGCACTCGCCACCCTCGTCGTCAACAAGCTGCGCGGTACGCTGAATGTTGCGGCCGTCAAGGCTCCGGGATTTGGCGATCGGCGCAAGGCGATTCTGGGCGACATTGCCATTCTCACCGGCGGCAAGGCCATCACCGAAGACCTCGGCATCAAGCTGGAAGGCGTGAAGCTCGAGGATCTGGGCAAGGCAAAGCGCATCACCATCGACAAGGACAACACAACCATCGTGGACGGTTCCGGAAAGTCTTCGGACATTGAGGGACGTGTGAAGGAAATCCGTTCGCAGATTGAAAAGAGCACCTCCGACTACGACAAGGAAAAGCTGCAGGAGCGCCTTGCCAAGCTGGTCGGCGGCGTTGCCATCATCAAGGTCGGCGCGGCCACTGAGACCGAGCTGAAGGAGAAGAAGGCTCGCGTTGAAGATGCTCTGCACGCAACTCGTGCGGCCGTCGAAGAAGGCATCGTCCCCGGAGGCGGCGTGGCACTGGTTCGCGCTATCCCCGCTGTCGATGAGCTGATCAAGACCCTGGAAGGTGATGAGAAGATCGGCGCACAGATTGTTCGCCGCTCGCTCGAAGAGCCACTCCGCCAGATCGTCGCCAATGCCGGCGAAGAAGGCGCGGTTGTGGTTGCCAAGGTCCTGGAACAGACAGACCCGCACTACGGCTACAACGCGCAAACCGGTGTGTTCGAAGACCTGGTCAAGGCCGGTGTCATCGATCCCACCAAGGTGACCCGCACCGCGCTGCAGAACGCAGCTTCGATTGCCGGTCTCCTTCTCACCACCGAAGCACTGGTTGTCGAGATTCCGGAGCAGAAGGCTGCCCCGGCAGGCGGCGGCCACGGCGGCGGCATGGACGGCATGTACTAGGATTTGCCATCCAGGCAGACGCGCTTCGCGCAAAAGCAAAAACAAAAGGCCTCCAGCTTCGGCTGGGGGCTTTTTGTTTCTTTAGAATTTACATTCGTAGGTATATTAGGTATCATTCCTATATTGGAATACATCAAGGAGGGGTGAGATGCCTATTGCTACATCGGAATTGCGTCTCGCGGACCGTATCTGGCTTGCTGTTGCTATGCTTCAACAACTGTTTCCAGACATGGCCTTCTCCAAAACTGAAATTCGGCAAGAGCTCGACAAATCGGAGCTCGGTTCCGGAACAAACCCTGCTTCCGTCAATGCACACCTTATGCAGCACCTCGTTGCTAATGTGCCGCCTTCAACTGGCAAATACACAATGTTATTTGAGACCAAAGCACGTTGCCTGCGACTGTACCGACCAGGCGACTTTATCCATCCGCAAAGACGGTCGGGACGAGGCTCTAAATACATGCCGAAACGAGAAGAAGTTCCAGCAAAGTATCATCCCCTTCTCGATTGGTATGAGGATTGGTGTAGGCAACAGGGCGCACGCAGCGCGGTCGATTGGAAGGATGACCCATTAATCCAGCTGATCGGCTCGGGCAAGCACATTTGGGCCGATGAGCATGCCGACGAGTATGTGAACAGACTGAGAGAAGATCCGGAATGAGGAAGATCTTTTTTGACACGAACATCTTCATTTATATGTTTGAGGGGCTTGAACCGACCCGGAGCAGGTTGATCGAAATCAGGCGACGGATGCTTGAGCGGGGCGATAGGATCGTAACCTCCGCGATGACACTCGGCGAGCTACTGGTAAAGCCAACCAAACTCGGGCAGACATCTCTCATCGAACAGTACGACCGCGCCGTTCGCTCCACAGCAGACGTCGTCGCCTTTGACGCGCAAGTCGCGTGGCGTTACGCAACTCTCCGAGCCACCCATAACATCCGCAACGCTGATGCAATCCAATTGGCCTGTGCGGCCCATTTTGGCGTCGATCTGTTTGTCACCAACGACCTGCCTTTGCAAAAGCTGGATGTGCCCGGGATCGGTTTTATCGCCTCCCTGGATAGAGTCCCTTTGTAGCAACGAAGACCGCGAACAAATTCGCACAACAAAGGCCCTCAGCTTCGGCTGGGGGCTTTTTTGTTTGAAATGGGTATTGACAATCAATAACTGTTTGGTTATGGTTTCTGTGTGCACTCTTATAGGCGCAAGGGAAAAAGCGCAGAGCACAGAGAGGACAAACCATGCAGATCAAACTCACGAGCGTTTTTGTGAACGACCAGGAGAAGGCCCTGAAGTTCTATACCGATGTGCTTGGCTTTCAGAAGAAACACGACTTCGCCGGCGGCGGAAATTACAGATGGCTCACCGTGGTCTCCCCCGAAGAGCCGGAAGGCGTGCAATTGGTCCTTGAGGCCAGCGAGGGCTTCAACCCCGCAGCGAAGGCCTATCAACAAGGAATTCATGGGAGCGGGATACCCGCGGCCAATTTCTTTGTCGCGGATGTCCAAAAAGAGTACGACAGGCTCAAAGGCCATGGCGTGAAGTTCACCAAGGAACCGGCCAAGACAACCGGATCGACGATCGCGGTGCTTGACGACACATGCGGAAATCTCATTCAGATCACCCATCTGGATTGGTAACTCAACTTGGAACGTGTCTAAGAGCCATGCGATTTTGAAGCTTTAGAGCCATGCGATTTTGAAGGGTACGGGATTCATCCCGTACGTTTGGGGCAAATGCGAGCCTTGGCTTTAGCCACCGAGGGAATGCAAACTCATAAGCGCGGCCCTCATCGCCCGCCTTCATTCGGCCAATTTGCGCACAAGCTGAAGCTCGTACCCTTCACGCAAGGCGAATTCATAAACACATTCCCGTGACTGAGGGGGTTCTCGATGCAAGCTGCGACCAACAATGTATTCAGGGCCCTCGCAGACCCTACACGCCGGGCGATCTTCGAGCGCCTGGCACGCGATGGAGAGCAGACAGTGCACGCTTTGACAGGCCGCGCCGGCGTATCGCAACCGGCTGTTTCCAAGCACCTGCGCGTACTGAAGAGCGCAAGATTAGTACGTCACCGGCACGACGGACGCGAGACGCATTACAGCGTGCCGCCGCAAGCCCTGGCGCCGCTCGTTGACTGGATGAACGTCTATAGTGTCTTCTGGCGCGAGAAGTTTGACCGGCTTGAATCCCTGTTGGATAGGATGGAGCCATGAAGAAACCAGCTACCACGTTGAGCCAGACAGCTGCCAAACAATCAACGGATGCGGGCAAATCCGGGAACGGGAATAGAGAGAATGGTCAGTTGCCTCACGCCGGCTACGGTTCGATTATCATCCGCGGAGCACGGGAGAACAATCTCAAGAACGTCTCGCTGGATATTCCGAAGCGACGGATCACCGTGTTTACCGGGGTGTCGGGATCGGGCAAGTCTTCCCTGGTTTTCTCGACGATTGCAGCGGAGAGCCAGCGGCTGATCAACGAAACCTATCCGGCTTTCGTGCAGCAATTCATGCCGCATTACGGGCATCCTGACGCCGATGAGCTCAAGAACATTTCGGCGGCCATCATTGTCGACCAGCAAAGGCTGGGCGGCGATATGCGCTCAACCGTGGCGACGGTAACTGACACGGCACAGATGCTGCGGGTGCTCTATTCGAGGCTTGCCGAACCGCGTTTGCCCGCATCGGGCTACTACTCCTACAACGATCCGCGCGGCATGTGTGCGGAATGCGAAGGCGTGGGACAGGTTGCGGCTATGGATATGGCCGCGGTGGTGGATGAGACGAAGTCGCTCAAACAGGGAGCGCTGCTGCACAAGGTGTTCGCGGTCGGTGGCTGGTGGTGGTCGATCTATGCGCGCTCCGGCATGTTCGATCTCGACAAGCCGATTCGCAAATACTCAAAGGAAGAACGCGCCAACCTTTTCGATCTCGATGACGGTCGCAAGGTCAAGGTGGACAAGATTAATCTGACTTATCTTGGCGTGGTGCCCAAGCTCAGGCAGATGATGGGCGACAAAGACCCCGACGCGCTGCAACCCCATGTAAGAGTCGAATACGATCGCATCTTCACACGCAAGATTTGCCCCGCATGCAAGGGCGCGCGACTGAAGAGTGAAGCGCTGGCGAGCAAGATTGCTGGTAAGAACATCGCGGAAATGTCGTCGATGCAAGTGAGTGACCTGGCCGCGCTGGTACGCAAACTCAATGCGCCCCAGGCCGGGCCAATGTTAGCGGCCCTGGCTGCGCGCCTCGATAATCTCGTCACCATCGGCCTCGGCTATCTGAGCCTTGACCGCGAAAGCTCAACCCTGTCGGGCGGTGAGAGCCAGCGGGTAAAAATGGTGCGCCATCTCGGTTCGTCGCTCACTGACATTACCTACGTATTCGACGAGCCTTCTGTGGGGCTGCATCCGCACGACGTGGGGCGCATGGCCGGGTTGATGCAGCAGCTGCGCGACAAGGGCAACACGGTTCTGATTGTGGAGCACAAGCCGGACATGATCGCCATTGCAGATCATGTGGTGGACATGGGTCCGCTGGCGGGAAGCAAGGGCGGCGCAGTGGTTTACGAGGGCGATTTCGCGGGGCTCTTAACTTCCGGAACGCTGACGGGCAACCACATGAAGAAGCACCAGCAGGTTAAAGACAAGATACGCAAACCGAGCGGCGAACTGAAGATCAAGCACGCGCGGCTCAACAATCTCAAAGACGTTTCAGTCAATATTCCCAAGGGCGTTCTGACGGCGGTTTCAGGCGTTGCCGGCTCGGGCAAGTCGTCGCTCATCGTCGGCTCCCTGCCGCAGGCCTATCCGGAAACCATCATCATCGATCAAAATCTGGCGCGCGGCTCACGCAGGTCGAACACGGCAACCTATACCGGCATTCTCGACAATGTGCGCAAGGCCTTTGCCAAGGCCAACGGAGTCGATGCGTCGCTGTTCTCAGCCAATTCCAAGGGCGCGTGCTCCGATTGCAATGGGCTGGGCGTCATCTATACCGACCTCGGCC
>JBELAI010000179.1:0-12162 GCA_049508975.1 Occallatibacter sp. | reverse complement strand
TCGATGACACGGTACTGGTCAAAGGCGAACTGGTCTTGACGCAATACCCCAAACTTCCTGGGACGGACGACGGTGCCTTTCTGGGCATCGAGTTCGCCGGTGAGGATCTTCATGAAGGTCGATTTGCCGGAACCGTTGGGGCCGGTGAGTCCGTAGCGGCGGCCGGGGACAAAGCTGACGCTGACTTCTTCAAAGAGGACCTTGGAGCCGTAGCGCATGGTGACGTTGCTGGTGCTGAGCATGGTTTCTCTGGTTCCTAAAGTGGGCCGCAGCAGGGTATCGGCGCTGGCGTGCCGGAGATAAATTGGTTGGTTCTAGATTGGGGTTAGTGGCTACATTCCCATGTCTCAGAATCGAGACATGGGGCACCCAGCACCCGGAGGACTTCGGCTCTTCTAGTTTCTCATATGTACCAGATGCGGTGGGCGCTTGACCCGCCCGTGATTCACGAAGGAATGAGATAAGCGCCGGGGATACCTTTGTCCAAGGTTGCGAGCACGGCGTTGTTGGTTCTGGCGAGCTGGACGAGATGTCCGTCGGTCACTTGAAGGGGAGTCTTCACCCAGGGTGGAAGTGAGTTCAAGTCGTTCGCGTCCGAAACGAGTTCGAACGGTAAGGCGCGGTTGGTCTTCAGGCTCAGCAACAACGCTCTTGCTCGCGCAACATCCATGCCGTAGGTTCGAACATTCCCGAGGATACGGACGAAACCAAGCTCGGTGATGGAACAAGTCAAGAAGTTTTCGTCAATTTTGGACCGAATCCAAAGACCTACTTGATTGTGGAAGTCGTGCCGTCGAAACCCGTAAGCGATTAGTGCATTCACGTCTAGGAGGTATCTCACGGAAAGTCGACCAGAAGTTGCCGTACCATCTCACTCGTGAGGCGCGGCGCATCGGGGCCGACGTCGATGACGGGCAAGCCGGTTATCGGATCCTTAATGATGCGTGCTTTGTATTTAGGTCTTCGAGGTGCAGTCAGCACGATGCGGTCCTCTTCGACCGCGATATCGAGTGGATCGCCCGGCCGGATGCCTAGTTTGCGGCGAACTGGGGCGGGAAGCACGATTTGACCTTTGGTGGAGACGCGCGTCTGCATCGTAAGACAATCTTACCTGTATCTGAGATCGGATTCAAGGCTAGGCGCTTCTCTTCCGGCGCTGAGGCTTGGGATGCTTTGTGGCTGGGCGCGCGTGGTGCGCCTTGGGCGGGAGCGGTGGGACGCCTGCCAGAGCAGCTAAGAGGTTGTTGGATTCCTCGAAGAAATGGATCTTCGAGTCGCCCTTGCCGTCGGTGGCGGCCAGGAATACGCCGGTTTTGGTTTGCGGGTTTAGTGCGATGTAGGTTTCGAAGCCGGCGCCGCCCCCGGTCTTCTCCATCACCATTGATTGTGTGGCTGGGTCGCCTAGTTGAATCCAGGCGAGGCTTATGCCTGTGGGGTCGCCGGCATGGTTGAGTCCGTAGATCGATTTGAGCTGCTTGGGCTGGACGTAAACGGTAAAGTCATCGTTCGGTGGGGCAGGAGAACCGGGAACGCGAAGCAAGTATTGGAGGAGCTTAACCATGTCGGTTGGGGTGGAATAGATGCCGCCGCTGGGGCCTGAGGGTTGGGTGTCGGTACAGGGGCCTTCGTCGCTGGCGCCTTGCAGCAGTCGTGCGCATTGGTCGGCGGAGGGTACCAGGGTGGTGTCCCACATATTCAGGGGTTGGAGAAGCTGGTCGTGCAAGAGCTGCGCGTAGCTTTGGTGAGTGGCGGAAGCAAGGGCGTCGCCGAGGAGGTCGAAGCCAACATTCGAATAGGTGGCGGCTGTGCCGGGGGACGCATTCAACGTTTGGGCGGGCAGCCAGGTCCAGCGAAAGGCGCGGTCGGGGAAGGTGAAGTGGGGCGTCTTCCTTGGATAGGAGCTGACTTCGCGGGTGAGGCCGGCGGTGTGGGTGGCCAGGTTGAGCAGCGAGATTTTGGTTCCGTCTGCGCCGTCGGGGACCGCTGTTCCGGGCGGGGCGTAGCGCTGGAGGGGGTCGGTGATCGCCAGCTTGCCTTCCTGGGCCAGCCTCAGGAGCAGATCGGCGGTAAAGACTTTGGAGATGGAGCAGAGCCGGATAAGAGAGTTAGATGCGGGGGCGTGGCCGCTGCCGGGAAATGTCTCGCCGTAGGTCCTGATGAGGACTTCGTGATTGCGGACGGCTACGAGGACCATGCCGGTGGTGGCGGATTGCTGAAACATGGCCGAGGCGCGCTGGTCAGCCTCTGCGAGGGAGATGGGTTGCTGGGAGAGGATTTGGGCCGCTGATGCGATGAGGAGGGTGAAAAGAGCGAGAATTCTTGTCACGGTACGAAGATTTTGGGAGTCTTGAGGGGCTTTGATTTTTCGAGTCATTTTTAGGTACGGGATAGGGTCAATATATCCCAGCGGGCTGGGTGGGCTGAATTTCATGGACTAATGGCGAGAGCGGACGTGGTGGAGGATTGGGAACCTTCAGCGAGCCAGCCTCCGCTGCGCGGAGATAGCAAGTTAGCGAGTCAGCGGAGTTCCATGGCTTGATGAGGGTCGAGGTTTCCCACCCATTCCACCATGAAACTGTGGAATGGATGGGGCACCCAGCTGGGAGACCGGCAATGGGTTAGTGGGTGGGGACGGCGGCGTTTTTGCCGGCTTTGGCGTAGAGAAAGTCTGCTCCTGCGCCGATGTCGGTGGGGTCCTTCATTACGTAATAGAGCATGGTGACAGGGGCGAAACACTGGCGGTAGATGAGGGTGTCGGCGGTACCGCGGTGGGGCTGCTTGACGTTCAACGCCAGGTTGAAGTAGGCGGGCGGTTTGTCGATGCGGAGCATGTCGTTGTGTATCTGGCTGGTGATTTCGTGAATGCCGCCGCCGGAGAAAGTGGAGGTTCCGTCGTCGCCGACGCCGAAGGTATAGGCGGGCGGGGAGTCCACGTTGAAAGTGGTGTCGATTGCCGCTTGCCATTTGCGGCTGACGGGAGCCATGGTCTTTGCGGCAACGACGCGGATGACGATGGAACAGGAGTTCTTGGAGCCGGGGCCTAAACCCGCGTTGACGTAGTTGGCCGCGTCGTCGCCAGTTTCCTCCGCAATGAGTTCGGCTGGTGTGGGGGGTGGTTTGACTCCGGCGCAGGCGGCGGGCAGAGCGAAGACGGATGCTGCGGGCGGAGCAATCTTGACGATGCGAATATCGACCATGTAGGTCAATGCCGCGCCAGGTGCTCCGAAGCCGTACTTGATGACCAGGCCGTCCTTCTCATCAAACCAGGCCTTGAGGTTCTGGCCCTGCTGGGAGCCGGTATAAACCTTGGTGGGAACGCCGCTGACGGTCTCAGCGCCTGCGGGCTTCAATTCGCCCTTGGCGATGGCGTCGGTGATGTCCTTGGTTGCTGAAAAGGGATCGCCCCAGTCTCCGGAGAAGGTGCCGGCGCTGCAGTTGATGGGCTTGGCGGTGGGATCCCAGGAATGCGAGACGCCTGTCTTCAGGTCGTAGAAGCCGATCGAGCGGTTGGCTGGGGTTCCAGATTGAGCCGCTTGTTTTGTATCGATGACGACCTGCATGCCATTGCGATAGATGGTCTGGGTACCGGCATTGGGGCCTCCCTGGAGCGCTTGAATGATGGTGTAGGCGGTGGGGGGAGTTTGCGCGGAGAGCAGCGAAACTAGAGCAAAGAGGGAAAGGCAGGGAAGGATTCTGGGAGTCCGCATCGTAAAACTCCTTTTCGGATGGAGGGGACGGCTACTTGTTCGGTGAAATGGGATGATAGCGACGGGCGCGAGGGGGAGTCAACCGTTTTGAATTTGCGGTCTTTTAGCATTTGCGAATTCGGACGAGAGAAGAAGCAGGTCCCTCGACTCCCTGCGCTTCGCTACGGTCGCTCAGGATGACAGGAATAGAGGCTGGAAAGGAGGACTTGGAAGGCTAGCCGAAGATGGCCATCACTACGTGATTGACTATGAAAGCTGCGCCCCATGCCAGCACCAGCATGTAAAGAAACTGCACGGCGGGCCACTTCCAGCTGTTGGTCTCGCGCCTTACTACGGCCATGGTCGAAGTGCACTGCATGGCGAATGCGAAGAAGATCATCAGAGCCAATGCGCCGCCGAGCGTCATGTCGTGATGAAGCGCTGTCTGGAGGTGCATGGATTGGGTAGCCGGGTCCGCGCCGTAAAGAGTGCCCATGGTGCTGACCATGACTTCGCGAGCCAGTACGCTGGAGAGCAGTCCGATGCCGATCTTCCAGTTAAAGCCTAAAGGTGCGATAGCGGGTTCGATGAAGTGGCCGAGGCGTCCAATAACGCTGTCGGCTAATTCAGGCGCGGTGTAGGTGCTGCCAGCTACATGAACGACCGGGAGATGAGCAAGAACCCAGAGAGCTAGTGTGACGCAAAGAATGACGGTGCCGGCCTGGCGAAGGAAGACGTGGGCGCGGTCGATCAGGCGAAGGCCCAGCGTGCGCACAGTGGGCATGCGGTATTGGGGCAGCTCGAGAATGAACGGCGTCTCGCTGGATTTGAGGATGGAGCTTTTGAGCAGCCAGGCCGTAGTCATGGCGCCGACGAACCCGGCGAGGTAAAGGCTGAGCATGACGATGGTGCGAAGGCCGAGGAATCCGTGGAGATAAGTGATGTTGGGAATAAAGGCCGCGATCAGCAGCATGTAGACCGGCAAGCGGGCGGAGCAGGTCATGAACGGCGTGACGAGGATGGTGGCGAAGCGGTCGCGCTTGTTCTCAATCGTGCGCGTGGCCATGATGGCGGGAACGGCGCAGGCATAGGCGGAGAGCAGCGGGATGAAGGCTTTGCCGTTTAATCCAATGGTCCGCATGACGCGGTCGGCGATCAGTGCGGCCCTGGCCAGGTAGCCGGAGTCCTCGAGGATTCCGATGAAGAGAAAGAGCAGAAGGATCTGGGGGAGGAAGACGAGGACGGACGAGATGCCTTTCCAGGCGCCGTCGAGAACCAGGGATTGTAGCCAGCCTTCCGGAAGCAGCGGGCGGACAAATTCGCCCATGCGGGCGAGGATGTCGCCGAAGCCGTCGGACATGGGCTGGCCGATGGAGAAGACGACTTCAAAGACGCCGATGACGACCACGAGAAAGAGCAACGGGCCCCAGATGCGATGGAGCAGGATGTTGTCGATCTTGCGGGTGCCTTCGACGGAAAGCGGGGCCTGGTAGCCGGTTTTGCGGCTGACCTGCGCGGCCCATGTATGGGCGCTGGCGGCGTTGCCGAGTACGGGGAGGGCTAAAGGCTTGGCGGCGGCGCGGTCGGTTTGCTGATGAAGGAAGAGGGGAACGGCGTCAAGGCCGGTTCCGTGCGTGGCGCTGATTTGGGCTACAGGCGCGCCGAGTTCGCGTGCGAGCTTGAGAGAGTCGATCTGGCCGCCGCGCGATTCCATCAAGTCGCTCATGTTCAGGAGCACAAGCGTGGGAAGGCCTACAGCCAGGACCGGAGCGGCCAACATCAACTGACGGGTCAGGTGAAGGGAATCGAGAACGAGTATGACGGCGTCAGGCTTGGGTGTACCGGGCATTTTGCCGCGGAGCACGTCGATTGAGACTCGGGCGTCTTCAGAATAAGGCGTAAGGGAATAGATGCCGGGAAGATCGATGAGGGTGAGGTCGTCGCGGCCTACGCCTGCCATGAGGCCCATGCGCTGCTCAACGGTGACGCCAGGGTAGTTGGCTACCTTCTGGCGAAGGCCGGTGAGGCGATTGAAAAGGGTGGACTTGCCGGAGTTTGGAGGGCCAATGAGGACTACGGTCTTGAGTGCTCCGGCGGGTGGCGGAGCGGAAGGCGGTACAAATGCCGGGGTCTCGCAGCAGGCGCTCATCGGGAGACCTCGAGAAGCTCCGTTTCGGCCTCGATTTCGTGGGCGCGGACGCGGATGGATTCGGCAGTCTCGTGACGGAGCGCGATTTCCATGCCGTCGATGCCGTAGACAGTGGGATCGCCTGCGGGCGCGCGCCGCAGAGCGGTCACGATCGCATCGGGTACGAAGCCCATATGCATGAGGTGATTCTGGACGGACTCCGGGAGGTCGAGGGCTACCAGGACGCCTGTCTCGCCGACCTTCAACTCGCTTAGAACGCTCACCCGACGAACTCCCTGGACCCGGCGGAAGGGAAGCACATTCTGACGCGGTTCCAAATCCGAAGTACGACCGTATTGGTCGTACTTCAGTATACGACCATTCCGGTCCGGGTTGCAAACCGCGGGTCGAGGATTCTTCGATTCATACAAACTCATCGTTTGACCTCCGAGAAGGGGCCGCGGTCGCACCGCCCCCAGGTCTAGCCGGACCCCCTGGGTGGACCCCTCGATTCACTGCATCGGAACGATGATCTGTTTGTATCAGCCGAAATCTTGTTAGGAAGTGATGTAGATCACTTTAGTGGAGCTGATTTTTAATGGGAATCCCATAAAAGTGGATGGTACAAAAGGTGTATGAGCAGCGAAGAGTTTCGTGCATCGTTAAGTGCAGAGGCTCCGCCGGAGGGGCTGTCGGCGCCCTTGGCAGCGTTGTGGTGGGACGCGCAAGGGGATTGGGTGCGGGCGCACGGTCTGGCGGACGAGCTTGAAACTATGGAGGGAATGGCGGTTCATGCATATTTGCACCGAAAAGAGGGCGCGGCAGGGAACGCTGAGTACTGGTACCAGCGCGCCGGGAGGCGGTTCCATCGGGCAACGCTTGAGGATGAGTGGGCGGCGCTGGTGGAGGGGCTAAGTTAAGGGTCCATTGCGTCGAGGGCTATGTCGAAGATGAGGGAAGGATGACGCGAACGATGGTGCCGTGATCTTCAACGCCATTGTTGCTTTCGATTTCAATGCGACCACCGTGCCCTTCGACAAACTGCTTCGCAATAAACAGACCGATCCCTGTGCCAACTGTATTGCGGGTTGTGAAAAAGGCATTAAACACTTTCGATATGTCATCTGCAGCGATCCCCATGCCGTTATCCTGGATGGCCAGAACGATTCCGTCGGGAGCGGTTTCGGCATCTCTCACAGATACGGATAGAATGCCGCCTGTTTGCATTGCGTAAATCGAGTTCGAAATCAAGTTAGATATCACCTGCATCATCTCTCCGCGGCGCAATTGCAGTGCTCGCTGAGAATCAAGTGATTTCACGATTTTGATGCCGAGCGCCTGACAGCGCGGTTCGTATATCTTGATTGCCTGCCCAACGAGTTCGGTGAGCAAGGTGTTGGTCGGGGAGGAGTTGTCACGATAGTACCCGAGTGTCTGTCGGGCGATATGGGATACGCGGCTGAGCTCGCTTTCGACGGAATCGAGGTATTCGATGCCTTTCGGGTCGCCGATCGTCGGACGAAGAAGGCAGAGCAGGTTCCCTACCGCTTGGAGGGGGTTGTTGATTTCGTGCGCGATCGTGGCCGCCATTCGGCCAGTTGCAGTGATTTTTTCAGCCTGGAGCAAGGAGCTTTCGAGCCTTTTGCGCCCTGTGATATCGCGAAGAATCTTGGACGCGCCGATGACTTGCCCGCGATCGTCCATCACGGGCGAGATAGTAACCGAGACGTCGATCAGTTGCCCTGCCTTTGTACGTCGCACTGTTTCGAAATGCTCAACGCGGCGGCCGGCGCGCAAGCTTTCGATGATTACCTTTTCTTCGGAATGCAGATGCTCAGGAATGATCTTGAGGATGGATGAACCAATCATCTCTTCCGCCGAATAGCCGAAGACCCGTATCGCTGCCGGGTTCCAACTCGTGATGATGCCGTTCAGATCCTTGCTCAGGATTACGTCGTCGGAGGACTCGACGATTGCGGCGAGCTCGCCGGAACGCTTTGCGCTAACTTCCAGCGCTTTCTCGTTCTCCTTGATCTGCGTGATGTCCCGAATCGTACCGAGGATCTGTCCGGGTGATCCGTTCGATTGTGCCTGAAGCTGTCCATTGACCTCAATCCAGCGCTGCATCTTGTCGGGATGCGAGATCATTCCTTCAAAATGAAACGGCTCACCCTTTTGCAGGGTAGTGTCCATTGCCTGTTGAAATGAATCCCGAAAATCAGGATGCACGACCTCATTCAGGAAGACGGAACCATTAACAGGGCCACTCTCGCGAGACCGCCCGAAAATTTCATACATGCGGTCGTTCTCCCAAGTTGCTCGATCTTCCGCGAGGTGCCACACGAAAATTCCCAGTTGTGCCACCTCGGTGGCCAGCTTCAGCCGGGTCTCGCTATCGCGAAGCTTGCGAACTGCCATGACGATATCGGTCGTGTTGCGATACGCATCGTAAATGCCTACGATCTTGCCGTTCTCATGGACGGGGATGAGCGAATAGCTCCAATAGTGATCCTCGACAACTCCGTTCAAGAGGATGGGGATGAACATGTTGTCGCGCACTGCTGTCTCGCCCTTGTAGAGACAGGCTTCAAGATCGGCGCTGACCAGGTCCCACGCTTCATGAAAAACATTGCGGTAGAGGTCACCGAGTGCGCTGGGATGCTTTCCCATCAAGGTAGGAATAGCGGTGTCGTTGTAGAGGAAGACCATCTCCGGTCCCCAGGACAGGATGGTTGGAAATGGCGAATGCAACATGAGATTGACGGTCGCAACCAGCGTCTCAGACCAATCTTCGACAGCGCCAAGGGGGGTGGCCTTCCAATCGTGGGTGCGAATGCGAGTGCTCATCTCGCTCTTGCCCGTGATCAGGGTGGACGTTTTACTCATAGTCCCTTCGCCGATGATGAGCAATTCCTCCGCTGCGCCTGCCCGTTCCGCTCACCGCCATTATCACGCACAGTTTCGCGCATATGCGAATTCATTTCCAGAGCAAGGCGCGTCGAGATGAAGGAGGACATTCAGGTCGCTTCCATCGAAGACTTAAGGGTGAAACAGCCCAAACCTTGGAGTGGGGCGCTTCTTCGCTCATTCACGGATATCGAGAAGACGGGAGTTGCGAAAACGCGTAGCGACCTTCCGCTTCCGGCGATTCGAAGGGCTGCTTGTCCTACTATAGCTGCCTCATAATGGCCGCTGAGTGGTCAATATTGAACCCTGCTCACGTGGCATCGGCAGTCGTTGAGGATTTTGCCTGGGGACCGCGATGGTCTTCGTCATTTCGCC
The DNA here is from genome assembly GCA_049508975.1 of Occallatibacter sp. Taxonomy (GTDB): domain Bacteria; phylum Acidobacteriota; class Terriglobia; order Terriglobales; family Acidobacteriaceae; genus Telmatobacter. Next base: position 3,066 of record JBELAI010000179.1, on the reverse strand, counting down.
GGGAGGGGATTTTTCGGCTTATGTGGCTGGGGACACGGATTGGGTTGGGGTGGCAGCGGATCGACGACGGCGCGGTCGACGGTGCGGCGCGCCTTGGGGTCAGGCCCATGTTGGCTTCCAGAGCGGCCCTGGCGTTGTCGACATTGTCTCTGGATAGCGCAATATCTTTCGGGCGAGGCGGATAAACCGCTGCGAAGGCCCGGCAGCCAAGGCGGTTGGCAGCTGTTTCCATCTTCGCCATCCTACGGATCATGCTAAACCCATTCAGAGTTTTTGTTGTAAACACGATACACCCTGGCTGATTGGAGTTTCAGTTGGCAAGAATGATTGCCTCCTATGAGAGTGTATTTGGGTGTGGTGCGGCATTTGACATTTAGTCGTAGCTATTTGTAATGCGGAACCGCATTCCAATATGTGGGATTGCCAATCCACGGTGTGCCTCACATCACAGCGGTCCTTCGCCCCAGCGGTGAGACTCGACCTAGCGGTTAACTTCTGCGGGCCGCGCTGTGAGGCAAAGCGAATGAGTGAACAGAAAACGAACGGCAAAATGGTGATTTTGGATGGGAACGAGGCGGCTGCTTCCGTAGCCTATCGTCTCTCCGAGGTTGTTGCGATCTACCCAATTACCCCCTCGTCGCCGATGGCCGAGTGGGCGGATCAGTGGCGCTCGGAGGGCAAGAAGAATATCTGGGGCTCATTGCCCGTGGTGGAAGAACTGCAGAGCGAGGGTGGGGCTGCTGGCGCGCTGCATGGGGCGTTGCAGGCCGGGGCGTTCGGGACTACGTTTACGGCTTCGCAGGGCTTGCTGCTGATGATTCCCAACATGTTCAAGATTGCCGGTGAACTGACCCCGGCCACGATGCATGTGACGGCGAGAACGCTGGCTACGCATGCGCTGTCGATTTTCGGCGACCACTCGGACGTGATGGCATGCCGCGGAACCGGTTGGGCGATGCTGGCTTCGAACTCTGTGCAGGAAGTTCACGACCTGGCGCTGGTGGCACAGGTTGCCACGCTTGAATCGCGCATACCTTTCATCCATTTCTTTGACGGCTTCCGCACTTCGCACGAAGTAGGCAAGATCCTGCCCATCGGCGACGAGACCATCCGCTCCATGGTGGACGACAAGTACATTATTGAATACCGGCAGCGGGCTTTGAGCCCGGACCGGCCGGTGATTCGCGGAACGGCGCAGAACCCCGATGTGTTTTTCCAGGCGCGCGAAGCATGCAACCCATTCCATGCGGCGGTTCCCGGAATTGTGCAGAAGGTGATGGATCGCTTTGCGGCGCAGACGGGCCGTGCGTATCACCTGTTCGATTATTATGGTGCACCGGATGCGGAGCGCGTGATCGTGATCATGGGTTCGGGCGCAGAGGCGGCGGAAGAGGCTGTCGATCTGCTGAACAAACAAGGCGAAAAGATTGGAATGGTGAAGGTTCGGCTGTACCGGCCGTTTGACGCGAGTGCCTTCCTGAAAGCGCTGCCGGCGACGGTGAAGTCGATTGCGGTGCTGGACCGCATGAAAGAACCGGGCGCATTGGGCGAGCCGCTCTATCTGGACATCATTACTGTGCTGGCGGAGAATGCAGAGTTGCCGTTTGCGGTGAAGCCGACGGTAATTGGCGGACGTTATGGACTGTCCTCGAAGGAATTTACGCCGGCAATGGTGAAAGGCATCTTCGACGAACTGGCCAAGCCCCAGCCGAAGAATCACTTCACGATCGGCATTGAAGACGATGTGACGTTTACCAGCTTGAGTTACGATCCAACATTTTCGACCGAAGACCCGAAGACGGTGCGCGCACTCTTCTACGGGCTTGGGTCAGACGGCACAGTGGGCGCGAACAAGAACTCGATCAAGATTATTGGAAGCGAGACACCGAATTACGCACAGGGCTACTTTGTGTATGACTCGAAGAAGTCGGGATCGATGACGACTTCGCACTTGCGGTTTGGGCCGAACCCGATCCGGTCGAGTTATCTGATTACGCGCGCCAGCTTTGTGGCCTGCCACAATTTCAGTTTCCTGGAGAAGATGAACGTGGTAGAGGCGGCGATGCCTGGAGCGGTGTTCCTGCTCAACTCGCCTTATCCGGCGGCCGAGGTTTGGGATCACCTGCCGAAGACCACGCAGCAGGAGATTCTGCTCAAGAAGATTGAGTTCTATGTGATCGACGGGAACAAGGTGGCGCGCGATGCAGGGATGGGCACGCGCATCAACACCATCATGCAGGCGTGCTTCTTCGCTATCAGCGGCGTGTTGCCGCGCGAGGATGCGATTGCGCAGATCAAGAAGGCGATTTACAAGACCTATGGCAAGCGCGGCGAAGCAGTTGTGCAGAAGAACTATGCCGCTGTGGACCACGCGCTGGCACATCTGGAAAAGGTCGAGTTACCCACGACAGCCTCGTCGGATTTCGATCTGATTCCGTCCATATCCGGCAATGCGCCGGAGTTTGTGCGCGATGTGCTGGGACAGATTGCGGCGGGACATGGCGATCTGCTTCCGGTGAGTGCGATTCCCGCAGGCGGTGCGTTCCCGACGGGCACGGCGCAATGGGAAAAGCGGAATATTGCGCAATTTATTCCAGTGTGGGACAAGGATCTCTGCATTCAGTGCGGCAAGTGCGTGATGGTTTGCCCTCATGCTGTGATTCGCGCCAAGGTTTACGGTGCGGACCTGGCGGACAAAGCGCCGGCCACGCTGCAATGGGCCAAGCCGAAGTGGAAGGGCATGGAGCAGGACCATTACACGCTGCAAGTTGCTCCGGAAGATTGCACGGGTTGCGCGGTGTGCGTGGATGTTTGCCCGGTCAAGAGCAAGAGCGATGCCAGCCACAAGCCGATCCACATGGCTCCGCTGGCGCCGCTGCGCGAGGCCGAGCGCGACAACTGGGAGTTCTTCCTGAACCTGCCGGAAGTCGACCGCTCCAAACTTTCGCATACACAGGTGAAGGACATTCAACTGCTGCAACCGCTGTTTGAATTCTCTGGCGCTTGCGCGGGCTGCGGCGAGACGGCTTACATCAAACTGTTGACGCAGTTGTTCGGCGATCGTTT
>JBELAI010000178.1:0-19601 GCA_049508975.1 Occallatibacter sp. | reverse complement strand
CGAGTCGGAGAGCTGCTCATCGATTCGATAGCCGATAAATCGCCGTTTCCAAGCAGCACCGTTCCTGGTGAACATCTCCTGCTAGAGCCCGACCCGTTGCTCGGCAATCTCCCCTGGCCCTCGGTCGCAACCTCCGCCGGCGTCCTGGGATTAAACTCAAACCTCGAAGAGTCGCCGTCGCTGTTGCTTGAACTCTCCGCACCCTCTGGAGCGATCGCGGCCGGCAGGGCCCTTATTGTAGGAGCGTCGGTCGCGTCGGGTGAAAACCAGGCTCTCCCCGAGGTATTGCGGGAAGCCCGTGCCGTCGCCCGCTTCGACAACGATCCCAGCCTGTTGCTCGGCGATCAGGCCACAGAACCGCAGGTAGCCGCGCATCTTGCCACAGCCGCAGCTATCCATTTTGCCGGACATGCAGCCCGTCAAGCCGGCGGCACGCGCCTACTATTGGCTCCGCTGAATGCGTCCAGCCCAACACAGGACACCCCTTGGCTCGATAGCCAGCTTTTGCGCAAATATCCGCCAAGAGCGGCGCGTCTGGCGGTATTTTCAGCCTGCTCCAGCGGCAAAAAAGAGGCTGTATGGAATCACGGCATGGGCGATATTGTGGCCACCCTGGCTTCGCTTGGCGTACCGGACGTCCTGGCCACGCGCTGGCAAATCGATTCCAACTCCGCCGTCCCCATGATGGACGCCTTCTACAGCGGCCTCTCCAAAGGCCTGACCGTCCCCCAGGCCCTGACAGCAGCACGTCAGTCCATGGTCCGCGACCCCCGCTACCGTCATCCCTACTACTGGGCCGCGTGGTACGCCTCGGGCGCTGGCACAGCCAATCTGAGCCCGATCTTCCACGGCAGCAAATAGGGCTATTTGTTGACTTGATGAGACGCTGTTCCGCGCAGCATGGGGTAGGACCAAACCAGAGTTGGTGTGACCTGCTGCGTCTACGTAAGTCCTTTGTTTTGCAAATTAGGCAGGAGCCGATTTTAGGTAAGTGCTTTATTTGAGGGGGTCATAATTGGCAAATACATACGTAACATATTTATTTTCAGTCGATTACGAGAAAATCCGGAAATTGGCATGAATTCAGCCGGCTGGATGACTTGTTTTTTCGCCTGTCATGAGGTTTTCTGCGGCTGGTTCTTGCTCGATCCTTGTTGATTGTGCTCCGAAGGGGAGGAATGAACTGCAAATTGGGGTGAGAATCCTTTCGGGGACAAGAAATGCGTTTGCGTCAAACCGAGAAGCCAAACTCACCCGAACTGTTCCATGCTGAACCCCAGCTGATACGTTTCCCCCTGCGTAAGCAGCTCATCCCAGGTCACTTCGCGCCGCGTAAGCCCCGCCATTCGCCCCAGCATGCAGCTCAAAGCCGTCTCCACCCCGGCCGCAATCTGGTTGTGGCTGTTTCCTGAAGTGATGCTGTCAATAAATGTCCGCTCTTTGTCGCGATCCGCAAACGCCAAATTGTCGCTGAACGCGCCATTGGCAGCAAACTTCATCCCCGATCCGGTTCCCGCAGCCGGCGCAGTCGAGTCCTGCCAAACCCAGGCGTCTTTGCCGGTAATCTGCACTGGTCCCGAATAGGGCACAGTGGCCGACCCATTGCCACCGAACAGCCGCAGCCCAGCATCGAAGAGCCCATCCGCACCAAACTGCGTAGACGTGAACGAAAAATGAACGTCGCCGGGATACGTAAAGTCGACCTGGTAGTTATCCCAGCAATCGCCAAAATGCGTCAGGATATTGCGCCCGCCCGAAGCCGTAGCCTTTACTGGATGAGCGCCCAGCATCCAGTTGCAGAGATCGATGATGTGAATGTTCTGTTCCACCAGAATATCCCCAGAAAGCGCCCGATCCCACAACCAGTTGCGCAACCGATACTCGTCCGCCGAAGCGCCCGGCCGATTCTTTTCCGTGGAAGCCGGCGCGTAATAGATTCCCGCCACCACCGCCATCTTGCCCAGCGCACCCGCTTTGATCCGCTCCGCAACCGCGGCGATCGGCGGCGCATTGCGGCATTGGAACCCCACATCGACGCTCTGTGTCGACTTCACGCGCTTGGCAATTTCCAACGCATGCTTCGCTTGGCGGATGTCGATCCCCACCGGCTTCTCGCAGTAAACATGCTTGCCCGAAGCCACTGCCGCTTCCAAGTGCTCGACATGAAAAAACGGCGGAGTAGAAATCTGGATCAGGTCAACGTCGGGCGATGCCGCCAGTTGCTCGAATGCATGCGGCCCATGAAACAGCAGCTTGCCGTCGATTGCCGCGCGCCCAAGATCGGCATTGATCTTGTCGAACCGGCTCCGCCCCGCAGCCAGGTTGTCGGGGAAGAGGTCCGCGACAGCTACAACCTGCGCGGCAGTATTCTTCGAGAACGACGCCGCCACCGAGCTTCCGCGATTCCCGCACCCCAGCAGTCCGTGCCGCACCGCGGAGTTGGCCGCATAGCCAAATGCTGTAAGCGGCTTGAGCACGGTCAAAGCGGCGGCTGCCGTTCCAGTTTGAATCAATTCACGACGATTCATGGCGTCTCTCTTCCTCATCTCCGAACAATAAAATACCTGTCATCCTGAGCGACCGTAGCGCAGCGAAGGGAGTCGAATGGACCTGCTTTTCGGCTCTCGCCAGCCATCAAGCCAGCACTTCGCGCAAGATCTTCTCCAGGTAGATCTTCTCCTGCCGCACATCTTCAATCTGCTGCGGTCCTGAAGTTTCGCGTTCAATCGTGATGGCGCCTGCATACCCCAGTCGATGCAGCTTGGTGAAAACCTGCTTGAAGTCGACCAGCCCTTTGCCGATCAACACCTCTTCGCCCAACTCGCTGGGATCGGTGGGCCAGCGCCCGTCCTTCGCGTGGACGCTGCGCACGTGCTTGCCGAGAATATCGGCCGCGTCTACCGGGTTCGCCTTGCCGTAGAGGATCAGGTTCGCCGTGTCAAGCCCCACAGCCAGATTCGGCATTCCCACATCGCGTATCGTCCGCGACATTGTGGTAGGCGTTTCCTGCCCGGTCTCCATCAGGAAGTACTGCCCATTGCCATGGCAGTGCTGAGCGACAGTCCGAATCGCTTCCACCGCGCCTGGATACAGCGGATCGGCCGGGTCTTCGGGAATGAAGCCGCAGTGCGTCTGCACCTGCGCAATGCCCAGCAATTTCGCAAAGTCGGAGACCTGCAGTAGTGCATCGATACGCGCCGCGCGTGTAGCCGGAGGGACCAGCCCGATGGTCGAAGGCCCACGCAGAAAGTTCCATTCCAGCGGCGCCGGTCCAACCACTTCCACGCAAGTCGCGACAAGCGAATACTTGGTCAGCAGTTCGCCAAACTGGTTAGCAATTTCCGCCTTGAAACCATTGATGTACCCGTCAAGCGAAAGAAAGCAATTGTCAAAGCCCATATCGTGGACTTTGCGGAAGGTCGCCTCAGCGCCGTCAAACGGTTTCACGAGCAGGCCAACATCCATCGGTTTGAGCGGTGTGGCAGAGTTGGCAGACAAGGCCGCCGTCGGATGAAGGACACCGCTCAAAACCGCAGCCGATGCCGTGCCAAGAAATGTTCTGCGGTCCATGGAAGGATCCTTTCCTGCTTGAGCGCTGGAAACGCAACCACCCTTTTTAGCACACATGGCCGCAGGGCCGCAGTGGCCCGACAGGGAAGTGCTGTTCAGATTCGAAGGGTACGGGCTTCAGCCCGTACATAATGGCAGCAAAATCAATTGGGCTTTAGCCCCCGAGGAAATTCCGAGTCGATACATGGCACTTGTGCAGAGGTTCCCCAACTGAATGCGGGCTTTGGCCCCTGAGGGAATGGGGCTTCAAATTGACTCGTGGGCCACAGGTTTCAAACACTCCTTATTCCTGCGACTGGATCGTTGCGCCTTCAGGGATCGCCACCACGAACTGGTCGTCCGCCAGTTTCCCATTCTCATGTACGTCCTCGACATTCAAGATGATCTGGACCTCGTCGATGGGGCGATTGATGGTGACCGTTGAAGGGTATTGGTTTCCTTCAAACGTCTGGTAGGCCGAATAGGTGACGTGAGTTTCGATATTGCCTTCGCTGTTGTAGATGTCTTGCTGATATGGAAGCAGATTGTCGCGCCTGAATGTGATCACGCGTACTGGAATCAGCTGTTGCGTGCCTTGTTTGCGTTGGCTAATGCTGAGTACGTATTCGGGGACAGTGTACAAATGCTTGCGAGCCGAATCTTCCACGGTTTCCGAAGACGTCACCACGGAGTAGAGATCGTCAGGCTCCAACCCGCGCACCAGCATGGCGTCCAAAAAGAAGCCTGGGCGCAGGTTCTCCCAGGTGTCCTTCGATTTCTTCGTGACTGAGTTGGAGCCCTTGATAACTATGTTTTTGTGAGGGATTGACAGCGTGAAATTCTTGACGTCGCTGGCCATGTCGAACACGAGCACGCCGAAGTCTCGGCCCAGAACCCGCAGATCGGCGGGCTTGCGGATCAGGATGTGCCCATCCACGCTAGGGTAATCCGTGGCCACTCCATCCTTGCTTTTGGTGGCATGGAACTCGACTTTTGCCGTCAGTGTGGTGATCGCGTCCCAGCGCTCATTTAGCCGCGCCACCAACACGTCTGGGGTCACAGACTGTGTGATTACTGGAGCCTTGGGTACAGGCAGCTTGCGAGTCGTCGGGAACAGCGCGCAACCCGTTACCAGCAGAGGCAGACACAGTGCTCCCAGAGTGGCGAAACGACAGCTTGCTTTCATCGTCCGCCCGCCTTCTTCACAGCATGTCGATATCCGGCCACGTTATGGTTCTGTTCATCCAGCGTGGCCGAGAACAGCGAATGCCCCTGCGGATTTGCCCCCGCAGCCACAAAGTAGAGATAGTCCGTCCGTGCCGGCTCCATGGCCGCGCGCAGCGATCGCGCCCCTGGGTTGGCAATCGGTCCCGGCGGTAGTCCTTTGTGCAGATAGGTGTTGTAAGCAGTATCGCGCTTCAAATCGCTGGCGTAGATTGCGCCCCGCCAGCGCCCTTCCAGTTCCAGTCCGTAGATGACGGCCGGATCGGTCATCAAAGCCATGCCCATGGCCAGGCGATTTGCAAAGACGCTAGCCACCAGCGGACGCTCGTCGTCCACTGCCGACTCGCGCTCCACCAGTGAAGCAATGGTTACAACCTTATGCACATTTTCCTTCAGACCCAGTTGCTGGGCGACTGCTCGAAAGCGCCGAACCATCGTGGCGCAGATCTGCCCCGCAGTCGCTTTGCGCGCCAGGTGATAGGTGTCAGGGAACAGATAACCCTCCAGGCTCTTGGCGCCAGGATCCAGATCAGCCACCAGGCTGGTCTGCTGGGCAGCCGCCTCCAGAAATTCCTGGCGCGTCCCAAACCCGGCCTGCTCCAGCCGTCCCGCCACGTCGAACAAATTTGAGCCTTCTGGAATGGTCACCGTCCTTGTAAAAACATCGCCACGCTCAATCCGTGAATAAACTTCCGCAGTCGGAACCGGATGATCGAATCGGTACTCCCCGGCCCGCAGCGTTCCGCGCTTCCACAGCCGCACCAACTCAAAAGCGTACCGGCTGCGTACTACGCCCGAAGCTTCCAACTGTTGCCCAATGCGCGCCGTGGATGAACCGGGCGTTACTTCGACAAAGGTCTCTCGACTTGGCCCAAAAGGTGTAAGGACGACCCAAGCCGCTGCTCCAGCTACGCCAAGGGCCAGGAGAAAAGCCACCAGCACGATTGCTGCCAAGTGCGACTTTTTCTTCTTTCTGCTCTTGCGTTTGCGGCCTGCCATTCTTTGACTGTCAACCCTTCATGCAATTAAGACGCGTGAATTCCCCGTGAGGATTCTCTACCTTTGATTGTATCGGGTGGGAATCGGCAAAGTTGGGGTTTCCATCCGACGTAACGGGCTTTAGGATGGCTCAGTGAGCCAAGCTCTGGAAACCCGGCCCCGCTTTCTCGGCCTCGACGTCGGCAACCGCCGCATCGGGGTGGCCGTGTCGGACGAATTGGGCCTTACAGCCCAGCCGGTTTTGACGCTGGATCGCAAGCGCAGCCCCCGCGAGGACCTGCGTTCTCTGGCCCGGCTCGCGAGGCGTTTTGAGGTGGCCGGCATCGTAGTTGGCAACCCGGTGCATCTTTCCGGCGACCCCAGCCCGCAGGCAGCCAAAACGCAGGCTTTTGCAGCTCAGTTGGGCGAATTGAGCGGTTTGCCCATCCATTTTTGGGACGAGCGACTGACCACCCGCGAAGCCCACCAAATCCTCTACGAAGCCGGCCACGCCCGCCAACAGCACCGCAAAGTCGTGGACCAGGTGGCAGCCACACTGATTCTGCAGTCGTTTTTGAACGAGGGATTAGGGACGAGGGACTAGGGACTTTCTTACTGCGCCTTTCGTCTTGTTCCAGGAAGTTTACGTGCGGATCGACAATTGCAATTTTCACCGTAGCCGTGGATTCGCTATTCCCTAGTCCCTATTCCCTAGTCCCTGTCCTATAATGAGAAGTCAAGCTTTTCTACCTCTCGCGGTCTGAGCGCGCACGCTCCCCGCAACGGACAATGGATGCCCGAACACATCAAAAAACAGCTTCTCGCCGAGATCGAAATTCTGGAGCACGAGCTTTCGCATGAGCTTCCCGCGGAAATCAAGAAAGCCGTTGCGCTGGGAGATCTGTCGGAAAACGCCGAGTATCACATGGCGAAGCAACGCCAGGTCTTTGTCAACGCGCGCCTTGGACAGCTCAAGAAGCGCATGGCCGAGCTCTCGCTCGTCAACCTCACGAACATCCCGCGAGACAAAGCCGGTTTTGGCTCGACCGTAGTGGTCTACGACACAACGAAAGACGAAGAGATCGTCTACCGCTTGGTGACGAGCGAAGAATCTGACGTCACCAAAGGGCTGATTTCAACCACTTCGCCCATCGGACGAGGGCTGGTCGGCAAGAAGGTGGGGGACGTCGCTACCATCGTCACGCCCAATGGCAAGCGCGAGCTCGAGATATTGAAACTGACCACGATTCACGATGAAGTGGGCGCCACTGAAGCGGGTGATGCCGCGGAAAACGGCGCCGCCCCCAAAGGGAACTAGCAAGGATTATTGAATGACCTGGACCAGCGCTTTTGGCCGCAGTTGCGGCTGGCTTCTTGATCGCATTGTGCACGGCCTGGCGCTGACCCGCATCTCCCCCAACGTGCTCACGTTCATCGGCCTGGTCATCAACATAGTCGCCGCGTTTCTCTTCGGACACGCCAATGCCGAAAACTCCGGCCGCATGTTCTTCTACGCCGGCCTGGTCATCTTCGGCGCAGGAATCTTCGACATGGTGGACGGCCGCGTAGCCCGGCGCAACAACCAGGTTACAGTCTTCGGCTCGTTCTTCGATTCCGTGATCGATCGCTATTCCGACGTGGTCCTGTTCTTCGGATTGCTTGTCTACTACGGCCGCATCAACCGCTTCCGCTACGTGGTGCTGGTGGCCTTTGTCTTGGTGACGTCGCTGATGGTCAGCTACACCCGCGCCCGCGCCGAAGCCCTCATCGGCCAATGCAAAGTAGGCTTCATGGAGCGCCCCGAGCGCATCGTGCTAATTCTCCTTGGCGCCCTTTTCAACCACTGGGGCGTAATGGCGCCGGTCCTTTGGGTGCTGGCCACGTTATCCACCATCACAGTAGTTCACCGCATCCAGTACACCTACTCCAAGACAAAGCATCTGGCCCCAATCGGCTGAGCCACGGGAGTGCCCTCTTAAGAAATCCTCACAAATACCGGGTGCCCCAGATCTCGCATTTTAGACCTGCGAGACCACCAATCCAACCGATCAGCTGTCTAGCAGTTCACCATCACTGCCGAGCAGCCTTCCTTGGCGGGCTTCCACTGCACAAGAAACGTAGTAACAGTCGAAGGCTCCATGCGCCGCATTGCCTCAAACTCGCCGCTTCTCTGGCTATAGAGCAGCTTGCCCTTTTCGCTGAGTACGGCCAGTGCGGGCACGCCTCTATCCAGCGGAACCTGGTATTGGGCGGCAATATCCAGATTGGTATCCATGTGGCCGATATTGACGTGAACCAGTACGAAATTCGATTCCAGGATCGGCAGATTCTCCGGGTTGTGGAAGTAAATATCGAGCACCTGGCAGTCACCGCACCAATTTCCGCCAAAGTCCAGCAGCACCCGCTTATGCGTCTGCGCGGCGGTCTTCAGCGCAGCGGCTACGTCGTTTTTAGCCTGCGCCGGATCGGGGTAGATCTCGCGGTTAGCGGAGCGAGCAGTGGCAGCGCCAAGTGCCAGCAGGGCGGCAAGTGCAAGAAACTTGATTGTCTTCAACTGGGAACCCTCCACAACTTTTGGCCATCAAACCCGTGACTGGCCTTGTTTCAGTCTGCCATAAAGGTGAGCCGCCGTTCCACTTTCGTGGCACAATTGCTGACCGCCGGGGATTTATTCTGGAGATAGAATGTCTAGCAACAACGAAGTACGCAAGAAGTTGGAGTCGGCCAGCTATCCCGATCTCGGAAGCATGATGGAGGGCTACGCGCATGCAGCGGCTGAGTTCGCCAGGCGCGAGTTCAAGCAAAAGCTGGACTTTACTTCGGACTCCATCGACAGGCTGGACGACATCCTGGTGCTGGTAGGGGAGAGCCCTGAACTGGACGTGGAATTCGAAGCGCGTCTCTGGGGTAGCTACCTGGGCGAGGTGCTTCGCCGCCGCTATGCGGGCAGTTGGGAGATGACGCAATATCCCGGTGGCGTAGCAGCGGTTCCTTCAATCGATGTGCGCGGCTCGCGGCTGTTTCCGCTGATGAAGGTCTACCGCCGCCTCACCGTAGGGGAAGAAGAAGACCTGCGAGCTTTTTTTGCCATGGTGACGGAGCGGCTGGGAAAGCCCGCCCAAGTTAACTGAGGGCTTGAACAATCCGATTGCCGCAGTTGACCGTAATCCGACTACGGCTGAGCCTTTGTTGGTGTGACGGATGTCTCAGCGCGGCAACGTACTTTGTGCGACAATGACTGTTGAGAATGCGTGCTGGGACCGTCTGGCACGCGGAGGATGAAATGGGCGATCTACTTCAGCCGTGGCACCTGGTAGTGCTGGGCGTGGTTGCATTTCTGTTGTTCGGCGCCAAGCGGCTGCCGGAACTGGGCAAGGGGCTGGGCGAAGGCCTGAAGGGCTTCAAGGAAGGCATTAAAGGAGTTACCGACCCCACACCACCACCGCCGCCTCCGTCGGTTTCGCAACACAATGTGACTCCTCCGCCGGCGCCTCCGTCTTCAAACGACCAGAAGCAGAGCTAAGGTCAAGAGTTTTTCTGGTCCTGATCCAATCGCGCAGCGCTGAATTTCCACACGATTGCAAGGTTTTTGAGCGCCAGGATTTGTGATTACTGGGTAAATTGAGAGGCCTGTGCCCGCGCACAGGCTTTTTCTACGTCCACCGGCTTGAAATTAGATACTCAGCAAAACCACTGCACCCAGCGCCAGACCGATTCCCGCAAACTGCCGACGCGTAGGCCACTCGCGAAGAACCACCGCTGCCAGCAAAATCGTCCCTGCCGGGTATAGTGAGCAGACCATCGCCGCGACATCCAGACGGCCAAAGCGTGTCGTCTGGATATAAAACAGGTTCCCGACCGTATCCAACGACCCGGCCAGCGCTCCAAGCAGCCAGAATCCGCGCCATGGTCCTTTCGGCGGCATCACAATCAGCACCAGAAGCATGGCCGCAACGCCCGCCGCACGAGCCGAAGTCATGACCCACAGCGCGTTGCCCCCAGCAGCGAATTTGAAGAGAATCAGCTGAGTTCCAAAACCAAGACCCGCAAGCGCGCCCAGCAGCAGTGCCGTTCGCGGCGTCGCGGCTTTCTTCTCCCGAGCTGCGGGCGAATGCGTAATCAGCCAGATGGCAGCCAGTCCCAGCGCCAGCCCCGCCAGGGTGAGCCGTGTCGGCAGGCCATCATGGATAAGAGAAAACAGGACAGGGACCAGCGCGGTGAGCAGGCCTGTGAGCGCCGCTGTGAGCCCCATGGCGCCCATAGCCAGCGCACGGTAAAACAGGGCCAGCGCCACCGCGCCTTCAAAGCCGCCAACAGCCGAAATAACCAGGTCGTGCTTGCCGGGAAGAGCGAGGTGGGTTCCAAGACAGACGGCCAGCAGAACGATCAGCGTGATGAAATGGCCTGAAGCCACGACAAGCAGTGCCGGAGCGCGCCGCGCACCTAGTCCGCCGATGAAGTCGGATCCGCCCCAACTGGCGGCTGCCATTAATCCGAGTCCGGCTGTGGTTCCCGACGAATTCACTCGGGCTTAGCGGGACATCAGCGCCGAGGGGTAATATCCCTGCTTTGCGGTCACATCGAGTCCCGGCCTGGTCACGCGCACATCGATCTTTCGGTATTTGCTGTCGTAGATCGATTCGTGGCTGGCGTAGACAATGGTGTACTGATTGCGCGCTTCCTTGGCGATTTCGAAATAACTCTTCTCAATGCCGTTCAAGTTGCGCTCGGAATCCGCCTGGCCGCCCGTGGCCGCAATGTACTTGTACAGCACGTTGTCATACATGGTGAAGGGCAGGTGGATACGGCTGATAAAGCCTTCACCCCAGCCTGCGGAGGTCCCCACCAGGGTGGCATAAACTGTGATTTCGTTGGTCTGCAGGTAGTGAATGACTTCTTTGATCGTCGCCTTGCTACCATTCTCCTTGCCGTCGGAGACGACGTAGATAATGCGGCGGCGGTCTTTGGGACGGGATGCCATTTCCTTGGCGGCGGCCAGAATTGCGTCGTTGAGAGTGTGAATCTCTTTGGGGATGGTGATGACTCCGCTTCCGCTGCCTGTCGAGCGTCCCGGCTGCAGGTTGGGGTCGACACAGGCGCCGTTTTCACGAATGTTGCAGCCGGCCATAGGGCCACTGTTGACAGGCGCTTCAATCTCACTTCCCGTGGCCTTGGTCAGTGCTAGCACAGCGGGCAACCGGCTGCTCTGCGCGCCGGTAAAACCGGTCCGTTCCTGGGCGCCATTGTTGTAAGAAAAGACGGCGATTTCGTCGTATGGCGTGAGCGCGCCCTGGATAGCGTCAAGAGAGTTGTTCACCTTGTCCATGACGTCTGAGGTCAGGCTCTGGTCGATAACGAACGCCATCGAAAGCGGGTAAGGATCTACGCTGAAAACCCTGATCGGCACCCGCGTGTCGTTCTCGAAGACTTTAAAGTCGCGCCAGGTGAGACCGGCGACCATCTTCCCCTTGTTGTCCTTGACAGTGACCGGAACCATGACCTCGGTCGTATTGAGGGTGATCCTGGTGCCGATATCCGCGGGATTCAGGTTCTCGGGAGCTGTCGGCTGAAAATTGTCTTTAACCTGGGTGGACGGCGCCACGCTGCTGGGCGCGTTCAGGTCCGACGGGCTGTCAGAAGGTGATGAGCTCGGTGTCGTCTCATTCCCGGCGCCTAGTCCGGGAGTAATCGGGCCGCTTACCTGGGTCAGTGGTTTGGGCGCCTGGGGCGCGGGGGCATCGGGAACAGGAGTCTGCTGCTGTTGAGCCAGAGCCACCAGGCTCACGCTCAAGGTAGAACTCAGAAGCGCCGCCAGCGCCATTGCCTTTAAACCAAGCTTCACAGATATTCTCCAGTTTCCCATTGTCAGCATCCAGAAGTGTGTCAAAGAAGATCCCCAATTGTTGACGAATCCGCCGCTTCGAGTGGACAGGTTTGAATGGCCGGCCTCAACTGAAAACTGGCCACTGAAAACTGACAACTGGCCTTAATTCGGCCAAGCAAGGCTGCATCGTCAGATTATCAGACGCACCAGCTCGCAGCTGGTTGTCTATCAGTGTTGAAAGACTTAAGGTATGCTTTCTTCGGAGTCCAATTCCCGTCTAACGGACCAGAATGCGCATTCGCCTGGGAGTCGCCGCCCTGTTACTCGGCGTGCCGGTATTGTCTGGCACCGCGTTGGCTCAGCTTGCTCCTTCGCCGGACGCGCCACCCGTCAGCACCGCTCCTGCTCAAAATCAGGATGAGCAGTCAGTCGCCACGTTCAAGCTTCAGGTGAACCTGGTCGACATGTTTTTCACCGTTAAAGACAAGCAGGGAAACCTGGTTCCCCACCTCACCAAAGACGACTGTACCGTTTCGGAAGACAAAGTACCGCAGACGCTGAAGAGTTTTGTGGCGGAGACGCATCAGCCGCTCACGCTGGGTATCCCGATGTGAACGTGGACCTGCTCCAGGACTACACCAACAGCGCGCGGCTGCTGTCGCGAGCCATGTCGAAGGCGGAAATCAATACCGCGGGCGGCAATGGCGCGGGCGGAATCCCAGGAGCTGGCGGCGGGACCATCCCCACGATCGGCGCTCCCAAGGGGACTCTACTTTATGACGCTGTCTACCTGGCCTCGAACGAAAAGATGAACCAGGAGACAGGCCGCAAGGCCATGATCCTACTCACCGACGGCGAGGACGAGGGCAGCGTTCACAAAATCCAGGAAGCAATCGCCGCGGCGCAGAAGTCCAACGTGATCGTCTACACGATTCTTATCGCCGATCGTGGCTTTTATGGCGGTTTTGGCTATAGCGGCTTTTCGGCCATGAAGAAGCTTACCGAGGAGACAGGCGGCCGGCTGATCGACGTGGGCAATAACGGCAAGAAGCTCGAAGCAGCCTTCCAGCAAATTGAGGACGAGCTGCGTACCCAATACGTGGCCAGCTACACGCCGAGCAATACAAAGCTCGACGGCACATTCCGCCACACCACGGTCGAATGCCGCGGCGACGGCATGAAGGTCCAGGTGCGCAAGGGCTATTTCGCCACCCCGCCCCAAAACTAGCTCGATCAACCAAGCCCTTTGCTTTAAAACGGGACTAGCAGACAGCCGGGTCTGGGGGTTCTTCCCAGTCCTTTCATACCTCCGGGTGCAGGCACTCTGGTTTGCCTCGATACGGATGTAAGTCCTTTGTTTTGCGAAGGGGTCCCGAGTGGATTTTACGTAAGTGCTTTGTTTGAGGGGTCAAAATGTTGCATTTTATACGTAACGTATTTATTTTCAGTCGATTGCAAGAATATCCGGAAAATGGCATGGAATTCTTGCGGCGGGATGCCTTGATTTTTGTCTGTCGTGAGCCGTTTTGAGGGCGGTTTCCTGTTTGATCTCCCTTAATTATGCTCCGAAGGGGAGAAATGAACTGCAAACTGCGGCGCGAATTTTTCAGGGATGAAGAAACGGTGGTCGCGTCTTACTGTTGCGGCCTTGGGGATAGTCACTCTGATTTCGCATTAGTCTCCTGTCTCTAAAGTTCCTTGTGAAATCGGGAAAGGACAAATGCAGATCCTTCGACTCACCACCCCCAAACTGAGAGGCGTTTGGGGCCCCGATCGCTCAGGATGACAGGTCATCGTATGTTACGGACTTTAGAGACGGGACATTAGAAAGCTCCGAATGAGCCGGGGCGAGCTGGAATTTCAGCATAGTCGTAATAGATTTGGGTTACTGGCTTGATGCCCATGCGGACTTTTGGGGGAGTCTTTTCCTGTTTTCGGGCGGCCCTGTAGCGATTCCGTGCACACCTGTCCAGTATTCGGACAGGTGATTACCAGCGGATAACCCCCCGTAATCTAGCGCCTTGGAATGGTCTTCCCTAATATCGGCACAGGAAGAAAAAAGTTGAGGCTTTCGAAGAAATTATTTTCGGCCTCAGAAATTCCAGATCGAGGGTGCCTGCCATGATCACCAATGTCGCAGCCAATGAAGGATTTGAGATCAGTCCCCGTTTTCGCCACATGGTTGAAGAACGGATTGCCCGCCTGGAGCGGGATGCCGAGACCGATGAGGCGCAGGTCGCCCAACTGGTAGACCGCGATCATGTCCGCAGGCAAATGAAGCTGGTGGCCATGCAGCGCTCCGAGGCTCTCCGCATGAGGCTCTTCCTTTACCACTCCAAGACGCGCCTAGTCCGCCCCATGGTCGCTCTCTAAGGTCGTCTTCCGCGCCCGCGTTTTGCAGGCGGGCAGCGAGAGCAAGATTGAAGGGCCGCAGCCTCGCTTGAAGAGGTTGCGGCCCTTTTCATTGTTTTGAATCTTGGAGCACCGGGTGGGTTTCGAACCCACGAATACAGGTTTTGCAGACCTGCGCGTTAGCCACTTCGCCACCGGTGCTTGAAAAGCAGGGAATAGGGATTATGGAATAGGGACTATGGGGTGCATTTTCGACTTATACATTTGGGGCTCTCCGTCAAGAAGATGCCCTGGTCCTTTTCCGCTCATCACGTCTTATTCCCTATTCTCTATTCCCTGTAACTAAAAACCCACCACGCTCACTAGCGGGTGGGTCGCCTGGTTCCAGATTCGTTGCTCTTGAATCTAGCCCAGCAAACACGCCCGCGTGGCACAGCCCTGACAGCAGCGGCACAGACAGCAAACGGGGGTGTTCATTTGAGCCATAAGAATCCTTTCCGGCCGGGAGCAAACTGCATCGTTGAATCCGGCGGGTATTCGTAGAGTAGGGGGAGTTTGAAAGCTTGTCAAGCAGTTTCCTCCTCGCTTAAATCAGGTAAGCGAGTTACTGAGCGCGCGAAGCTCGCCCGCGGCGTCGGGTTGCACTCCAGGCTCAAACGAACAATTGCGGAGCAAAGGCAATCTACTTCGGTCACCGGGTCCGGCCTCAACAAAGGCATCGAATAGGACGTCATGGAGGGCATGCCGGACAGTGAGGTTCTGGTTGCGGGTGCGCAGAAAATTGAAGCGGAAGGAAGAGGATGGCTCGAGGCCGGCGAGGAATTGAGGAGAGCAGAAGGACTGGACATCCGCCACCGCCATCAGAATCAGCGAACGCCAACTCACGCGCAGCAGGTTTTTCAGGCCCGATGTACTACAGGGCATGGGAACCATCCTGTCAGCGACCTGCCGGCTGAAGTGGAGCAGTTGCAAGATCAGCGCGTCCAATGGCTCGCCCTTCGCAATAGCGCGAGTGAAGAGCGTGACTGAACCCCGCTCGAGATCCTCACGCACATCCTGGAGGTCGTCTCCGAGTTGCAGCAGAACGCCCCAGTCGAAAGCGAAACCGGCTTCTTCCGGGCTGAGCCACGGCTGGGCGAGACAAGCATCCGCCAGCACAGAGGCGCCGCCTTTGGCACAACTGATGCGTAACAGCTTTGCGTTATCGAGTGAGCCATGCCCGGAATTTCGAGCACGGTCGCGGTTGCCCAGTTGCGCGATACTCTGTTCCTGCGCTTGATGAATAGCCAAAAGACAATCGAAGATCTGGGGATGCCGCAAGCGCGAATATTGCTGTTCGATGAGCTGAACCATCGTCCAGATCGCCGCTTCGCGAGGATCGGAAGGCAAGAGCGACTCGCCACAAAGGCGCTGACAGAATCGCTCACTGAATTGGAGTTTCTTCTCGGTCGACAGACCGGGCTGGTCAAGATAGTTGTCGCTGTAAGGGTAAAGAAGGCTGTAGGCGAGTATGGACGGAGTGAGCTCCATGGGTTGGCCGAGCAGGGCCTGCAAGCCGCAACAAGTCCATGCATTGCGGCAGGCCTGGATGGTATCAGCGTTAGTCAGTGTTCGGTCAAAGCTGCGTGCCCAGCGGGCGAGTTCTGTTCCGATAGGCAGGAACTTGCCGGTAATGAGATCGACTTCTTCTCCCTTGAGGTCAAGCGCTATCGAGGCAAACCGTGAAAAGAGCGCGACCACTCGCTGCTGCGCTTGAAGGCGGTCCGCGGCGTTGCGGGGTGCGCGCCTGGCCTCGCGCTCGACGGCACGCAAGCCCTCGTCGTAGGCCTTCTCGTGCACCTGCTGTTCCTTAGACGAGTAGCGGACCGAAGGCGGAATCGACGACAGAGCGCAGAGTTCCCATCTGCCGATAGACTGCTCAACCTGCGCCTCAACCCACGGCCACCTGTAGCGCTGTTCCATGTCGAAGAGAGATACGGCACGCAGCGGCCATGGGTTCCATGCAAGCTTGGGAGGATTTAATTCTGTGAATAACTCCGGTTCAGCCGGGAACGCAAGGAGGCGTTTGGCTTGATAATTGCTTTTATGGCGATTACTGCGCAGCCAGCTCAAACCGAACTCGATTATTTCATCGTGGACGTCTTCACCGAGACAGCGCTCGCCGGCAACCCGCTGGCAGTGGTGTTCAACACGGTTGCCCTCAAATCGGAGCAAATGCTGTCCATCGCGGGCGAGTTCAACTTGAGTGAAACCACGTTTATTGAGCGCTGTTCAGCGGAGGTGGAGCAACGGGAGGGCGTGCGGGTGCGCATCTTCACGACACAGGAAGAACTGCCCTTTGCCGGCCACCCCACCCTGGGAACTGCCAGCGTGTTGCGGCTGACGGCTCCCGAGATGGTCCAGCAGAATACCATCACGCTGGCGTTGAATGTTGGCGCGGTGCCGGTTCGCTTCGCGGCGGAGGGAATGTTCGGTGAGATGACGCAGCGTGACCCTGAATTTGGAGCGGAACTGGAAGCGAAGGAAGTGGCGCGACTGATCGGCCTGGCCGCGGACGATCTGGACCCCGCGCTTCCGCCCCAGATTGTTTCCACCGGCGCAGCGTTCGCAATTGTCGCGCTCAAGTCGCACCATTCATTGGCGAGACTCAATGTCAACCAGCAGCAGGCCACCGAGTGGTTGCGCAGCCGCGGCGCACGCTGGTTTTATGTTGTGGGTCCAACCGCGGAAGATGAGCCGGCGTGGCGCGCGCGTATGCAATTCAATGGCGGTGAGGACCCCGCAACGGGTTCGGCCGCGGGCTGCGCCATCAGCTACCTGGTCGATCGTGGCGCCGTGCCATCAGGACTGCGCGTGCACCTGCGCCAGGGCGTGGAAATGAACAGGCAAAGCGATTTGTATCTCTCCGCGAGAATCCAAGGCGAGGCCGCTCATGAGTCGGCGAGAGTGACCGAAGTGCGCGTCGGAGGCAGCACCGTTCTTGTTGCAAACGGCCGCCTTTTCCTGTAGCGATGCACATGCTTTCAACAGGCATTCCTCAAGGCAAGTAACGGCAATTATTAGCTCTATCTAATTTTCAATTGTTACAGTCTGAATTTCAGGCCCGCTTTCGCCTCCCTTTCTCTCTTTTAAGTTGCGTCTGAGACTCGTACTCTTGGTTTTCATTGAAGCAATTTAACCGACTCTAACGTTGGTCTTTTACCAGGTTTCATGCGTAATCTGACCGCGAACAACTAGCTGACTTTCTGTGCGTCGAAAGTCGAATGCCCCATTGCGCAAAAGGCATGCCTGCCCAAGGCTGCCGGTACGCAGGACCAGGGGGATTTCGACTGCAAGATCAACCAGAAGGGGCCAGCTTTGTATCTGGTTGCCGGACAAGGCAATCCATGTCCCTACCCCGCCACAAGAGCGGGCAGGGGAGAAGTGTTGCCGCTTGTACCAAAACTGAAATGGAAATGAAGGAGTTTACCCCAACGATGCGACCGAAGAAAGTAATTCTCTGTGTAGACGACAACGAACAGGAGCTGTCTGTACTCGCGTTCATGCTGGCAACCAACGGCTATCGCGTACTCGTAGCTTTGAATGGCCAGGAGGCGATTGGATTGTTTGCCGCCACCCCTGTTGACATGGTACTCGCGGACTTTGCCATGCCGCAGATGAATGGGAACCAGCTGGTAAGCCGGCTGAAACAGATTGCGGCGCATGTGCCCATGCTTCTGCGGGGCGACCCACAGAAGATGGGCAGCGATATCCACGCAGCGGATGGGCTGATTGCGAAAAAGAACTGCTCGTCGCAGGAACTGCTGGAGCGGATCAAGGTGATGAGCGCGCGCAAACGAGGTCCGCGCAAGGGCTCGGTACGGGTGCAGCAGCAGCAAGAGTTGGCGATCGCGTCGTAATCCCACGACCGAGCGATCACATAAAAGGCTTTGGCGGTGCTCAAAACTGCTGCATCCCCGGTGCAAATGGGGTAATTCCCGGCGCACCCCTATACGTAAGCTGTTTGTTTTGTTGGGGCTTCAATGGCGGGAACACGTAAGCTGTTTGCTTGCAACGAAAGCGCCTTAGGGGGAGGGGGGTGTGGCATTTTTGGAGGCGGACCGGGCGTTTCCCTGACAGGTTGCACGGTTGTACTGACTGGGAGGTTTGCGACGTTTTGAGGTCCATGAATCAATTGTGCGCGTTTCCGCGAATTAGACTGCAAACTTTGGGAAAGAAGTTGAGATTGTTTTCCGGACTGGCGGCGCTTTGTTCGGGGTGTCTTCGTCGCGTGCCTACGAGAGGGGTGATTAAAGTGACAAACGCCACCCGATTGAATGGAATGCCGCCATCGAATACGGCGTAGAGCGATCCCGCGATCGAATCAGGAGGGACAACAGCTTCAGCCAAGCTGAAGGCGCAAAACAATGTTTACTTAAACATAACTTCCGAGTTGCCGGTCAACCGCCCGGAACTCCTACAATTGCTCCACGGAAGCTCAATTATCATTTCGGGGATCGCACTATTTGCGGCCTAGGATCGGTCTAACTGACGGAAGAGACACATCTTCGCCAGCGCCGATCCGGGTACCATTAGCTCGTTCGGCGTGGGGTGGAATGGGAGCGGCACATATGGTGAGAGTGAATTTGGCCTTGGCGCTGTGGCTGTTTATTGGCATCGGCGGAGCCGTTGCGATGGCAGAGCCGAAAGGCGTTTACTTGGAGGCTTGCACGGCTCCGGAGTTGGACTTTACTGCCCTTCCTCCCTCGATATCATCGCCTCATAGGAATGGGCACTTGCTCGTTCTCGAGGTCCAGAACATTGGATCGACCGACTGCTTGCTTTCGTACCCAGCAATTGGGCTGCTTCCCCGTTCGGATGAAGGCAATAGCGTTCTGTTCACGTCGAATGCAGAGGAGCCGCAGGAGGCTCTGGGAACAAAACCTCTCAGTCCCGGCGAGTGGGCGCATTTTGTTGTTGTCTGGGTGGAAAGGATTGCGCCGGAGACTCCGTGCGAGGAGTACTCGACGTTGAAGTTGAACCTTGCTTTCAATAACGCCGGTGCAATTCCTGAGGGTCCAGCGTTGGAGGTGAGAAACCTCTGGATGCACTCTTGCTCGCCAGTTTTTGTTTCGCCTTACAGGGCAGGGCATTTTTACGGGGATGTTGACCTTTCGCAGAAATGGAAGCGCTACTGGGAGCCGACTAAAATGCCGGATCTTTCATTCCCGGGCCAGATACTCTCGTCCGAGATTGTACGAGATTCCCCACAATTTCGAGTTCACACTCAGGCGGCGCGCACTATGATTGGGGACAACATCCAACTTCGCCTTAACTTCTCACGCGGGTCGGATAATGGCTGCACCTACCGTATGCTGCGAAGACGAGAGTCAAATGGAGCCACTCTCATTCTGCTCCAGAATTGCCCGCAGGACGAAGTCTGGGATGAACAGCCGGCAGCCGGATTTGTTGAACCGGGAATCACGCGCCTGGAACTACGCAACCGAAATCTAATTCCCGACAATCTCGGCAGCGTGAAATACGACATCCTAGGCCAGATCAGACAGGACAAGAATCTTGTTCTGGCAAGAACGAGCGCCAGCTTTTCAGTCAGAGATCCTACGAATCCTCCCAAAGCTGTCCTGGTGACTGATTTAGCCGCCTGTACGGCATCGCAACTTCGATTCACCGCCCA
>JBELAI010000177.1:0-12377 GCA_049508975.1 Occallatibacter sp. | reverse complement strand
GGAGGCTTGGACTGGGGGGCTGATTGCGGAGATGTTCTTATAGCTTGGGGGGCCTGGGCGCTCGGGTTCTCGCCATCTATTAGGAGTGTGCGCCTTCAGGTGGTAATGGACTGCAAATTTTGAAAAGAAAGTTGATGAGACTTGGTTATTATTGACGGGACACCTCACATTGAATGCGTAAGAGCCGGTGATCGACTGGGGCATGCCATCCACGAATTAAAGGATTTCGAAGTGAGAAGCAAACCTCGGATGTTCCGGGGCGCTCAATGCGGGTTAGTCCAATGAGCCGTCGGGGCCAAGGGGCTTCGAAGCGGCCGAGCGTTTTCTTTGCGGCAGCCATTTCGCCTAACAAGATCGGCGGGGTTGAGACATTTTCGATTGAACTCGCCCGCCAGTTGGATAAAGAGGGCTGGGACTTGACGATCTGTTTCCAGGATTTTCCTCCTCCTCTTGTTGAGCAGGCGCTGTTGGCTCCCGGAAATGTGTCGCTTGCGGTGATGCGCGACCAGCTGGGGATGGGACTGTCCAATGTAATGGAGTTCCTGCGATTGGTTCGGAGACATCGGCCAAAAGTGCTGTTGTACTCGCTAGGCGGAGTGGTGCGGTGGTGGCCGCTGCTTGGCCGGCTCATGGGGGTGCGACGCAGTATCTACTATGACCAGACTTCGCGGACGGCGAAGGCCTACGGCTACCGTGCGTCGAGGCGGGTGCAATTGCTGATGAGTTCGCTGTCGGGATCGGTGTGCGCGACGCAGTTCGTCAAGGGTTGCTCGGACCGTGAGGGAATTGTTCCGCCAGAGAAGAGCTGCGTCATTTATAGCGCGGTCGACACCAGTCGCAATTTGGGCGATGGCGCGGCCTTCAAGGAGCGTTACGGGATACCGAGCGGACGCATTGTTGTGCTTCAGGTCAGCTGGCTTGTCCCGGAAAAAGGAATTGACCTAGCTTTGCGAGCCGCAAAACAGGTCTTGGATGAGCGGAAGGATGTTCACTTCGTTTTTTGCGGCGACGGAGCGAATCGGAAGGATTATGAGGAACTGGCTGGGAAGTTGGAGATCGCAGGGCGCGTGACTTGGACGGGGCAGGTAGAGGACTTGGTCGGAGGTGGGGCGTTTCGGGCGGCGGATATCCAGATTCAATGCTCGCAATGGCATGAGGCGTACTGCTTAGCGGTTGCAGAGGGGATGAGCGCAGGTTTGCCAGTTGTGGTTTCCCGGATCGGCGGATTGCCCGAACTAGTTGAGAATGGGCTGAACGGCTTTCTGTTCGACCCAAGTTCCGAGACCGAACTTGCGGAGGCAATTCTGGCCCTAGCTTCGAATGAAGATCTTCGGGCGCGGATCGGGACCAATGGGCGTAAGCGAGCGATTGAGAAATTTGACTTGGTCCATGTTGTCAGCCTTTGGACGGATGTTCTTCTGAGGCCCGGTTCTTTTGGACGGCGGTAAGGTTCCGGGGGGCTCAAACTCAGTTTCAAATCATGGTGTGGCACGGTCTCCCGGCAGACAGAAGACGTTTATCAGTTGCGAACCGACGGGAAGTTCAGTCAATAACTTCAAATGTTTACGCTTCGTCACGTAAAGTTCGTACCCATAATCACGTAGAAGGGAAGCAACCTCGGCTGCTGTGCTGCCGGCGCGCTCGAGTTGCTCAGGCATAAGCTCGATTAGCAGCATCGGGTGGAACGTTCTCAAGGAATGCTCGCCTCCACGAAGGACACGCGCCTCGAACCCTTCGACATCGATTTTCACGAAGTCTAGTCGCGACGGCTGATATTCGGCGCAAAAGCTATCCAGGGTAATCAACTCGATTTTCGTATCCCCGCTCTGGCTGACATAGGCAGCCCCAGTGTTCCCTTTCCGATTTGACATGGAGGCTGACCCAAGTGCATCTGAGAGTGCATACGGAACCGCAGTGATCACGCCGCCGAGTTGGTTGAGTGCGATGTTGCGTTCGAGGTGAATCCGAGTCTTCGGATGTGGTTCAAAGGCAAAAACTCGACCGTTCGGATTTAGGAAGGCCCCCAAAGAAATCGAATAATATCCGAAGTTTGCTCCGACATCGCAAATGACCGCCCCCGGAGTAAGTAGACGCCTAATATGGTAGGTGTCCCAACGATCCCGTTCGCCGAGCCAGAACAGATTGCGCTGCACGTAGTCGGAAGGATTGAGTACCCATCGGAGCCCTCCCCGCTCAACCTCTAAGTCACGATCAATGTTCGCTTTGAGAAGGTTCCGGAGTACATCGTGAACCTTCCATATTCCGCGATGATGCATGCGGGTGCCATAGAATACCAAGGCTTTGAACGCAAGCGACCCTTCATTCAATTTAATCCTCCAACGTCAGCACGAAGTCTTCACCTCTTAGAAGTTTATTGTGTGGGGCAACAAATGGAAAGAGTCGGATAACAGAATGCTGGCAAAACGAATGCAGCCCGAGGTTAGTTTTGTCATACGGACTCTTCCGGATTCTCGTAACGATGTTTGGCACCCTTAGGCACAACGCTTAGGCTCTAAGATGGGGCAAGGAAAAAACGACGGCTTATGCTGAAATCTGGCAGAACTCTGCCAGTTCAAGACGAGGCGCTACCAACAACGAGGGCAGCCTGAAAGCTGCTGAGGTTTGCGATAGCATGGGGCAAGACCGACTTTTAACGCCAGTATCGTAAATCCAGAATTCGGCGCGACGTTATAGTATTCTCTTTACTCAAAAAGTCCACACGAGGTCAGTACGCAAAATGAGCCCCAAAAGACCGACGCTGATGTTCGTCCTGGGGCTGGCCCCACGAAAGATTGGTGGCCTTGAGAAGTTTCTTAAATACCTTGTGGTGGCTCTCGACGCCGTAGGGTGGGACTCCGTTTTGTGCTTCGATGGATTGATTTCGGCCGAGTTTCGAGAGTACATTTCGTCGCCGTTTGTATTGATCGAATCGATCGACAACCAGGGCGACCTGGGGTTCGCTTGCGCGGGGAAGCTCTGGAACCTCCTCCGCAAACATAAACCGGACACCTTTGTTTATGCTTTCAGCAGCGTCATGCGCTGTTTTCCCTGGCTGGCGAAGATAGCGGGTTGCAAGCAAATCTTCTTCAACGATCGCTCTTCGAGATCTCAGAACCAGGAAGCCTCGCCTTTGGGATTTTCCAAAAGGGTGATAGGCCGGGTATTAACTGCGCCGTTGACGGCAATCATTAGCAACTCAGCCTTCACGTGTCGAATGGGAGAGGCCGCGGGACTTTCTTCCGCTCGCCACCTCGTTGTACTAAACGGAGTTGAAGTTCGAGAGATAGACCCGGGCAGGCGTGTGCGATTCCGCGAGATGTATGGCATTTCGATGGATGACATGGTGATAACGCAGGTCTGTTGGATGGTCGAAGCAAAGGGTGTCGATACGATGCTCCGAGCCGCTGAGATGCTCTTACAAAAACACGCGGGAGTTCGATTCTTGCTCGTCGGGGACGGGCCACAGCTGCCTGTATACAAGAGAACCGCAGCGGAACTGGGCATCGATAGCGCTGTAGTTTTTACGGGATTAATAAGTAACCCCGACGAAACCGGAGTCTTTGACACAACCGACATCTATTGCCAGCCCTCTTTGTGGCAAGAAGCCAGTAGTTTTGCAGTTCTAGAAGCCATGTCATGTAAACTGCCGGTGATCGTGAGCAATACCGGCGGTATGGCGGAAAACGTTGAGGAAGGACGCTCGGGGATTCTGGTGCCAACAAAGGACGCTGAATCTTTGTGCGCGGCGCTCGATCAACTTGTGACTGAAGCCGAACTTAGACGAAGCATGGGTGCAGAAGGCTATCAACTTATTCTAGAGAAGCACCGAATCGAGGATATAGCGGAGCAATATGTTGGAATTCTCATTGGCGGAAGAAATGGGATGACCAAACCCGTCGCTCATGAGCAGCAATCTCGCGAGGCCGTACAGAAGTCATAATGCTACGAAGAAAATGCGATGCTGCGCTCTTTAGGGTCTCGATCGCTTTGGCAATTTGAAATTACAGAACATTACTTTGCCATCTTATTAGATATTCGTCGTAGGTGTGTTGCCAAGGTCCTGTCTAGTCAATAGCGACACGAGTTTGGCGGCTGGTGCGACGATCTTTCTTGGGAGGATGCCGGTCAAGGTTTTCAGGCGGTCGTGGTCTTCGGGTTCGAGGACGCGGAGCAGGTAGAAGAGTCCGAAGAGAACGATCAGGGAAGCGGTGCCTCCGCAGAGAATGGCGGGCAGCGGCTTTAGCTGGATGGCGAAGGCATGGGCGGTGAGCGATGCGATTGTGCTGATGAAGACGATCTTGGCGACCTGCACCCACGGAAGCTTGATTTTGTAGAAATGGCTTGCCGCGGCCCACATCAGAAAGAGGGCGAGTGCCTGTGCCGCTCCGTTGCCGATGCACGCGCCGACCGCTCCATGGGCTGGGATGAAGTACCAGGCTACGCCGATATCGACGATGCCGGCGAGGAGGGTTGCACCGATTACATAACTCTGCCGCTCGGAGCTCTGCAGGAGACTCTGCGCGGGGGTGATGAAGGCCTTGAAGATGCAGAGGAGCGGGGCCAGCGCCACAACCATGGCGGCGTCCTGGAATTGGCGGCCGTAAACAAGCAGCAGCGCCGGAACCGCGAGGGACGCCGCAATGAAGTGCAGCGGAATGGAGATCAAGGCGAGGTAGCGGAACGTGGAGGCCGTGATGGCGGGCAGCTTCGACTTGTCGCGCCCGTATTGGACGAAGATGGTGGTGGCGGCGGCTGTTCCGAAGATGGTGGCGGCGAGGAGCAACTGCTCGGCCATGGTGAATGCGAGGGAATAGAACGATACCTGGCGGATATCGGGGCAGAGGGTTTTGAGGAGGATGATCTCCGAGCGGCCCCAGACAATGAGCGAGACCGCCATGCTGGCAATGCTGGGCCAGGCGAAGGCCATCATGCGGTTGCGCAATCCCGGAGGATGGGGATGCGTTGTGGGCCAGGCGAGTATGCGCTTGAGGGTGGGGAAGAAGCGGACCAGGAGGTCGACCATGCGCATGAAGAGGACTGCAACGCCGACGCCGACCACTCCCCAATGGAAGACCACCGTTGCGGCAATTCCGATGAAGTAAGCCAGGGCGGAAATAACGGAGGCGGGGAGATTTGTGGACAGATCTTCGGTGGCGGTGTTGGCCTGGGCCGCGATGGAGTTGACCATGGAAGGCCAGATGCTGAGGACCAGCAGAGCCGCGGCTAGTTTGTAATCGGCGCCGGCATCGCCCAGGACCCAGTAGAGAAAGCCTCCAGTGGCCAGCGTGGCCAGGCCGGCCTGCAAGAGCAAGGTGCGCAGAAAGATGTAACGCGCGGTGCCGCGGTCGCCCATGCCGATGAACTCGGCCATGTATTTTCGGGTGGTAGCGGGAATGCCCATTCCGCCGAGGCTGCTGACCAAGGAGGCGATATAGGAGACATAGACGATGTAGCCGTTCTTCGAGGGGCCGAGATAGCGGTTGATGGCGATGGAGGAAACTAGAGCGACGACACCGCTAACGATGGTTTCAAAGCCGTACCATCCGGAGTTTTTGGCTATCGTCCTGGTGTTCGACATATCGGTAATCGGCCCTGACCCATTCGGAAATGCGTAAACGGCTGGTTAAGCTTCAGTTGATTGGTGCATAAAGCAAGCCGGCGGTGCCAGAGGCGCTGCCGGCTGCTATGAAGACGCCGTTGTTGCCTAGCCTAGCCCTTGCAGAGCGGTGCGGGCGTCCTTTGCCGAAGGCGAATCGGGGGCGAGCGACACGGCCTTCTTCAGATGAAGTTCCGCGCTGCTCTTGTCCCGTAGTTTGCTGTAGACCATACCCAGGTGATATTGCATTGAGGGATTGTTTGGTTCGGCCTTGACCGCACCCTCGAGCAGATCGCGAGCGAAGGAGTAGGTGCCCTTGTAATAGTAGGCCCATGCCAGGGTGTCGGCGGTGCTTGGAGAGTCGGGCATTGCTCGCCGTGCTGTTTGCGCGAGGGTCAGGGCTACATCGACGTTTTCGCCGTTCAGCAGCATTCGATAGGCGAGATTGTTGGCTGCGGCCCCTTGCTGAGGCTGGATTTGCAGAGACTTCTTATAGTAGGTCTCCGCCTTTCCGAAACCGCCGCGAGATTCCTCAAGCATCCCAAGAATTGCTTCGGCATTGGCATCGTTGGGATGCGCGCTTGTCCACTGCTCCCAGGCGCTGATGGCATTGGCGGTTTGTCCACGCTGCGCCTGAATCTGGGCGAAGAGCGTGACCGCCTCGCCATCGCTGGAGTTGAGCTGCATGGCCTTCTGAGCCGTCGCCGCAGCCTGATCGAGGTTCTTGTTTTGAATCTGCAACTGGGCCAGGAGATCGTAAAAGCTGCTGTTCTTGGGGCTCTTGTCGATTTGCGCGTTCAGGCGAGCCAGGGCTTTGTCGGGTTGTTTCTGGTAGAGGTCGTAACTGACTAAGAGGCGTAAGGACTCAACGGAATTCGGGTCGTATTGAAGAGCTTGCTCCAGCAGCGCGACCCCTTCTGGAAAGCGCTTCTGGGAGAACCGGATTTTTCCGAGTTGGAGATAGGCTTGAGGGCTTTGCGGAGCGACGGTCATCGCGGTTTTCAGGTCTGCTTCCGCCTTGTCGGCTGAGCTATGGCTCATTTCAACCATGGCACGCCAGACATAACCACCAGGAAA
Source organism: Occallatibacter sp. (assembly GCA_049508975.1). Taxonomy (GTDB): domain Bacteria; phylum Acidobacteriota; class Terriglobia; order Terriglobales; family Acidobacteriaceae; genus Telmatobacter. Next base: position 5,704 of record JBELAI010000177.1, on the reverse strand, counting down.
CTTAGGCGCGGCGGCGATCGTTTTTTCCGCCACGTCCGCCAACAGATTCGTGTCACCGCGCTGCACTGCGATCTGTGCGAGTTCTTCCTGTGCCTGCAACCTGTTGGGGGCAAGACTCGCAGCCAGACGAAGGCTTTTTTCCGCCAAGCCGATATCACCCTTGGCTTGCGCGGCTCTTCCCAGCCAGTACTGCAGGAATGCGTCCTTGGGGGCGTCCTTGACCGCATCCTGAAGGGCATTTACGGCATCGCTTGCTTTCCCGGAATTGAGTATGACGATTCCGTTCAGGCCTGCGACTTCCGGATCCTTGGCGTTCTTCTTCATCAACCCGGCAACCACGGTTTGCGCGGTCCCGTAGTCTTTAACTTCAAGAAGAATGCGGACGTATCCCTTTTGCACAGAAATGTTCTTGGGGTATTTTGCGGCCAGGCTGGAGAACTCGGCCTTGGCCTTGTCCAACTGGCCGGAGCCGGCATAGTAATCCGCAAGCAATCGCACACCCTGCGGATCGTCGGCGAGGTCCTGCGAGGCTTTACGGAGAACTTCCTCGGCTTTAGGCTGATTGCCCTGCTTCAGGAAGACTTCAGCGAGACCTGCCCGGGCGGAGAGGCTCTTGGGAGCCGTATCGACTGCCTCCTTGCTCACCTGCTCCGCCTCTGGCCAACGGCTGTTCTTGACGTAGAAAGCCGCGAGCAGCAACCTGGGGTTCACCGACTTTGGATCGAGCGCGATAGACTTCTTCAATTCATCTTCGACCGAAGAGGCCTTTGATGTGTCACCCGCTTGAAGCAGTGCCAGATTCTCGTGGAACGCTGCCCGATTTGGATCGAGTTCCAGAGCGCGGTTAATCTCAATCAGAGCCTGATCCTTGTTGCCCTGCCTGACCGCTATTGCTGAGAGCATGGAGTGGAGATCCGGATTATTCGGCTGTGCCGCCATGATGGCGTTGGCTTGCGCCTGCGCAAGGTCGATTTTGCCTCCGGCAATCAACAGGTTGCCGAGGTCGATGCGAGCCTTCACGTTTGTTGGCTGCAAATCCACGGTGCGAGAGAGCTCGCCATATGCAGAGCTGTATTGGCCTAAATGCACGTACGCCTGAGACAGCGCGTAGTGAGCCTCGGGAAAGCTCTTGTCGACCTTCAAAGCGTTCAGATACTGGATGGCGGCTTCTCTGTACTTGCCTTCCGCGCTATACCGATTTCCGCTCTCCAGGTATTTGTGTTTCTGGAGGTTCGGATCCCGGTGGCATCCGGCCATGAGGGCGACGGCAACAACGGGCAAGACCGCCCAGAGCGGTGCTTGCCGGCTCATTCGCCTCCACTTGCTAACGAAACTCAATTGAACTGCTTTCGACGAGCTTTTCACTGTTCCCCATCCTTGCCGGCCGTCTTTTCCTCAAGCACAGCCCGAAATCAATTGATCAACAACCTTGAATCGACATGCTCTTCAATTCCACTTAATCAGGGATAAAGCGCGGAAGCATCGGCGCAAGTTGCGCGGTAAATGCTTCAGCCCTGGCCCTTGCTCCCGCTGTACCTTCATTCGCGTCGATTGGCGTAATTACGCGGACCAGAGCACCATCGGTACGGTTCATCCGCATTGCGTCGGCGACCATGTAAACTTTGGCCGCGTATTCATTGGCGACGCTACGCCCGTGCGCCTGATACCAGTAGATAACGAACTGCCTGTTCTCCCCGTTTGCGATGATGTATTCACCTACCCGGTGTTGCTTGCCGTCCGCATCGGCCAGGTCGACTGTCTGGGACGATTCAAAAACCCAGCCGGCCCCCGGCAAGCAGTGTTTTGGCGAATGAATGGTGACTCCAGTCCTCTGCGTGGGGAAATAGCCTATGAAAAGGCCGACTGGCAGCGACTGGCCTTGCTGGGTATAGACGCGCGAAAGGAAGTCACCGGCCCCAAGAACATCGAGCGTTTCCTGGTCGATTGGTATGTCGCTTCCTGTTCTGCCTGCGATGACTTGCGATACCTGGGAAAGAGGCTCGCTTGCGGGAATCACTTCAAAACGGGCGCGAGCGTACAACAGCAGCGCAGTTCCTGCCAGCAGCGTGGCGACGACCCAGAAGCGAAGGCTCTTCATGCCGGCCTCTTTCGAATTGTGACCAAATGCATGACCCGGTGGACGATGAAAAGACATCCAAGAGAGACAAGAAACATCACCCAGCCGGAGAACTCGTGAAAAAAGCCCATGGCCTTGTCGGGATCCCAATACTGGACGCACAATCCAGTGCCCAGAATGCGTACGGCATTGGCCGCGATCGCGATTGGAATGCTGGCCAGGGCGAGAAAGGCCCGTCGAATGAAGGTCCGCTCAAGGAAATACCCATAGAAGATAGAGAGCGTGAACAGGCTCATCAGGGACCGGATGCCGCTACAGGCCTCCGCTACCTCGAGTTTCATGGCGGGAAGTTCGATGACATTGCCCTCACGGAGGACCGGAACGCCGAACAGGGGCAGCAATGCGCTGGCAAGCTTTGAAGCCAGAATTTGGAGCGGAAGCGTTATCTCGTTGAAAATAATAGAGGGAATCGGAATCGCCAGAAGCAGGACGAGCAGCGCGAATTGCAACTCTTTGAGAAGCTGCCAACCACCAAAACAAAGCACCAACCCTGCCAGCAGAATCACTAACGACACGCGAGACAGGAAGAGTTCCGCGCCGAAGACTCCCAGTAGCAGAACCAACAACCCAAGGGCAACAACCGCAAGTCCGCTCCAGGTGGGTGCGATCTTCGTTTCGAGAAGTGTTTTCCTTTTGGCCCACACCAGATACGCCGCAAAGATGGGCACCAGGAAGCCGTGAGAAAAATCGGGTATCTGCCACCAGTCGGTGACCAGTTTCGCCAGCACCCGGTAGTAAACGGCCGCTAACAGCGCAACGATAAGTACCGAACCCCACGCGAAAGAAACGGATTGCAAGGTCCGTGGGTTCCTGGCAATCGCCACCGTCTGTATGTCTTGAGCCATATTCTCCGTAAAGAGACATGCGGCAATCACTCCGCCACATCCTCCTTAGCAATCGGACTGCCGAAAAACGGTATCGTTCGGTCCAGGTCGATTCCCAATGAATTCCCTGTTACCAGGAATGAACCTTCCGGGGTTAGTGGAAAACCATTTCCACTTTCGCGGGAAATCAGTGCTATTGTTTTTCCACAGCGGGTGGTAAGGATTTTCCATTTCTCGGGGAATCTCCTTTCCTGATGTTCGTCAATTAGCGAATATACCGCACGGATTGTTGTTTCAGGCTGTGTTATCGGGTTTGGAACCAGCATTGCTATAGCGGAACTGTAGACCTAGGACACTTCATGGCGGCCGGCGTAACCATTCAAGTCTCGAAGCGACAGGGGAAAGCACATTTCCCTACGAGGCCGTTTGCGCCAATTGAGGCCCGGGTTCAGCGCGCGATTGCACACATTGCCGAAAGTGACTGCCCCCTCCTTGTCTTTGGTGAACGTGGAGTGGGAAAGCGCTCTGTCGCAGCCCAAATCCATGCTCAGTCGCACCGGTCTCGCACCGGTTTTACGGAGATTCAGTGTGCGGATGCCGATGCTGAGTCGATCGCATCCGCGCTTTCCTCCAAAGGGACCGTCTACCTGGCAGAAATCGGGAATCTCAGCCTGGTTCTGCAGGAACTGATCGTTAATACCTATTTTCACTCCCAGCAGCCGCAAAGCAGCCGCCTCCTTTGTGGTACGAGCCGCGAACTTTTGGAGGAAGTCAAATCCTGGCGAATGAGAGAAGATTTCTATTATCTGGTTTCGTCCGTTACGCTTCGGATTTCACCTCTACGCTGCAGGAAGGCTGAAATTCTCTCAATTGCCGACGAGCTTTTGACGCAGTACGCCAAGCAATTCGACCGTCCGAAGCCGGTACTACGAGAGGAGATCATTGGGTTCCTGATGGAGCACACCTGGCCCGACAATCTTTCTGAACTTCAAACTGCGATCAAGACGTTTGTTGCCATCGGCGATCAGTCGGTGTCTCTGGCCGCACTGAGGGCGGCAGCCCCAACGATAAGGTCGAATGGGCATCACAAAACTCGATCGCTGAAGGCAGCGACACGGGCTGCATCCATCCAGGTCGAACGTCAGCTTATATCCGAAGTGCTGGTTGCGACCGGAGGCAATCGTAAGCGCGCCGCCGATGAACTGGGAATCAGTTATAAGGCCCTGCTCTATAAGATCAAACAGGTTGGAGCGGAAAGCCAACTTACGTCCCGCATGAACGGAGTCGCAGTATGATTTCTGGAAGACTATTCATATTGACATTTTTTGTACCAGGCCTTGTGTGTATCGCGCAGGATCAACAGCCTGCAAGCAAGCCTGCCGAGGAGACTGTACCGGCAGTAAGCGCGCCGACTGTTCCACCGGTCGTCCCGGCAACCGCAGCCGCGACGATGGGAATTGCGAGTAACAGCTATGTTATCGGCGAGTCTGACATGATTACCGTGACTTTATTGAAAGAAACGACTCTTTCAGGAAACCTGCTTGTCAGGCCGGATGGCATGATCACGATGCCGCTTCTCGGCGATATCAAAGCATCGGGAATGACGCCGCCTCAGTTGAGTGCCGACATTGCAAAAAGGCTGAGGAAGTACATTCAGGATCCGAATGTTTCAGTGATCTTGACACAAATCAACAGCAAGAAAGTTTATTTGCTGGGGGAAGTTGCCAAAATCGGACCGGTAGAAATTACTCCCGGCATGACCTTGCTGGAGGCTATCTCAAGTGCAGGCGGGCTGACCCAATACGCCAATACAAGGAAGATTTACATCCTGCGCAACGAAGATGGCAGACATACCAGGATTCCGGTGGAGTACAAAAAAGCGCTGAAGGGTAATAGTTCGCTGAATCTGACCCTGGAGCCTGGCGATACGATTGTAGTTCCGTAAAGTGAAAACGATGACCAGTGGGACTAAAAATTCGGCTACCGGTTTGGCTGTGCTTGGCGTGCTCATGGCATGTGCAACGGCAAGCGCACAGGTTGACCCTGCGGCGACAGGTTCGAGCGCAAAACTGGACTACGACCTGAGCTACTCTCAGACTGCGCTGTTCTATGCCGGTTATTCGGATGCGCAGCAGCGGGGCACAGCGGCCGGCGAAGTGGAGTACATGAATGGAAAAGGGCATACCCCATTCAGCCTCAAATATTCCGGAGGATACTCAGCAGCGATCAGCGGTTCAGAGAGCGGAGCAGGAGTCTTTCAACATCTGTTGATTTCACAGGGCTATGAAACCCGCCGCGGCTCGGTAACTTTGAGCGACGACGTAGGCTACTACCCGCAATCTCCGACCACAGGATTCTCAGGAATCCCTGGAGTTGGATCGATTCCTGGTCTACCTGGCGAGCCCACCGAGCCGATACTCACCTTGAACACTCGCTGTCTCAACAATACGGCCACATTGAACATAACTCATAGTCTCAACTATGCCACGTCGTTCAGCGTTGCGGGCGATTACGTATGGCTGCGCTTTCCGGACGGCGGGGGACTGGATATCAATGAAGTGGGAGCGCACCCGCAGATTAACTGGCGTCTGAACGCACTTAATTCGGCTTTTCTTCAATACAGTTTTACTCGCTTCAACTATATCGGCAGTCCATTTGCAATGGAGACTCAGTCCGTGGAGCCTGGTCTTCACCGCATTTGGAACCGACGGTTTACCACAGATGTATCGGCTGGGCCTGAATT
>JBELAI010000176.1:0-12435 GCA_049508975.1 Occallatibacter sp. | reverse complement strand
GGAGCACTGGGAGCAAGCGACAAACTGATCGAGACAGCGGTGGACGCCGCCAAGTCTGACGAAGCGATCCGCGCGATCCGCAACGCTATCATCCTTGGCAAGATACTCGGGGCCATCAATCCGGACGTTCTGCAGAGTGTAGCTGTTGCAGTCGGCGAGACGTTGGGATGCTATGAAAAACCGATAATTGAGCCGCCGGGACTCTTCTCGCTTTTGCTCCAGTTCAGCCATAAGGAATTGCGGCGGAGTATGGCTCTCTTGAACAAATTCCTGGAGAGCCTTGGCAATCAAATCAAGTTACGAGGCAGCTGCAAATAAAGGCGCAGCCAAGTCACAGTTTTGCCGCGGAGGGGTATATGTCAAACACAAATCGCTGGTGGCTCGCAATCGCGGGCTTCCTGATGCAGATGGCACTGGGCGCAGTTTATGCATGGAGCGTTTTCCGGATTCCGCTTGCAAGACAATTTCATTGGTCGATCGAGGAAGTAACTTTTACCTTCACAGTCTCAATCTTTGTCCTCGGCATCGCATGTTTCTTCGGTGGACTATGGCTGAACCGGAAGGGACCGCGCGTTGTCGCTCTCACCGGAGGGTTTCTCTACGGCCTTGGCGTCTTTCTCGCCAGTTTCTCAGCTAACAAACTTTGGTACCTCTATCTGAGTTATGGTGTTATTGGTGGAATCGGCGTTGGATTCGCCTACATCGTTCCCATTGCAGTGCTCGTGAAATGGTTTCCTGATCGAAGAGGTCTGATCACCGGTATCGCCGTTGGAGGGTTTGGCGCCGGAGCTTTGGTAACTGCGCCCGTGGCCACGCGTTTGATTCAAAGCGTCGGTGTTCTACAGACTTTCGCCTACCTGGGTATCGCATACCTTGTGATTACCATGACCACCGGCTACTTTATGAAGAACCCACCGGACGGCTGGAAGCCGGATGGCTGGCTTCCAAGCGTTACTCAAAATGCGCAGCGTGCGGCAACGGACTACACGCTAAGTGGCGCACTGAAGACTTGGCAGTGGTGGGCGCTCTGGGCGCTATTGTTTCTAAATACTTCGGCAGGCATCTCGATCATTTCGCAGGAGTCGCCGATGTTTCAAGAGATCGGCAAAGTCAGCGCCGTGGTGGCTGCCGGGATGGTCGGCATCGCCAGCATCGGCAATGCAGTAGGCCGAATTCTCTGGGCCTGGGTCTCAGACGCGATCACCAGGCGATGGACATTCGTAACGATGTTCCTGCTTCAGGTCGGTCTTTTTGGATGTTTGCTGACATATCGTCGCCGGCGACTCTTGCGGTTCTGGCGTTCATCGTTTTGATGTGCTACGGAGGAGGCTTCGGCACCATGCCGGCTTTTACCGCTGATTATTTCGGATCGAAAAATGTCGGCCCCATCTATGGGCTCATGCTGACAGCATGGGGCTTCGCGAGCGCATGCGGACCGCTACTCATCGCGCATTTGCGGCAAAGCAGCGGGTCATATGCGAGCGGTCTTCACATCATTTCAGGCATCATGGCCGTATCCATGCTGCTGCCGATCCTGTTCTCGCGGCCCAAACCTCGTACTGCAGACGTTGTGGGGCGAAGTCGCGCAGTTCCCGCCATGCAATCCAGATGACTCGCCGGGACCGAACCGGAACCAACGCGCTTGAAACTTACATGGTTCCGGCAGATTCCAGAAACATCGAGAGATCGTGAGGGATGGATCGGGCGGCTCCGTTGCAACCGGAGCAGGCCGCCAGTTTTCTTCACCGTTGTGCTCGCGATGCTGCATTGTTTTTTCCAATTCTTTTTGGTGATCCGTAAGGAGAACATGAATTTGCCGGTGCGTTTCGTCGCTGATTGCGTGAATCTGCGGGCCGAGTTCCTGGCGCGAGGCACTTGGCATTTGATCGAGCAGCGCCTGAGTCTTGTCGTGGTGCTGCTGAAACAGAGGCCGGACCTTCTGTTGCTGTTCAGGAGTAAGTTCCAGATCCTTCGTTAACCGCGTGAGTTCTTGATCGATTGATTGCGGCGTATGGATTCGCTGAAGCTGCTGCCGCGCTGAGCGCTGTCGATCCCCGTTTTCCTGAGCAAAGGAAGAGCCGGCCAATCCGAAAATGAGTATAACTCCGAAGACAAGCGTGAAAGATCGAATTTGCATGATAACAACCTCCCCGATGAATCTCGTCGCAGATCGCGCCGAGTTTCTGATGTGAATAGACGGGCAATCCCCGAACAAGTTGCGTTCGTGCCAATAGGATCGGAAATCGTAGATTTCCACCTCGGACGCGTAAGTCTCGTATGGCTCCCTAATTGCTGTAATCGTGGCATGGCGTTCGCGCACCGTAAGTGCAAGTTTGGATATTCAGGCAAATCACAAAGGAGAGAATCCATCGATCCATCAGCATAGGCACATCAAGTGGCACCCATCGCGGGCATCACCATTCCCGACAGTAAACTCTCCAACGAAATAACCGAATTCATTCGCGACACAGAATCGACTACGCCAGCTTCATTGACACTGACCGTAACGCCGTCGTGCGAGCGTTCCCGCGTACGGCCCAATTCAAGGAGGATATCCTGCAGGCCTTCTACGACGGCATCAAACACAAGCATGAGACTACCTTCGGAAACGTAAAAGCGGATGTGCTCGCTGACAGAGACCCCGGCTTCCAACGCAGCAACTTCTGCAGTGTGATCCGCAACTCTTCCTGGCGTGGCTAATTAAATGAACAGAGACCGATCTAACGCACACCAATCCAACAATGCCGTAACGACGCTGACGTTCGAGTCCGGATGCGGCAGAGTATAGCCCGGGCAGCGCGGAGGACTATGAAGAACTTCAAAGAATTATCGGAACGGGAGATTCTTGCTTTGGCAATCTCCTTGGAAGAAGAGGACGAGCGCGTGTACGCAGACTTCTTCGAAGGACTGCGGCAGGATTATGCCGGGTCTGCCGCGGTGTTCGAAAGCATGCGAAGGGAAGAGTCGGAGCACCGCCGTCGCCTGATCGGACTCTATCAACAGAAATTTGGTGAGCACATACCGCTCATTCGCCGCCAGGACGTAAAGGGATTCGTTCAGCGCACACCGGTTTGGCTGATCCGTCCATTGGGGCTCGACACCGTTCGCAAGCAGGCAAGCGCTATTGAAGTCGAAACTCGCAGGTTCTATGAACTTGCTGCGGCGCGTGCCCAGGATGCCAGCATTCGCCAGCTTCTCGATGACCTCGCGCAGGAGGAACGCACGCACGAAGATCGAGCCCAGGAACTGACGGAAGAGAATCTGCGTCCGAACGTGAAAGAAGATGAGGACAAGGCGCGGCGCCGGCTGTTTGTGTTGCAAATCGTTCAACCAGGCCTGGCGGGACTGATGGATGGCTCAGTTTCAACTTTGGCCCCGGTATTTGCGGCGGCCCTGGCTACGGAAAACAGCTGGGACGCGTTCCTGGTCGGGATGGCTGCATCGTTGGGAGCCGGAATCAGCATGGGATTTGCGGAGGCATTGTCCGATGATGGGAGCCTTACGGGGCGCGGGCATCCGTGGATACGCGGTTTGATTTGCGGCGCCATGACCACGCTGGGAGGCATTGGTCATACCCTCCCGTTCCTTATTCCCGGGTTTCAGCTTGCCTTGGGGATTGCAATGATCGTCGTCCTTGTGGAACTCGGAGTCATCACCTGGGTGCGCCACCGGTTCATGGATACGCCAGTGTTCTCCGCTGCACTGCAAGTGGGTCTTGGCGGAGCCCTCGTGTTCATTACGGGCATCCTCATCGGAAAGTCGTAACAACAGTCAACAGTCCAAAAACATTGGTTTCACTGGGACCGCACAGAAAGGCAGGTTCTCGAGAACCATCTGGGCAGTTTCAACAGGACCATTTGAACTGATCCGGTAGTCGTTGTGTAGCGAGTCTGGCGATCTGACTATGGAATTTCAATGGGCCTAGTTGCTGATTTGGAGAACAAGAGAGCGTCGTGTAATTGATTCATGCTTTGACCCGATTCGTCGGTCGGTGTCGGCCATCCGACACCGGAAGAGAAAGCCAAATCAATTTGCGGTTTATTGTTGGTGATTTTATAAGAGAAGGGGAATGGCATGAATCGTGCAAGAACCTATGTAGCCAAAGCCAATCGCGCCCCAAAGCCGATCAAGGCCAGCGAGGCCGCGCAAGCATTGGTAGGGAGCGCGAAAGGACAGTATGTGGATCGTAAAAGTTGCTCTTAACCGGCCGTACACATTTATCGTTCTCGCGCTGTTGATTCTCATCGCCGCGCCGGTGGTTATCCTGCGCACGCCCACCGACATTTTTCCTAACATCAATATTCCGGTCGTTTCGATCGGCTGGACCTACACCGGCCTTAATCCTGAAGAGCTCGAAGGGCGGTTGACGTCTCCCTACGAAAAGGCCCTCACCACACTGGTCGACAATATCCAGCATATCGAGTCGACGACATATAACGGCGAAGCGATCGTAAAGGTGTTTCTGCAGCCCGGAGCGTCGCTCGATACTGCTAATGCTCAGGTGACTGCGGCATCGCAGTATCTATTGCGCCAGCTTCCTCCGGGCACTCTTCCCCCGCAGATCATCAATTTCTCTGCATCCAGTGTGCCTATCCTGCAACTCGGCATCTCGGGCGACGGCCTGTCGGAAGCTCAACTGAACGACTACGCAACGAATTTCATTCGCACGCAACTTATCACTGTACCCGGCGCCGTGGTGCCGTCACCCTATGGCGGCAAGCAGCGCCAGGTCAGCGTGAACATGGACCAGGCAGCAATGCAATCCAAAGGGATTGCTCCGGGTGATGTGTTGAACGCATTGGCGCTGCAAAGCGTGGTCATGCCCTCAGGCACGATCAAGATCGGGCAATCGGAGTATGACGTAAGGACTAACGGCTCGCCGCGCACCGTTGAAGCTCTTGCGAATATTCCGATCAAGCAGGTGAATGGCACGACGATTTATCTGCGCGACGTGGCCAGCGTGAGCGATGGCTTTCAGGTGCAAACAAACATCGTGCGCCAGGATGGCCACCGCGGCGTCTTGGTCTCAATCCTGAAAAGCGGCAATGCATCGACGCTGGACGTAGTCAAGGGCATCCGTGGAATCTTGCCCCGCGTGGCGAGCACGGTGCCGTCGCAGTTGAAGATGACGCCACTGTCGGACCAGAGCATCTTTGTCCGCGCTGCCGTGCAGGGAGTTGTGCGCGAGGCTATCATTGCAGCCGCGCTGACAGCGATCATGATCCTTGTGTTCCTGGGCAGCTGGAGATCGACACTGATCATCGCCATATCGATTCCATTATCGATTCTCACGTCCATCATCATTCTCGGCCTGATCGGCGAGACTATCAACACGATGACACTCGGCGGCCTGGCGCTGGCTGTCGGTATTCTGGTCGACGACGCCACCGTCACCATCGAAAACATTGAGCGCTTCCTTGAGGAAGGTTACGCACTGCGCGAGGCAATTCTTGAGGGAGCGTCGCAGATCTCAGTGCCGGCACTGGTCTCAACACTCTGTATTTGCATTGTCTTTCTTCCCATGTTCTTCCTGGGTGGCGTGGCGAGATTCCTATTCGTACCTCTGGCCGAGGCGGTGGTGTTTGCCATGCTCGCCAGTTACTTGCTGAGCCGCACATTGGTGCCGACGCTGGCGATGTATTTGCTGCGAGCAAAGGAGCACGGCACCGTCGCTGCGAAAGGAATCTTCGCGCGTTTTCAGCAGGGGTTTGAGCGAGTATTTGAGCGCGTGCGGGAGCGGTACCATTCCTTGCTGCAAGGCCTCGTCTTCCGCCGCCGCCTCTTCATCCCCTCGTTCCTGGGGCTCTGCCTCGCCGCTTTCGTCCTCGTGCCGTTCCTTGGAGAAGACTTTTTTCCTCAGACTGACAGCGGGCAGTTCATCCTGCATGTCCGCAGCCCTTCGGGAATGCGCATCGAAGAAACCGCACGGCTTTTCGACCTGGTCGAGGGAGAGATACGCAATGAGATTCCGGCGGCGCAGATCGACAACATTCTTGACAACATCGGCCTGCCTTACAGCGCCCTTAACACGCAACACCTCACCAACGGCACGCTGGGCGCGGGGGATGGCGACATTCTAGTGTCGCTCAGGCCCGAGCACGAGCCTACAGCAAATTATGTGCGCGCACTCAGGCGCAATCTGCCCCGCATGTTTCCCGCAGCCACGTTTTACACGCTGCCCGCCGATATCACCACGCAGATTCTCAACTTCGGATTGCCCGCTCCCATTGATGTTCAGATTGAGGGCAACGATGCGTTTGCGAGCAAGGCCCAGGCAGACAAGCTTCTTGTCCAGCTCCGTGGCGTTCCGGGCATCACCGACATTCGCATTCAGCAGCCGTTCGACTATCCCACTCTTCAGGTAGACGTTGATCGTACGAAGGCCGCGCAGGGCGGATACACGGAGCAGGACGTCTCCACAAGCGTTCTGAACACGCTTAGCGGAAGTTTTCAAGTATCGCCCATGTTTTTTCTCAACTGGAACAACATGGTGAACTATAACGTGGTGGCACAGACGCCGCAGTACAAGATGGACACAATGCAGGACCTCGAGAACATCCCAATCAACCGCGCAATGCGGAGCACGCCGACAGCCGTCACTCCGGCAAATCCCGAAATCCTAAGCGATCTTGCCCGCGTCGGCCGCGGACATGAAATGGAGGTTGTAAATCACTACAACATCCGGCGCGTGGTGGATGTGTATGCAAACGTGCAGGACCGTGACCTGGGTGCAGTGAGCCGACAGATTACGGAGATTCTCGATGCCAACTCAAAGTCGCTGCCGCGAGGCACGTTCGTCACGCTCAAAGGCCAGGTGGATACGATGCGTAGTTCATATGCCGGTCTGCTGGGTGGCTTGGTCTTCTCCATCGTCCTGGTTTATCTGCTCATCGTGGTCAACTTTCAGAGCTGGACCGATCCGTTCATTATCATCACGGCGCTGCCAGCGGCGCTGGCCGGGATTGTGCTGTTTCTCTTCCTTACGCGCACTACGCTGTCAGTGCCCGCGTTGATGGGCGCAATTATGTGCATGGGCGTGGCGACGGCCAACAGCATTCTGGTTGTCTCATTCGCAAAGATTCGCCTCGACGAGCACGGAAACGCCGTTCGCGCGGCAGTTGAGGCGGGCATCACCCGCTTCCGCCCCGTCATCATGACCGCGCTGGCCATGATCATCGGCATGGTCCCGATGGCGCTTGGACTCGGCGACGGTGGAGAACAGAATGCGCCACTGGGCCGCGCCGTGATCGGCGGGCTGCTTTGCGCAACTGTCGCAACTTTGCTCTTTGTCCCCAGCGTCTTCGCATTGATTCATGGTTCAGAACCAAACGAAAGGGCACGCACGGAGAAGCGTCTCGTGGAGGAACACGCATGAGCACTGAAATTGAAACCGTTGAAATGGAAGACGTGAAAGGCAAGCTGGGGCAATCTGGAACCGCCGTGTCATCAGTTGCGCCTCCGCAAGCTGTTGCGGCGGCTAATGTCGACGCGCCTGCTCAAGTTTCGGGAAGCCGCCGCGCGCTGGGCACCGTCTTCGCAGTTGCGCTGGCCTCAGCAATCGCCTGGGGTCTGCATGTGCGCGCGGCAAATGAGGCAGCGGTAGCGAACGTGACTCAGGCCGCTGCCATCCTGTCCGTCAATGTGGTGCATCCGGTGGAGGGATCCAAGGCCGACGATCTCGAACTGCCCGGGAGTGTGCAGGCCTTTACCGATACGCCCATCTATTCGCGCACCAACGGTTACCTGAAGAAGTGGTACTTCGACATCGGTGCGCATGTGCGTAAGGGAGACCTCCTGGCTGAGATTGAAACACCCGAGATCGACCAGCAACTGGACCAGTCTCGCGCCGAGTTGGAGCGCATGCAGGCAAACGCAGACCTGGCCGGTGTGACCAGCAATCGCTGGGAGGCCCTGCTGGCCAAACACGCCGTTTCGCAGCAGGAAGCCGACCAGACCCGTGCTAATTACATCGCTGCGCAGGCTGCTGTCGACGCGAGCAAGGCCAACGTGCGCCGCCTCGAACAGCTTCAGAGCTACGAACGCATCGTTGCCCCCTTTGATGGCATCATTACAGCGCGTAACACGGACATCGGAGACCTAATCGACGCCGGCTCGGGGTCGTCCAATCCACGCGAACTGTTTCACATGGATGCGACCGGCACGCTGCGCGTCTATGTCGCGGTTCCCGAGGTCTACTCCGACTCGATTCACGATCGCGATAGTGCGACGTTAACGCAGGACTCCAATCCCGAACATAAGATTTCCGGCACCATTGTGCGCAACGCCAACGCCATCGATCACGCCACGCGCACCCTAAATGTAGAGGTTGATGTAGATAACTCAAAAGGTGTCTTGCGTCCCGGAGCGTACGTCTTCGTCCACTTCAATCTGCCTGCGATTGGGAGTGCCGTTACGATTCCTTCAAATGCACTGCTATTCCGCGCCGAGGGCCTCCGCGTCGGAGTCGTCCGTGACGGCCGCGTCCAACTTGTGCCGGTCACGATCGGCCATGACTTCGGCAATTCAGTTGAGATCACCTCCGGCCTGACGACGGCTGACGAAGTAATCCTAGATCCGTCCGACTCACTTGCCAACGGGATGGAAGTAGAACCGCAGATTGCGGGCCAGAAAGGCCAATCATGATCAAGACCCAAATGTTGCATCGTGCGGCTTTTTCGCTCGCGGCGGGAGCGTGCTTCTGGTTAGCAGGCTGTCGCGTTGGCCCGCAATATGTGCGCCCCAACACCCCGCTTGCGCCGGAGTTCAAAGAGGCGCTGCCCGAAAACTTCAAGCCCGAGGACGGATGGAAGCCCGCGCAGCCAAGCGACGCGCAACTGAAAGGAGATTGGTGGACACTTTTCAACGACCCGCAACTCAACACTCTTGAAGCGCAGATCGATCCAGCCAATCAGACGCTGAAACAGGCAGAGGCAAACTTCCGCGCCGCCCGCGCGGCCGTCCGTTTTAACCGCGCGTCTGAGGCGCCAACGATTGGAGTCGGGCCCAGCGTGGGCGCAGTTCGAGACTCCAACAATCAGCCGTACCTGAATGTCTCGGGGGCCAACAACGGCGACGGCAACTTCATTCTTCCTTTCGATCTTGACTATGAGATCGACCTCTGGGGACGCGTCCGCCGCACTGTCGCGCAGTCGCGGGAACAGGCCCAGGCCTCGGCTGCTGACCTTGAGACTTCGCGGCTTTCATTGCATGCCGAGTTGGCCGTCGATTACTTCGATCTCCGCTCGGCCGATGCCCAGGTCAAGCTTCTCGACGACACAGTCAAGGCATTCCAAAGCGCCCTGCAACTTACCGAGGACCGGTACAACGGTGGAGCCTCGCCGCTTTCCGACGTGACCCAGGCGCGCACGCAGCTCCAGGCGGCGCAGGTGCAGGACACAGATGTCGCTATTCAGCGCGCCATGTACGAACACGCAATCGCCGTACTCATCGGCAAGCCGCCGGCGGTCTTTACTTTGACGCCCGACCCGATCACCGTCGCCGCACCTTCGATTCCGGCAATTCCCGGGATGCTTCCGTCACAGTTGCTCGAACGCCGCCCCGACATCGCCTCATACGAGCGCAGCATGGCAGCAGCCAATGAACAAATCGGCATTGCTCAAACGGCATACTATCCTACGCTGTCACTGTCGGCAGCGGCTGGATTCATGGGCACATCTGCGGTCAATTGGTTTTCGTGGCCGAGCCGCTTCTTTGCTGTTGGCTCAACGCTGTCCGAGACGCTCTTCGATCACGGCCGCCGGTGCGCCACGTCCGACATCGCCCTCGCGCAATACGACGGTACCGTCGCCGCATACCGCCAGACCACGCTCACCGCATTCCAGCAGGTTGAGGACAATCTGAACGCGCTGCACAATCTTGAAATCGAAGCGCGCCAGCAGCACGACGCTACCGCCTCGGCGCAGCAATCGCTTGACCTCTTCAACACGCGTTACGAGGATGGTGTCGATACCTATCTCCAGGTGATCACCTGGCAAACAGCGCTGCTTCAAAATGAGCGCAACGACATTGCAATCACGCAACGGCGCTTCGAAGCCAGTGTATTGCTGGTCAAGGCCCTTGGCGGCGGATGGGATGCATCGCAGCTCCCGCAACGACTGTGAAAGTGGGCTGCCTCTCATGAAAAGACACTGCATCAAATTGTTTGAACCATCAACCCCAACAATCAACCTCGCATTTGTGGAGAGATTTCTATGAGCCAAACTCAAGTCATTACTGCTGCAGCCTCAGGCACAATCACCATTGGAGGCGACCTCACCGTCAATCGACTAGGCTACGGAGCTATGCGCATTACGGGCCCAGGAATCTGGGGACCTCCAGCGGACAAGTTGGCGTCGCTTGCGACTTTGAAGCGAGCGATTGAACTGGACGTTAACCTGATCGACACAGCAGACTCCTACGGACCCGCCACTTCTGAGGAGTTAATCGCCGAGGTGCTGTTTCCATACCCAGCGGGACTGGTGATCGCGACCAAGGGCGGTTGGGAGCGCCCCGGACCGAACCAATGGACGCACAACGCCAGCCCCAAACACCTGACCAACGCGCTGGAGGGCAGCCTCAAGCGTCTACGCCTCGACCGAGTCGATATTTACCAACTCCATGCTCCCGACAATGTCGTCTCCTTCGAGGCATCGGTTGAATCGCTGGCGAAGTTGCGAGAGCAGGGCAAGATCCGCCATGTTGCACTCTCCAACGTCACGCGCGAGCATATCGAACGTGCCCGCAGGATCGTGCCCATCGTCTCCGTACAAAACCGCTATAGTTTTGCCGACCGCGAGTCCGACTTCATCGTCGATTACTGCACAGAGAATGGTATTGCCTTCCTGCCATGGGCACCGCTCGGTCAGGGAAGAAAGGCAGACGTCGCGATCGAGAAGGTCGCTAGGGAACTAAATGCCACGCCGCTGCAAGTAGCATTGGCCTGGCTGCTCAAGAGAGCGAAGGTGATTCTGCCGATTCCTGGAACATCGTCGGCTGCGCACCTGGAAGAAAACGTTGCGGCGGCAGGGCTCGAGTTGCCGCAGGCAGCGTACGAAGAACTTTCCGCAGTGAGCCACCCGCCGGCAAGCCTGCGCGGCTAGAGAAAATGTCACCCAGGGAGGAGCCATGCAATATCAATCGATTCGTGTAGTCCGTCCAGAACAATTAGACTCTGCCACTGCACAAACCTCCGGATCACTGCGCCTGGCTGCCATCCATCCAGGCGCAGGCATCGAGTCGCCAATTTGGGGAGGCCTGTTCCGAGTCGAACCTGGAGCCCGGACGGGAATCCATCACCACGGAGAGCAACACACGATCGTCTATGTCCTCAGCGGTCATTCATACATTCGCTGGGGAGAGCGAGGGGAGTTTAATGCGACTGCACACGCCGGGGATTTTCTTTATGTCCCGGCGTGGCTTCCGCACCAGGAAATAAATCCTTCAAGCGAGGTCCCTTTTCAATGGGTGGTCGTTCGTAGCACTTCCGAACCCATCGTTGTAAACCTACCTGACGACTTCTGGACCGAGGGAGCCCTTTGAGCTTTCAGATCAGTCGTGGAGGTTCGAGCGCCAATGTCCGGTTCATCCGCGACGAACCTCCTTTTTCCACCGCGACTGCGCGTGGCATCGATCTATACGTGTGAAACACCAGGAGCGAGCAAAGCATGGCGAAGCGGGAAGCAGCGCTAGCAGGAGGATCGGTCGCGGAGCGGCCGTTCGCCGCGACTCAGTCCCCCGCAGCCGCTTCCCGAGCCCAGAGCCCGTGGATCATAGCCGTCGCCGTCATGCTCGCGACGTTCATGGAAGTTCTGGACACCGCGATTGCCTCCGTTGCGCTTCCGTACATCGCGGGCTCACTGTCGGCCTCCACCGACGAAGCGACATGGGTGCTGACCAGCTACTTAGTCGCCAACGCAATCGTGCTGCCCGCCTCGAATTGGTTTGCGATGCGGATCGGGCGCAAGCGCTTCTTCATCATTTGTGTCGCCATCTTTACGGCATCGTCATTCGCATGCGGCGCTGCGCCCACGCTCGGTTTCATTCTGGTGGCACGTGTACTGCAAGGGGCAGGCGGCGGAGCTCTTCAGCCCCTGTCGCAGTCCATTCTTCTGGAGAGCTTTTCGCCCGAGAAGCGCGGCGTCGCCATGGCGGTATTCGGGTTCGGCGTGGTGTGCGCTCCTGTCCTCGGGCCCACGTTGGGGGGCTGGCTCACTGACGCTTATAGCTGGCGCTACGCGTTCTACATCAACATCCCGGTTGGCATCCTGGCGATACTTATGATCGGCCGATTTGTCAAAGACCCTCCGAACATGCGGGGATCGAAATCGATCAGCTTTGACGGCATCGGTCTGGGCACGTTGGTGGTCTGGATCGGCTGCCTGCAGATTATCCTCGACAAAGGTCAGGAAGACGACTGGTTCGGCGCCACGTGGATCC
>JBELAI010000175.1:0-12503 GCA_049508975.1 Occallatibacter sp. | reverse complement strand
CCTCCAAGCACCTGGCAGACACCACTAGACTAAAGACTGTCGGTTTCATGAAAAGCTCCTTAGGTTAGGCGTATTTCTTTGTCAATGTGGAATCGAAGAATTGGAACGGGCCCCATTTGAACGGCGCTTGAAGTAAATCCCAAGATCGCCGGAACTCCGAAGAGACTGAGCTTTCCGAATGACTCTGCTCTCCTGTGCATGCTGAACACCTATCAGCATCCCATTGAGTGGATTAAATTGGCTGGAGTAATTGAATGTGCCTCTTCGCCAGTTCAGTTTTTATTCACCGACAGGTAAATCGAGGTAGCCGATGCCAGTCAGATTTCCCGCGCAGCAAGCATCATCGTCTCGTTCGATCCGTCGAGAGTTGTGCCGTAAATGGAGCCTCCCAGGTCGGTCAGGAACAAGCGTCCGCCCCTCAGATCCAAAGGCAACCCGATCTCCCTCATCAAATCGGTAAAGAGAGGTCTGCACCGCTGAGTCCTCACTTCAGGTCGGACATCAGATGGGTTTCTATGGACAAAGAACGGTCAATGGATTTCGGCCCGTTCTTCTAGCTCTTGAGGAATTCCAGCAGATGTTGATTAACTACATCCGCGTGGGTTGTGCACAGACCGTGCGGAGCTCCGGGAATAACATCCAGCTTCGCGTTCTTGACGATCTTTGCTGTCAATCGCCCCGAATCGTCAATCGGCACAATCTGATCCGCGTCACCTTGAATAACCAACAGTGGCACCTCGATCTTCTTGAGGTCCTCGGTCTGATCCGTCTCAGAAAATGCCTTGATGCAATCGTAAGCACCGATGATCGAGGATTGCATGCCAAGCCTCCAGAACGCTTCGCGGACACCTTCAGAAACCTTCGCACCCGGCTTATTGTAGCCATAGAACGGAAGGCTCAGATCCCGGAAGAACTGGGAACGGTCGTTCACGACAGCGCTCCGGATATCGTCGAAAACCGAAAGCGGAAGTCCACCTGGATTCTTGTCGGTCTTCAACATCAGGGGTGGGACAGCGGCGATCAATACGGCCTTTGAAACTCGACCGTTGCCATGTCTTCCGATATAGCGGGCAACCTCACCGCCGCCCGTCGAGTGGCCGACCATTGTCATGTCGTGCAGATCCAGGCGCTCTACGAGCTCGGCGAGATCGTCGGCGTATTGATCCATGTTGTTACCGTTCCACGGCTGTCCCGAGCGGCCGTGGCCGCGGCGATCGTGAGCAATGACGCGGAAGCCTCTTTGGCCCAGGAACAACATCTGAGCATCCCACGCATCTGCGCTGAGTGGCCAACCGTGCGAGAACGTTACGACTGGCCCTGATCCCCAGTCCTTATAAAAAATAGGGGTGCCGTCTTTGGTCGTGATCATGTTCATCCTGTCTTCTCCTTCTTTTCTTCCATTTAAGGGTGACTGAGTCGCCGGTCGGGGTTGAACGGCCGATGCGACCGCGGGCAAGCTCATACCCGCGACCATCGCTACGCCTCCGATGACAACTCGCCGGCGCGACAAATCTGCAATCTTATTTGTGGCCGGCTTCCGCAAATCTGGAGAGTCTTGGCTCTCCGATTGGCCGATATGTGACACACTGACTTCTCGATCCATGATTTCCCCCGGTGGTTCGTCGCGGTAAAGCTGGACGTTAAATGCGCCAAGATAGGTGTGAAGCCCAACGTTCTGAATAGTGCATTCTTTGACATGATCGAAAGTGGTTGGGAGCGCCTCTGCGGTCT
Organism: Occallatibacter sp.; assembly: GCA_049508975.1. Classification (GTDB taxonomy): domain Bacteria; phylum Acidobacteriota; class Terriglobia; order Terriglobales; family Acidobacteriaceae; genus Telmatobacter. The sequence continues at coordinate 10,772 of JBELAI010000175.1, read as the reverse complement.
CCGCTCGGCTTCGGGATCTCTCACAGTCACCAGATTGAACACAAGTTGCGTTTGTGACCACCCCAAGGTCACTAGCTTTTATGCTGCATTTTTCTACAGGACACCGACGGCCACTGCATTCCCCATAGGAGTTGGGGGGAGCTTTAGCGCCGCGCCTGCTTATATGTCACGCCTTTTCTCAACCTGAGGCATCAGTTCGATCGCCTTGGACTTGAATGCAGTCGAAGAGCTTCGGCGGACATCCTCGAGAGCTTGCCGAAAGATGAATTGCTCGATGTCACCCGACTGGTCCACTCTGCGTGGAGTCACATTCCACCGGCGGTGCCTCCGCGTCTCGTTCAGCATCTGGGAGACGAAGACCTTTGGAACCGGGAACTGGTGGTGCTCCGTCTCGTCAGAGACGGTTGATGGATCAAGCAAATCGCGGATCGGCCCGCTATTGCGGGACCACAGTCAACTTCCCGATCAAGAATCTGGTAGATAAACTTCGGGCCAACGATCGGACACACGCGGTTACGATTGCGACTCAGCGTGACTCACTTCGAGCCTGACGAAGTTTCGATGGCCTGTAGATATCTACAGGCCGACAACTGAAGATTCAAATGTTCCGAAACACGATGAAATCGCCTAATTTAGTCCAGAACGCTAGTGGACTTCGCCGTCTAGATGGAATATCTGACCTGGCAACTCGGGTCGGAAAAGCGCAGCCCAATCTGGGGGTACCTGTGACGGCAATAAAGATGAGGAGTGGCCTTGAGGCCAACGATCTTTCGAAGTCTGTATCGTTTCATAACTATCGTCTGACTACAGCTGTCGCATTTGCCTTAGCTTGTATATCTATCCCAAGCAATTTATATGTAATGGGTTCTCTAATAGGCCTGTTGGTGACACCGACGTCTCTTCCAGCGGTCGCACTTGATTCGAAACGGACTGCCAACGGCTTTTACCACACATCATGGACCGCAAAAGACGGGCTACCGGGCGCCATCCTCTCGCTTGCTCAAACAGCGGACGGCTTTCTGTGGATCGGAGGCAGCGATGGTCTGTTCCGCTTCGACGGTCTCTCCATAGGGCGCTACACGCCACAAAACGGCTCATTACTTCACGAAACGGTGCTAAATGTGCTCTTGGGTTCACAGGATGGCGGCTTATGGATCGGCTATAACCAAGGCGGAGCGAGCTTTCTCAAGAACGGCAAGATTACGAACTTTACTGAACGTGACGGTATTCCGGCCGGCCAAACACGATGTATTGCGCAAGACAAGGAAGGAGTAGTCTGGGCAGCGTTTTTGGGAGGATTGGCGCGATTCGATGGCAATCACTGGCAGAAGATAGGGATGGACTGGAACTATCCAGGAAACACTACCTGGAGCGTCATTGTTGATCATGCGGGAACTGTCTGGGCAGCGAGCAAAGATAGAATCTTCTTCTTGCCCCGAGGCGGGCGGCAATTTCAGGATGCAGGGCTGTCCGCGACATCAGATGAGCTGTTCGAAGCGCCTGACAACGAACTGTGGTTGACAGAACCGCGTGAGAATTTCATGGGTCCGCTTCAAAAGCAAGCTGGCCTCCAGAAACGAAGCTCGGCCAATATAGGGGTCGCGGACTGGAGACCCATGTTTGATCGTAGTGGCGGCTTGTGGATTGGTAGCTGGGGAAGTGGAATTTTGCATATTCCATTTCCGAATCAGCTGCATGGGGCCACCTTCTCGAAGCCGATTCCCGGAGTTGAAAGATTCACCGAAGCGGAAGGGTTGAGCGATAACCATGCCACAACATTTTTGGAGGACCGGGAAGGAAATATCTGGATTGGCACCAACGCCGGATTGGATCGTTTGCGCTATCGCAACCTGTCCTGGTTCCCGCTTCAACCCGGTGAACACGATTTCTCGCTTATTCCCGGCGCCAACAGAGAAGTTTTCGCCGCGTCAGCTTTCGGTGAGATGGTGAGAGTTCCGGAGGGAACCCCGGTTCAAAACGCACCAAGAAACGTTTTGCTGGCGTGCAGGGATCCGGACGGCGTCATATGGCTATACAGCAATGATGGAAACAGCTCCCTGTTCCATGGGACACTGTTCCAATGGAAAGAGCGGCATTTCGCCAAAGTCGCGGTGCCACAGGACCTCGAAAAGAAGACTAAAGTCCGTGCGATGACGAAGGATAGCGCTGGCAACCTTTGGATTTCGGTCATTCCTAAGGGTATCTACAAATTACGCGATGGTGTTTGGAACCATATTGACATCTTCAATGACAATCCAACTGCATCGGCCTCTGCACTTGTCACTGATTCCAGGGGCCGCCTCTGGTTAGCGTTCCCTGGAAGAAGACAGGTAGCTGTCCTGACCGAAGGCGTTGTTAGAAGTTTTTCCACTGAAAAGGATCTATCGATCGGCCCTGTTCGTTTACTTAATCGATCAGGCGAACAATTATGGGCTGCGGGCGATCTGGGGATAGCTTTTCTAGAGGGCGATACCTTTCACACTGTCGTGGCCGAAGATGGCAACATATTTGCTGACGTCGATAGCGTTGTAGCGACGGCTCGTGACGGGGCGTGGCTGAGCGCCCATCAAGGCATAGTCCACATTCCCGAGGACGAGGTTGAGCATGTCTTCAGGGATCCATCTCACAAGGTCAAATATGAAACGTTTGATCAGTTGAGTGACCTGCCCGATCCGTTACAGGCGGCGGGCTCCGGCTACACCAGCGCGGTTCAGGGTAGCGACGGCTTGCTCTGGTTTGCAACGCGCAATGGAATGGCAAAGATCGACCCTCGGATAATTTCGAAGAATCAGCTTGCTCCACCGGTCTCGATTCTGTCCATTTCTGCAGATGGAAAGGAATACGCTCCTTATACCGGCATATTGCTTCCGGCACTGACGGAGGACGTTCGATTTAAATATACCGGTCTAAGCCTTTCGATACCTGAAAGGGTGCGATTCCGATACAAGTTGGACGGATGGGACCGAGAATGGCAGGATGTTGGCACGCGGAGAGAGGCCTTCTACACCAACCTCGCACCAGGCATGTATCGATTCCATGTTACCGCATGCAATAACGACGGAGTCTGGAATGATGTGGGCACGTCGATTGGCTTTCGTATACCCCCCGCTTGGTACCAAACGAACTGGTTTCGCGTCCTTTGCATTATCTTTGTCCTCGCGATTTTGTGGGCCCTCCACCGCTTGCGGCTCCGGCAGATTGCCAAGGCCATTGACGATCGCTTCGATGAGAGACTTCGAGAACGAATGCGTATTGCGCAGGACCTTCATGACACCTTCCTTCAGACTATCCAAGGCAGCAAGCTGGTTGCCGATGACGCCCTGGATATGTCAAGCGATCCGTTGCGGATGCGGCGTGCCTTAGAGAGTTTATCCAGGTGGCTTGGCCAGGCAACGCAGGAAGGACGGACAGCTCTGAACTCTCTGCGCACTTCGACCGTAGAGACGAACGATCTCGCTCAAGCTCTTCAGAGGGCAATGGAAGACTGCCTCACCCCAGGTTCAATGACGGTCAATCTTGCTGTCGTAGGGGACGCCAAAAGGATTCACCCCATCGTCCGTGATGAGATCTACCGCATCGGATATGAAGCAATCCGTAATGCTTGTGTGCACTCGTCCGCCAGCCGATTGGAAGTCGAACTCACTTATGGACACGACCTCTCGTTGCGTGTAGCTGACAATGGCTTAGGCATCGATTCCGAAGTCGCAGATCGGGGCAAGGACGGACACTTCGGACTGCAGGGAATGCGCGAGCGAGCTGTCCGCATTGTAGGCAAGCTCACGATCGTGAGTTCACCCAGATCCGGAACCGAGATTAGGCTAACAGTCCCCGGAGGGATCGTCTTCCAGAAGGGAGTTCGCGTTCGACGATTTCACGGGATAAGAGCCCTATTTCGCTCAAAGGACGAAACGCGAAATCTGGATTGATCGCGATTCGCAGTTTTTATCGACCAGACCATCGGACCTGTAGAAAAACCTAGGAAGAATTCTGTGGTTTAAGAGGTGTGCAGAAATTCAGGTCTGGAATAGCTTAGGTTCAAGCCCAGGTGCGAGGCGGGCAGGGGCGGAAGTGATGACACCAGAACAGCGTATTCGGACCAGGCCACGCCTAACAGCGATTCAGGGAAACTCCGCCGCGCATTCCCCCGCTAATCCGTAGCAGTTCGTCGAAGTATTCCGGGATAAGTGCCGTTACTGCAAGGCCAAATCGATCACTGTGGCCGTTCAGAGCGAATGGAGATCGGTCATCTCGCATGTGTCAGAGATGTGAAGGCAAAATGCCGGAAGCAACCGACAGGTGTTCGCCGCACGAGGTGATCAGCCTGAAACTTTTTTCTGCTGCAACCGGTGACGTAGTTGTTGTGACGGCCAAGATAGGGAATTGCGTTGCGCCTAAGGGCTATGACAATGCAGAACTCGAAGCACCCAGTGGCGGCAATATTGAACTGGATCCGGCGCAGCATACTGCTTTTGAGCGGACCAAAAAGCTGACGTATGGGCCCGTCTACGTCCGTGCGACCGGCAACCTCCGGCTGCAGATGCCGCTGCGTTCCCAGCCAAGCAATGGGAGAGAATCATGACCGTATCGACGAGAGTCACACACCACACCGCTCGCCTCAACGGGATCATTCAGCACTGGGTCAGTGCTGGAGACGGTCCGCCGGTTTATCTCTTGCACGGCTTTCCAGAGACTTGGTTCGCATGGCGCAAACAGATACCGGTGCTTGCAGAGCGGTACACCGTCATCGCTCCCGATCTGCGCGGTTACGGCGGGACCGAGAAGCCGCACTCAGGTTACGACAAGCGCACCATGGCCAACGACCTCGCGGCACTGATGGACCACCATGGGCACAAGCGCGCCCCCATCATCGGTCATGACCGGGGCGCAAGGGTGGGAACGCGTTTCGCCAAGGACTATAGGGACCGGATCGACCGCTTTGCCGCGTTGGATAACGTCCCCACCAGAATCTTGGTAGAGAATTGGAGTCCCGGCTTAAATCACACCGCTTGGTTCTCCATTTTTCTTGGCGTTCCTGATCTGCCGGAAGCCCTCATCGCCGGGCGCGAGGAGACGTGGTTGACCCACTTCTACCGCTCCTGGTCGTACAACCCCGAGTTGCTGTCTCAAGTGGAGATCGACGTCTATGTCCGTGCCTACCAGCAACCGGGAGCCGTTCGCGGCTCTGCGATGGACTATCGCGCAACCGCTGAGGATGTGAGGCAGGACAAGGAGGATGCCGAACAACCGATAACCTGCCCGGTCCTCGTTTTATGGGGCGAGGACTTTGAGGTGAACAGTCGCTTCTTCAACATTTTGGATGTGTGGCGCGGAATGGCCGAAGACGTGCGCGGCCGCGGTATGCCTCAATGCGGACACCTCTGTCAGGAGGAGAGGCCGGACATTGTCAACGAAGAACTCATGCGTTTCCTCAAAGACTGGACCGGCTGAGCGCAACGCGTTGAAGTCGTCTTGGGATCAGGAGATCGCCAATGAAGCTCATGGCATTTCAGAACGGTGACCGTCGTACAATGGCCAGGGTCCTCGACGACAAGGCGTTGCCATTCGCCGACCTCGATGAATTCTGGGCCGACCCTCAGCGGAGCCTTCTGCTTGCTGCCCAGGCGCACTCGGACGGAAAACCGATTGCCAATCTTATACAAGTGCCGCCGCTGCCGGACACCGCGCGAGTGCTCTGTGCGGGGCTGAACTACGCCGCTCATGCCCAAGAAACAGATCTTAAACTGCCAGAGCAGCCCGATATTTTCGCGCGCTGGCGATCAACTTTGGCAGTCGATGGTCAATCCATTCCCATCCCGCCACGCGACGATTACTTCGATTGGGAAGGCGAGTTGGCCGTGGTCGTCGGCAAGGAGCTTCGAGACGTCGCACCCGAAGTGGCCCAAGCCGGCTTCCTTGGCTACGCGTGTTTCAACGACCTCAGTGCGCGCAAATTTCAAATGGCCAGTGAGCGCTGGACGCTCGGCAAAAACACTGACTGCTCAGGGCCGCTCGGCCCATGGATTGTTACAGCCGACGAAATCCCAGATCCTGATCGACTGCGAATCCAGACGCGTGTTAACGGCAACACAGTCCAAGATGGCAACACATCAAATCTCATCTTCTCCGCGGCAAAGATCGCAGCCTACGCGTCAGGCGCGATGACACTCAAGCCAGGCGACCTCATCGCGACCGGCACGCCGGACGGCATCGGGGCCACCAGGAAACCACCCATGTTTCTGCACGACGGCGACACGGTCGAAGTCGAGATCGAGCGAATCGGCCGAATTACCAACCGGATCGTCGAACGCTGATCACATTCGATTACCAACGAGGAGAACCACGCCATCATGGCGCTATTACAACCAGACATAGCTCGGATCGGTCGCCCGCCAGGCAGCCCCACCGAAGATCGTGTTTCCGACGAGTTGGCCTCTGGAACGCCAACAGACTTGAAAAACGCGCTCAGTGAGTTGATCGGTGCCGAACAGGTTCTACACCGTGCTATTGACCTTGTACGCTACGCCTCCGATGCCAGCCCATATCGCCTCATTCCACAGGTTGTCGCAGCGCCTCGCACGATCGACGACGTCGTCGTTTTGCTGAAATACTGCCGGGAGAACGGACGTCATGCAACCTTCCGCGCTGCCGGGACCAGCCTCTGCGGACAGGCTCAGTCCGACGATATCCTGATCGATGTCCGCAAACACTGGTACGGCATGTCATTCGACGAACGAAGCCTTGCGCTTCGGGTCCGCCCCGGCGTCATTCTCGGACACGCCAGCGCCTACCTGCGCAGACACGGACGCCGTCTGGGGCCGGACCCCGCGAGCATCAACGCATGTACTATCGGCGGTGTCGTGGCCAATAACGCCGGCGGGATGCGGTGCACAATTGACCGCGACGCCTATCACACGGTGCGATCGATGACCATCGTGCTGGCTTCTGGAACCGTGATCGATACGGCGCAGCCGGATGCCGAGGCAGTTTTCATGCGCGCCGAACCCGACCTTGCCCAGGGCCTGCTCCAGCTACGCGCCGAGCTGATCGCTGACCGCGCGCTCGTCGAGCGAGTGCGACACAAATACATGATCCGGAATACAACAGGTTACCGGCTCGATGCTCTACTCGACGCCGAGACGCCGCTAGATATCTTTCGTCGGCTCATGGTTGGTTCCGAAGGGACGCTCGCGTTCATCGCAGAAGTTGTGATTAACACACTCCCGACGCCGGGCGCAACCTGTGTTACATGGATTCCAGTGCCGTCAATCGACGAAGCAGTTGCGCTGGTGCCAAGTCTCGTTTCCCTTGGTGCTGAGGCAGTGGAGCTAATGGTCGCTCCTGCACTGACGGCTGCTGCCCAAGCGTTCCCCGGAACACCCGAGTACTGGAGGACACTCGATCCCAAGGCCGCCGCATTGCTGGTCGAGTTTACGGGAACGGACGACGCGGCCCTTGACCATACCGAGTCTGCGGTACGCGCGCTTGTCGCCAATGCCAACCTGCTGCAACCGCTGGATTTCACCCGCGACGCCAAGGCGATCGAGATCGACTGGCGAATACGTGAGGGTTTGCTCGGGATTATTGGGAAGCTACGACCGGAGGGAACGGCCGTCGTCAATGAAGACGTCTGCTTTCCTACGGCCCGGATTGCCGAAGGCGCACACGATCTGCAGGCGCTGCTGATTAAGCACCGTTTTCTGCCTGGCGTGGCAGGGCACGCCGCGTTTGGCAACTTGCATTTCACTCTCACCCCAAAGTTAGACGACCCAGCTGATCTCGCCCGCTACAGCGCATTCATGGATGACCTGGTTGAGCTTGTGATCGACAAATATGACGGTTCGCTCAAGGCTGAGCACGGAACAGGGCGCAACATGGCTCCCTTTGTACGGCGTGAATGGGGTGATAAAGCGACAGAAATAATGTGGCGGATAAAGAAGTTGGCCGACCCGGACGGAGTGCTGGCCCCGGACAGCGTCCTCAGTCGCGACGATGGAATTCATCTGCGGCGATTTAAGTCGACCCCTCCGATCGAGAACGTCTCCGATGCCAACCACTGTATTGAGTGTGGCTTCTGTGAGCCGGTCTGTCCGTCGCGCAACATCACCATGACGCCCCGCCAACGCATCGTCGTCAGGCGCGAGATGGCTCGCCAGCCGGTCGGTTCCCAGATGCTTGCGCAACTGCTCAAGGAATATGAATACGACGGTATCCAGACGTGTGCCGCGGACGGAACATGCGCCGAGCCTTGTCCGGTATCGATCAACACTGGCGCGCTGATCAAGTCCTTCCGCCAGCGCGAAAACACAGACGCCCGCGAACAGGTTGCGCTCGCTATCGCCAAGCACTGGCGGCGCGTAGAAACCATCGCCCGCATCGGAATGGGCGTGACCGAAGTCATATCGAGAACCGTTGGCGTTGGCGTCCTGACAGGCCTGACCGCCGTGGCCAGAGCGGCACTCAGCAAAGACCTCGTTCCGTCAGTCCCTGGACCGATGCCACAGAAGGCGCCACGCAACCTTCCCCAGACTGCGCAGCAAGGTGCCGCCGCCGTCTACTTCCCGGCATGCATCAACCGTATCTTTGGCCGAGCGACCGGCATGGCCCGGCGACCGACCTTGCCGGAGGCGCTTGTCGCGCTATCCGCCCGCGCTGGCCAACCAATCTGGATTCCAGCGAATGTGCGCGGCCTCTGCTGTTCAACGCCTTGGAGTTCCAAGGGCTACCGGCTTGGGCATGAATGGATGGCTGCGGCGATCGCGGATGCGATGTGGGACTGGAGTAGCGAAGGCACGCTGCCGGTCGTGATTGATGCTGTCTCATGTACGCACGGCCTCCTGGATGATGTACGAACTCACATCGACCCCGCGAGAAAAGAGCGGTTCAACAAGATCCAGATCGTCGACGCAATCGCCTGGGTTCACCAATTACTCCCAAGCCTCCAAATCAATCGAAAGCTGAACAGAGCGGTGGTGCATCCCACTTGTTCCACCATTCATCTTGGTCTCGAGGACAAGCTGATCGAGATAGTCAGCGCCCTCGCCGACGAGGTGATCGTGCCAATCGGAACAACGTGCTGCGGAACCGCCGGAGATCGCGGCTTGCTGCACCCAGAGCTTGTTGTCTCGGCGACTCGCGAGGAAAAGGCCCACCTCGACGCGCATCCCGCCGAGGTCTATCTGTCAGCGAACCGGACCTGTGAGATGGGACTGCAGCAAGCGACCGGTATGCCATACGAGTCGTTCATCTTCACGCTCGAAGAGATGACTCGTCCAAAAGATCACACGCTATCGCACACACAGGGAAAGATTCCGCGCCGGGAGTCCAGTTCAGAACAAGGAGGGCAGTATAGTCATGACCGTTAGTGAGGTGTTCATCGAGACGTTAATCAAGGCCGGAGTGCGGCGGGTCTACGGCGTCGTGGGCGATTCGCTCAACGGCCTCACGGACGCCATGCGAACGAGCGGCCAAATCGACTGGCTGCATGTGCGGCATGAAGAAACAGCAGCCTTCGCCGCAGGAGCCGAGGCGCAAATCACCGGAAAACTTGCAGTGTGTGCCGGCAGTTGTGGTCCAGGGAATCTCCACCTGATCAACGGCCTTTATGACTGTCATCGCACCCGTGTGCCAGTACTCGCGATCGCAGCGCAAATCCCCAGTTCCGAAATTGGAAGTGGTTATTTCCAGGAGACTCATCCCGAGCATTTGTTCAAGGATTGCAGCTACTACTGCGAATTGGTCTCGCAACCCGAACAGATGCCACGTGTGCTTGGAATTGCCATGCGCACAGCGATCGCCCGGCAAGGCGTGGCGGTCATTATCATTCCCGGTGACATCGCTCTGCGCCACTGTGACTCACAACCACTCTCTCTCGGTCTTGATTACTCGACTTCAGCTGTTCTGCCTTCCTCAGAGTCCCTGGAGAAAGCGGTGAACGCGCTGAATGACGCAGAGACCGTTACGATTCTTGGCGGCGCGGGCTGCGCTGGAGCGCGTCCGGAACTGCTTGAGGTCGCGGGTCGACTGAAGGCCCCAATCGTCCATGCGTTGCGCGGAAAGGAATTCATTGAGTACGACAATCCTTATAACGTCGGAATGACCGGCCTTCTCGGGTTCTCGTCTGGTTATCAAGCGATGATGAACTGTGATGCCTTACTCGTGCTCGGCAGCGACTTTCCTTACCAGCAGTTCTATCCAACGGATGCGCAGATAATTCAGGTCGATCTGCGCGGTGACCAGATTGGCCGTCGAACTCGAGTGGATGTGGGCATTGTTGGCACGGTGAAGGAGACCCTGCATGCTCTGTTGCCCTTGCTGGAGGACAAGTCGGATCGATACCACCTCGACGGTTGCCTGCAACACTACGCCAACACTCGCAAGGGACTGGACGAACTCGCGGTAGGTAATCCGGGGCGCGTTCCCATTCATCCGCAATTCGTGGCAAAGCTGTTGGATGAATTGGCGTCAGAAGATGCCATCTTCGCCTGCGACGTAGGCACGCCTACGATTTGGGCATCACGTTACCTTGGCATGAACGGAAGACGCCGGCTGCTGGGTTCGTTCATCCATGGCTCGATGGCCAACGCCCTCCCTCAAGCCATCGGCGCACAGGCCGCGATGCCGGGGCGACAGGTCGTCACCCTGTCTGGCGACGGAGGCATTGCGATGTTGCTGGGCGACCTGTTGACGTTACGGCAGCTCAACCTGCCGGTTAAGGTGGTTGTATTCAACAACGGCTCACTGGGATTCGTGGAGCTGGAAATGAAGGCTGCCGG